>JBBDSJ010000088.1:0-28253 GCA_040905025.1 Gammaproteobacteria bacterium
GTTTGCATGAAATTCCGGCGGTGGTGCGCGATGTCGCGGACCAGGTCGCGATGTGCCTGGGTCTTATTGAAAATATTCAGCGTGAAAACCTGAATCCGATTGAAGAAGCGCGTGCGCTGCAACGCCTGCTGAAAGAGTTCGAAATGACCCACGAAACAGTCGCCGAAGCCGTTGGCCGCTCACGTACAGCGGTGACGAACCTGTTGCGGTTGCTGGATCTGCGGGTGGAAGTGCGTGAACTGGTCGAGCAGGGCCAGCTGGAAATGGGGCACGCACGCACGTTGCTGGGTCTGCCGGCTGCCGATCAGCGCGAAGCTGCGCAAAAAATAATCAGCCGGGGCCTGTCAGTGCGCGCGACCGAGCAATTGGTGCGCAGTTATCAGCACAAGCAGCCGGGCAAGGCCGGAGCCAAACCGGCAAATCGGAAAAAAACTGATCCGAATATTGCCAGACTTGAACAGGATTTGTCGGAACGTTTCGGTGCCGCAGTCAATATCAAGCACGAGAAAAGCGGCAAAGGCGTGCTCAGCATCTGTTACACTTCAGTGGACGAACTTGAAGGCATTATGTCAAAGATCAAGTAAGCTTGTGTTAGTGCTTGGCTTTTTTGTCGGCTTTGAGAAACGATTGATTCGCCCTGCCGATCTAATTATACTCTTGCCCCTCAACTGGCACTGACTGCCGGTACAGTTTTCCTGTGCCTGCGGTTAGGCTGCGCCAGAACAAGCGGCCGGCTACCGAGATTTCGGTGATTGAACGTAGAAAACTATTATTACAAGAACCGGGCCGCCGTACACAGGATGTTAGTTGTCGAAGCCGGGATTACTGCAGTATTAGCACTTCTGTTGTCTCTGACAGTAGAAAGTGCAGCAGCGCATTCTTCGCTGCTGGGGGGGCTGACTTTTGTACTGCCTAACGCATTGTTCGTCAGGTATGTATTCAGGCAATCCGCCGCGGTATCAGCATCAACAGCGGTACGCTGGTTGTATGTAGGCGAGGCAATAAAGCTTACAACGACCCTGCTGATGTTTGCGGCCTGCTTCATATGGGTAAAGCCACTTTCCCCAGGGGTGTTCTTCGGCACCTATATCGGGATGGTTGTAATTAATATGGCTGGCAATGCGTATTTGACCAGGTCGTAAGAATAACGGCGAACAGGAAAAAAATTGCATGGCATCTGAAGGCATTACTTCAACTGCATACATTCAGCATCATATTCAGAACCTGGTTTACGGTAAGTTGCCGGCTGGCTACGAGCGCTATGATGGTCAGGTGCTACAAGACGCCAGCTGGACTTTCGCCCATACCCCTGCAGAGGCGAAGGCGATGGGCTTCATGGCCGTCAATGTCGACACCATGGGCTGGTCCGTCATTCTCGGTTTATTGTTTATCGGTGTTTTTTACTGGGGCGCCAAAAATGCTCACGCAGGCGTTCCCCGCAGCGGCCTGAATTTTGTGGAAATGCTGATTGAGTTCGTCGATAACTCGGTCAAGGAAGCCTTCCATGGCAGCAGTAAATTGATCGCGCCGCTGGCGCTGACCATCTTCTGCTGGGTCTTTCTGATGAACTTCATGGATATAATACCGATTGACTGGCTGCCCTACAGCGCCCAGTTGTTCGGTGAACATGCGCTCGGCATGGATCCGCATCATGTCTATTTCAAGGTCGTGCCGACCACCGACCCGAATGTTACCTTCGGACTGTCGTTGTCGGTTTTTGCACTGATCATTTTTTACAGTATCAAGATGAAGGGGGTTGGCGGCTTCTTGGCAGAGTTGTCACTGCAGCCATTCTCCTCTAAGAACATATTCGTACAGATTCTCTTTATACCTTTCAACCTGATCCTGGAAGTTGTGAGTCTGTTTGCGAAGCCGGTTTCGCTGGCACTGCGACTCTTCGGCAACCTGTATGCCGCAGAGTTGATTTTTATCTTGATTGCAATGTTGGGCCTATGGCAGTTGCCTGCGCATTTTGTCTGGGCGGTATTTCATATTTTGGTAATCCCGTTGCAGGCATATATTTTTATGATGCTGACGATTGTCTATTTGGCTATGGCTGCCGAGCATCATTAATCTAGAGCCTTTTTTTAACTTACTTAATTGCTAATTTAGGTCGGAGGATACAATGGAAAGCATTTTGGCATTCACTGCACTGGGCGTTCTGCTCATTCTTGGTATGGGCGCGTTCGGCACAGCTATTGGTTTCGGTGTGCTCGGTGGCAAGTTTCTTGAAGGTGCTGCTCGCCAGCCTGAACTGGCCGGTATGCTTCAGGCCAAGATGTTCCTGGTTGCCGGTCTTGTTGACGCTGTGACCATGATCGGTATCGGCATCGGCATGTGGTTTACCTTTGCCAATCCTTATGTCGAAGCCCTGAAAGCAGCTACGGGTCAATAGTCAACGGTTAATAACTTGTCTGTGACAGATATCAACCGAGGGGAATTACCGTGAATTTCAATATGACCCTGATTGGGCAGAGTATCGCTTTCGCCATTTTTGTATGGTTCACGATGAAGTTCGTGTGGCCTGTCTTCATGAACAAAATGGCCGAGCGCGAGCAGCGTATTGCCGACGGGCTAGCTGCCGCGGAACAAGGCCAGAAGAAGTTCAACGAGGCCGAAAAGCGTTACGAAGAGCTGGCCGCTGAAGGTAAGCAAAAAGCTTCTGACATTATCACCCAGGCCAACAAACGGGGTGATGAGGTCATAGAAGAGTCGAAGCAGGCAGCCAGGGAAGAAGCCGAGCGCATCAAAAAAGCGGCGCAGGCCGATGTGGAGCATCAAGTGGCCCAGGCCCGTGAAACGCTCAAGAATGAAGTCGCGAAACTGGCGCTGGCAGGTGCTGAGCAAATCCTGATGCGTGAAGTGGATCAGAGAGTCCATAGCGATATGCTCGAAAAAATCAGCGCCAAACTCTGAAGGAACGCTTAAGGCATGCTGGAGAAGACAACAATTGCACGCCCCTACGCCGAGGCTGCTTTCGAGCAAGCCCGGGAGGAAGGCGAACTCAAGTCATGGTCGGAATTGATGGTCACGCTGACCGCGGTGGTTCGTGACAAGCAGATGCGATTGCTGCTTGAAAATCCGCGTGTCACCAGTGAACAAATCATGCAGATCGTAACCAGTATCGTCAGTGGCAGCCTGAGCAAAACCCAATCCAATTTTGTTCGTCTTTTGATTGAAGCCGAGCGTTTGCTGTATGCGCCGGAAATGGCCGAACAATTTGAACAGCAACGTCTCGATGTTGAGGGACTGGCTAACGTGGATGTGATTTCTGCTTATCCACTTGATGATGGCCAGCGTCAGCGGATTGTCGAAGCCATGGCTCGGAAACTCGATCGCAAGATCGAGCTGAGCGAAAGTACCAACCAGGAATTAATCGGCGGAGTAATTATCCGTAACGGTGATTACGTAATTGATGCTTCCGTGCGTGGTCAGCTGGAAGAATTGTGTAACGAACTCACTTGAGGTCTGGTCGGGCTTAAGCTTGAATTGCCAGACTGATATTGCCGGGCCGGTAATGAACATTAAGCGGTTAAACCGCCGTTAGAGTCGACGAGGAATAACGATGCAAATCAGTGCAACCGAGATCAGCGACCTGATCAAAAAGAAGATTCAGCAGCTGGATCTGGAAACCGAGACACGTACCGAGGGTACAGTTGTCAGCGTATCCGACGGTATTGTCCGTATCCACGGCCTTGGCGATATCATGCAGGGCGAAATGATTGAGTTCCCCGGCAATGTTTATGGCCTGGCGCTTAATCTGGAACGTGATTCCGTCGGTGCCGTGATTATGGGCGCATACGAGCACATCTCTGAAGGTGACGTTGTCAAATGTACCAAGCGCATTCTTGAAGTGCCGGTTGGTGAGGCACTGATGGGTCGTGTTGTGAACTCGCTGGGCGCACCAATTGATGGCAAGGGTGCGATTGATGCCGAAGAATCCTCGCCGATTGAAAAGATTGCGCCGGGTGTTATCTGGCGTCAATCAGTCGACCAACCGGTACAAACCGGTTTGAAATCCGTTGATGCCATGGTGCCGGTGGGTCGAGGTCAGCGCGAATTGATTATTGGTGACCGCCAGACCGGCAAGACAGCTGTCGCGGTTGATGCGATTATCAATCAGAAAGGTACCGGCATTAAATGTATCTACGTCGCTGTTGGCCAGAAGGCATCTTCCATTAACAGCGTGGTACGCAAGCTGGAAGAACATGGTGCGCTGGATCACACCATTATCGTTGCTGCAACAGCATCGGATTCAGCTGCCATGCAATATCTGGCACCTTATGCCGGTTGCGCGATGGGCGAATATTTCCGCGACAAGGGTGAAGATGCGCTGATTATTTATGATGATTTGACCAAACAGGCCTGGGCCTATCGTCAGGTGTCATTGTTGCTGCGCCGTCCGCCAGGTCGTGAAGCCTATCCAGGTGACATTTTCTATTTACACTCCCGGTTGCTTGAACGTGCCGCGCGTGTCAGTGCTGATTATGTCGAGAAAGAAACCAATGGCAAGGTCAAGGGCAAGACCGGTTCCCTGACGGCGTTGCCGATTATTGAAACCCAGGCCGGTGACGTCTCCGCATTCGTGCCGACCAACGTGATCTCGATTACTGATGGCCAGATTTACCTTGAAACGGATCTGTTCAATTCGGGTTTCCGTCCGGCCATTAACGCCGGTCTGTCAGTGTCACGTGTGGGTGGTGCGGCACAGACCAAGATCATTAAAAAGCTCGGTGGCGGTGTGCGCCTGGCATTGGCGCAGTATCGTGAACTGGCAGCTTTTGCACAGTTTGCCTCGGACCTTGATGAAGCTACCCGCAAGCAGCTGGAACGCGGTCAGCGTGTGATGGAACTGATGAAACAGCATCAGTATGCGCCGCTGAAAGTCGCCGATATGGCAGTCAGTCTGTTCTCTGCTGAAAAAGGCTATCTTGATGAAGTTGAACTCAACAAGATCAACGACTTTGAAACCGCATTGCTGGGTTATATGCATAGCAATCAGGCCGAGCTCATGAAAGAAATCAATGAGACCGGCAACTATGACGATGATATTGAAGCCAAGCTGACGTCCAGTCTGGACGATTTTACCAAGAACAATACCTGGTAAATCAGAGATTGTAATTTTCGGGTCAAGTCATGCGAATGTTGAGGAATTGAAATGGCGGTAGGTAAAGAAATCCGCACCAAGATCTCCAGCGTCAAGAATACGCAGAAGATCACCAAGGCCATGGAAATGGTCGCAGCCAGCAAAATGCGCAAGGCACAGGAGCGTATGCAGGCGGCGCGTCCGTATGCAGACAAGATAAGAAATGTTGTCGCGCATCTGGCCCAGGCTGACACAGAATACCGGCACAGCTTTCTGGTAGAGCGCGAGAATGTCAAACGCGTAGGCCTGATTGTCGTATCAACGGACCGCGGTCTGTGTGGCGGCCTGAATGCCAATATGTTCCGTGAGATGCTCAAGCGCATGAAGGAGTGGCACGGGCAGAATGTCGAAATTGATATCAGTGTTATTGGTAATAAGGGTATAAACTTCTTCAAACGTGTCGGCGGCAACATTGTTGGTCAAGTGAACCAGCTCGGTGACAAGCCGGAACTGGAAGATCTAATCGGCAATATCAAGATTATGCTCGATAAATACCGTAAGGAAGAAATTGACGAACTCTATCTGGTGTTTAACCAGTTCGTTAATTCAATGACACAAAAGCCGACGTTCGAGCAATTGTTACCGCTGCAGCCTGATGAGTCTGACGAGCTGCAGCAACACTGGGATTATATTTATGAACCTGATGCCCAGACGGTGCTGGATCAGTTGTTGATGCGTTATATCGAATCACTGGTTTATCAGGGTGTAGTGGAAAATATTGCCTGTGAACAGGCTGCACGCATGGTGGCCATGAAGAGTGCGACCGATAACGCCGGCAAGCTTATTGATGAACTGCAACTGGTTTACAACAAGGCGCGTCAGGCCGCGATTACACAGGAGCTGGCTGAAATTGTCAGTGGTGCATCTGCACTTTAGATTGATACTTAAAGGCTGGCTATGCCTTATTTGAAGAATTCGGATCGAGAGGAAAGGCAACATGAGTTCTGGACAAGTCGTACAAGTTATTGGCGCCGTTGTGGACGTCGAATTTTCGGTGGAAACACTGCCTAAAATTTATGACGCATTAATCATTGAAGAGAGCAATATAACGCTGGAAGTTCAGCAACAGCTCGGTGATGGTGTCGTACGTACCATTGCTCTTGGTACCACCGATGGTTTGCAGCGTGGCGTCAAGGTCAACAATACCGGTGCACCGATTCAAGTGCCCGTTGGTGTCAAGACTTTGGGCCGGATCATGAACGTGCTTGGTGAACCCATCGACGAAGCCGGTGATATTGGTGCCGAGGAAAAATGGAGTATCCATCGCGAAGCGCCTGAATACACCGAACTGTCAGCGACTACTGAACTGCTTGAAACAGGCATCAAGGTTATCGATCTGATTTGTCCATTTGCCAAAGGCGGCAAGGTGGGTCTGTTCGGCGGTGCCGGTGTCGGCAAGACCGTCAACATGATGGAGCTGATTCGTAATATTGCTGCCGAGCACAGTGGTTACTCCGTCTTTACCGGTGTCGGTGAACGTACCCGTGAAGGTAATGACTTCTACCATGAAATGAAGGACTCCAACGTTCTTGACAAGGTGTCACTGGTTTATGGTCAGATGAACGAGCCGCCGGGTAACCGTTTGCGCGTCGGTCTGACAGGCCTGACAGTGGCCGAAAAATTCCGTGATGAAGGCCGTGACGTGCTGCTGTTCATTGATAACATCTACCGTTTCACTCTCGCTGGTGTGGAAGTGTCCGCATTGCTTGGTCGTATGCCGTCAGCGGTGGGGTATCAGCCGACGCTGGCTGAAGAAATGGGCAAGCTGCAGGAACGTATTACTTCAACCAAAACCGGATCCATTACCTCCGTTCAGGCCGTGTATGTGCCAGCGGATGACTTGACCGATCCGTCACCGGCGACCACTTTTGCGCACCTTGATGCGACCGTCGTGTTGTCCCGTCAGATTGCCGAGCTGGGTATTTACCCGGCGGTGGATCCGCTCGATTCCACCAGCCGTCAGCTGGATCCGTTGGTAGTTGGTCAGGAGCATTATGATGTTGCCCGTGCGGTCCAGAGTACCCTGCAGCGTTACAAGGAACTGCGTGACATTATTGCGATTCTGGGTATGGATGAACTGTCCGAGGATGACAAACTTGCGGTCTCGCGTGCACGCAAGATTCAGCGTTTTCTGTCACAGCCATTCTTTGTTGCTGAAGTATTTACCGGCAGCTCCGGCAAGTATGTGGCATTGAAAGACACCATCAAGGGTTTCAAGGCTATTATTGACGGTGAATACGACAGCTTGCCGGAACAGGCCTTCTACATGGTCGGCAGCATCGAGGAAGCCGTTGAAAAAGCCAAGAAGCTTTAAGCCAAATACAGGTAGCTAGAACGTGGCCAATACAATACACGTTGAAATCGTCAGCGCCGAGCGCGCCATTTTTTCCGGTGATGTCGAGATGGTATTCGCACCGGCCATTATGGGTGAAGTCGGCATTGCACCACGGCACTCGCCATTGGTAACCCAACTCGGACCGGGTGAAGTCCGTGTGCAACTGGAAGGTGGCCAGCAGGATGCCTACTATGTTTCCGGGGGCATGCTGGAAGTACAACCGCATGTTGTCACCGTGCTTTCCGATACCGCATTGCGTGCGCATGATATTGATGAAGCCGCGGCATTGAAAGCCAAGGAAGAAGCCGAACGCGCAATGCAGGATCAAAGCAGCGAAGTCGACTACGGTGCGGCCCAGGCCTCACTGGCTGAGGCTGTCGCCCAGTTGCAGACATTGCGGCGGATGAAGAACCGGGCTGGCCGCGGTTAGATAAAACCGCAAGACAGCAAACGAAAGTCTGAATGACGAAACAGCTCTGACAAAATCAGGGCTGTTTTGCTATCCGGCCTGCAAAAATCCGGATGAGGCTCCCGGACAGCAGCCGGAATTAATACTACCCGGATATGATGCTTCTTCTATACTTCTAACTTCATGCTTTTCACTATGAATATTTAATCCATGCTGAGCATCATCATTCTCGCTGCGGGTCAGGGTACCCGCATGCAATCTGCACTCCCCAAAGTCCTGCATCATCTGGCCGGCCGGCCACTTCTGCAACACGTCATTGAAACAGCGCAGCAACTCCCGAACCGGGATATTGCAGTCGTTTATGGTTATGGCGGTGAACTGGTACGGGCCGAACTGGCTGGTATGCCGGTACGCTGGGTTGAGCAGGCAAGTCAGCTGGGTACCGGGCATGCGGTTGCCCAGGCGCTTCCGGAAATACCGGCAGATGATTTTGTGCTCGTACTTTATGGTGATGTGCCGCTGATTGGTCCGGAGACATTGCAAGCGCTTGTCACTGCTGCAGAAGGCTCCGGCTTTAGTCTGCTGACGGCAAAATTACCCGACCCGGCGGGTTATGGCCGCATCGTGCGGGATGATTCGGGCAAGGTTCTGCGCATTGTAGAACACAAGGATGCCGGCGATACCGAGTGCGCTATTAATGAAATCAATACCGGTATGCTCGTGGTACGCGCGGACTGGTTGCAACGTTGGGTGGCGTCGTTGGACAGCGAAAACAAACAGGGTGAATATTACCTTACGGATATTATTGGCATGGCTACTGCCGAAGGCGTAACCATTAACGCCATTCAGCCGGCTACGGTTTTTGAAACACAGGGTGTTAATGACCGTGTACAACTGGCCGAACTGGAACGTTACTATCAACGCGGTCAGGCTGAAACACTAATGCGCGCTGGCGTTACCTTGATGGATCCCAGTCGTTTTGACTTGCGCGGTAATTTGCATGCCGGCACAGACATCAGCATTGATGTGAACGCCGTTTTGATTGGCAATATTGTGCTTGGCGATGGTGTGCAGGTGGGTGCCAACTGTTTTATCCGTAATGCTGAAATTGCTGCCGGCACAATACTTGAACCGAATTGCGTCATTGACAATGCGATTATCGGTGCCGGTTGTCGTATCGGACCGTTTGCACGTATCCGTCCTGATACCCGGCTGGACGACAATGTGCATGTTGGTAATTTTGTGGAAATCAAGAAATCTACAATTGCTGCGGGCAGCAAGGTCAATCATCTCAGTTATATTGGTGACAGCGAGATTGGTCGTGATGTAAATATTGGTGCTGGCACGATCACCTGTAACTACGACGGTGCCAATAAATTCAAAACCATTATTGAGGATAATGTTTTTATCGGGTCGGATACACAACTGGTTGCACCTGTGCGTGTCGCGACGGGTGCCACGATTGGTGCCGGAACGACTGTTACCCGCGATGTCGAGGCCAACAGTCTGGCGGTAAGCCGGATCGAACAGCGCAGTGTCAAGAACTGGCAACGACCCAAGAAAAGTAAATGACAAAAGCAGAAAGTGGAAAGTCAGATTGAAAATGAACACAATGCAACGGCATAGCCTATGAAACTCGGTTTTTATCAATATCGGCCATTATTCGGCAAGATCGGCGCCAATTTGAACAAGGTGGTCAACAAGCTGGATGGTGTTGATGCCGATTTGATTGTGCTGCCTGAACTGGCTTTTAGTGGCTATTATTTCAAGGATCGTAATGAAGCGTTCAGCCTGTCTGAAGATCCGCATGAATCAACAACTGTAGTGGTGCTTACGGAGCTGTGCCAACGCAATGATTTTCATCTGGTAACCGGGTTTACTGAACGCGCTGACGACAAGGTATACAACAGCGCACTCTTGCTTGGCCCGGATGGTATTGAACACACGTATCGCAAGTTGCATTTGTTCAATGAGGAAAAGTTCTGGTTTGACCCAGGTGATATTCCGCTATCGATACAAACGGTGCGCGGTGCGCAGATCGGGATTATGGTCTGTTTCGACTGGGTGTTTCCTGAAGTTACGCGCGTACTGGCCTTGCAGGGCGCCGAGATCATCTGTCAGCCGGCGAATCTGGTGCTGGCATATTGTCAACAGACGATGTTGAGCCGCAGTCTGGAAAATCGTGTATTCAGTGTCACCTGTAACCGTTTTGGCGCTGACAAGCGGCCACAGGGGGAATTGAAATTTACCGGCCGCAGCCAGATCGTGGCGCCGAATGGCGATCGGCTCGCAGCAGCGGCAGCGCAGCGTGACGCGCTGGTTGTTATGGATATTGATCCACAGCTTGCGCATGAGAAGCATATTACCCGGCATAATGATGTGCTCGCTGATCGGCGCCCGGAATTCTATCAAGTGTTGAATAATAATTAAGGAGTCTGTCTGATGACTGAATCTGTTGCATTTGCGACTGCTGATCTCTATGACGCCAATGAGGACAAGGTACAGGTGGCGTTGCCGATGTTCGCCGATTTTGGTGGTCGGCTGACTTTTTCCGGGCCGATATCAACCGTCAAGGTGCATGAAGACAATACCCTGGTGCGCAAGGCGCTGGAAGAACCTGGCAAGGGCCGGGTCTTGATTGTGGACGGTGGTGAATCGCTGCGTTGCGCGCTGGTCGGTGACATGCTGGCTGAGCTGGGTGCAAAGAATGACTGGGCCGGTATTATAGTCTCGGGTTGTATCCGTGATTCGGCCGTGATCACTACTATTGATATCGGCGTGAAAGCGTTGGGCACTAATCCGCGCAAGAGTGTCAAACTGAATACCGGCCAGCGTGATATCCCGGTGCACTTTGCCGATGTGACATTTACGCCGGGCGCATACGTTTATGCCGATGATGATGGCATATTGGTATCGAAAGGCAAGCTTGTTTGAGCTAACTACCTATATGAGGGTCATGCACATGTTCAAGCCCGCTCTGGTTTCAGGTGGATTATATTTGTTGTTGTTTGCTGCCAATGTGCAAGCCGAACATGGTCATGAGCAGTTATTTAATAAAGTCAGTTTGCAGGCGGAAGCCCAGCGTGACGTGCCAAACGATGAAATGACAGTACTGCTTGTTGCCGAGCATCAGGGCGCTGAGGCTGCAGTGCTTGCCGAACGCGTCAACAGTGATATGGCCTGGGCGCTTGAGCTTGCCAATAAACAGACTGATGTTGATGCGGAAACCCGCGCCTACTCAACCCAGCCCATGTACAAGGACGGGGTTATCCGTGGCTGGCGCGTACGTCAGGAACTGCAGTTGAAAAGCCGGGAATTTACCGATCTGACTGAACTGCTGGGCATGTTGCAGGAAAAACTGCAGATTGCCCGGATGGCGTTCAATCCAACGCCCGAGACCCAGCGCAAGCATCAGAATGAATTGATTACGGAAGCGATGGCAGCCTTCAAGGAACGCGCGGGGATCATACAAAAGACTATGGACGGGCGTGACTACCGGATTATTGAACTGAATATCAATACCAACGGCTTTGGCGATAGACCTTATCTGGCCATGGCAGAGATGTCGATGGCGAGAATGGATCGTGTAGCACCGGCAGTTGAAGGTGGTACCAGCCAGGTGCAGGTCACGGTTTCCGGTTCAATACAATTTTATTAATCAAACCAGCAGATAGCGCACTGTTACAACGTTGTCTCAGTGCGCTATCTGCTGGTTTGATATTTGGCGAAGCTTGTTTTTTACTACTGTACGTATAAATCGTTGCCATCAACCCTGACTTTCTGGCCGACTCTCAAGGCTTCGCCATTGGCAATCTTGACCGTCTGCGTGCCGCCGCTGTCCAGGTCGACGCTTACCGCGTAATAGGTTTCTGCGCGTGCATATTTCTCTGCCTCATGACCGGCAAATGCACCACCGACAGCACCGGCGACGGTGGCAATCTTCTTGCCGGTGCCGCCGCCAAACTGGTTGCCGACGATACCGCCTACCACGCCACCGGCAACAACGCCGATACCGGTGCCTTCACCCTTGGCCACTGCCGGCTCAATAGCGGTAATGGTGCCGCAATTCGCACAGTCCGGCGTGGCTTCTGCTTGTGGTTCGGACCAGGCTGAATCATTTGCTGCGGATTCAGTCGAGGACTCGGCAGTGGCGTTTTGTCTGTCGGTTGTGGTTGTCTGCTCACGCGATTGTTCTGCTGTAGTCTGTTGGTCGACGTCAGTCATGTCGCCGGTTTCTCCTTCACAGCCAGCAATCAAAAAACCGGTGAGTAATAAAATGGCCGGAGTAAAACTGTAAGTCTTTTGCATCATGATAGTTGTCCTGAAGGCAGTCTACGGTTAATCCCGTAAATCTTGCTGCGCTGCAATGAAACATCGGAATCAATCTTCTAGGTATTTAAGCAGAAAAAAATGCTGGTCAGAATTAAATTGATCACAGTTTGTTAATAAATTTCGATAGTACCGGTCATGCCTGCCGCCTCATGACCATCAACTGTACAGACCAAATCACCAAACTTGCCGGTTTGTATCGGTACAAACCACCACTCGGCGGTATAGCCGGGAAAGACTTCAACTTCGCGTATATGGCCCTTGACCTCGGCCGTTGCATCACCATCGGCGGTGTAAGTCTGTACTTTGCGAGTATATACCGACTGCACAAACTTGTCGGATGAAAAATAATGCTTGTGCGGACTATTGTTCACCAGCACCATTTTGTAAAGTTTGCCGGTTTCAAAACGCAGTTCGCTCGGTGCAAAGACCATTTCCCCGTTCTTGTTACCCAGTTCAACAGTGACTTCAATTGGATCCTGACGGCTGAGGTCACCTTCGGCGAGTACAGGCTGACCAAATAATGCTGCGATGATGATAAGACCAGACCGGTTGCTATTTTTCACAAGTTACTCCCTTTGCTGATTGATAGTTGTTTGTGTGACTGGCAGCCTGCCCTGGTGTTCCGAAATATTCGAAGTTACCGGAATCAGAGTTGTTGCATGACCTTGCGCGCAGCAGTCAGTGTCTGCTCAATAATGGCATCATCATGCATGGCAGAAACAAAGCCGGCCTCAAATGCCGACGGTGCCAGATACACACCTTCTTTGAGCATGCCTTGAAAGAATTTGCTGAAGCGTTCGGTATCACAGGCCATGACCTGCTCGAAGCGGGTGACTTTTGGCGTTTCGGTAAAAAAGAGGCCAAACATGCCGCCAAGATTGTTGGTACTTATCGCTATGCCGGTGTCGTTACCGAAATCCTGCAATCCGTCACACAAGTTCTGCGTCTGCGCGCTGAGCCGGGTAAAAAAGTCCGGCGCTGAAATCAGGTTCAGCGTGGTCAGGCCGGCAGTCATGGCTATTGGATTGCCGGACAATGTGCCGGCATGGTACACCGGACCTTCGGGCGATAAATGATCCATGACGTCGGCACGTCCGCCAAAGACGCCGACCGGCATGCCACCACCGATCACCTTGCCGAGCATGGTCAGATCCGGGCGCACGTTATAGACCGCCTGCGCGCCGCCCAACGCCACGCGAAAACCGGACATCACTTCATCAAATACCAGCAGACTGTTGTGGTCATCACAAATCTTGCGCAAGCCATCGAGAAATCCCGGTTCCGGCAGCACACAATTCATGTTGCCGGGTACCGGCTCGACGAAAATTGCGGCAATCTGTTCACCGTGTTGGGCAAATAATTGTTTGACGCTGTCGAGATCGTTATATGTCGCCGTCAGCGTATGTTGCACCAGTTCGGCGGGAACGCCGGGAGAGCTTGGGGTACCGAAAGTCAGTGCGCCGGAGCCGGCCTTCACCAGCATTGAGTCAGCATGGCCATGGTAACAGCCTTCAAATTTGAGAATTTTGCTGCGGCCGGTATAGCCGCGTGCCAGCCGGATAGCGCCAAGACCGGCTTCGGTGCCGGAGCTGGTCATGCGGACTTTTTCCATGCTCGGCATCAGTTCATTGATGCGTTTTGCCAGTGCTGTTTCCAGTGCTGTCGGCGCGCCAAAACTCAGCCCGTTCACAGCAGCGGCCTGCACTGCGGCAATGACGTCCGGATGGGCGTGGCCGAGCACCATCGGGCCCCAGGAGCCGACATAGTCTATGTACTCGTTGTTATCGACATCATATAAATGGGCGCCCTTCGCGCGTTCAATGAAAACGGGTGTGCCACCCACGGCCTTGAAAGCGCGTACCGGAGAATTCACGCCACCGACAAGATAGCGGCGGGCTTCATGAAAGAGTGTCTCGGACTGGGACATAGTATTTCCTGCTGATTCTGAAATTATGAATTCAGACGGGTTGGATGAATTTTTCACTATAACGACGGGTTGCGGTCTCGATATCGTCAGCGTTGAAAATTCCGCCTATCACAGCAACCATCGCCGCGCCGGCGCTGAGCACGTCAGCAGTATTGTCCGGCGTGATACCGCCGATGGCAACACACGGGATGCGTAACAGACTACTGGCTTCACGCAGCGTTGCCAGACTCGCGGCTTGTGCCTGCGGTTTGGTTTGCGATACAAAGAACCGTCCGAATGCAACATAGCTTGCACCAGCAGCTTCGGCTTGCTGTGCGGTGATTAAATCATTATGACAGGACACACCGATGATGGCGTCTTCGCCAAGTCGCCGGCGCAATTGTTGTAAATTGTCAGTGTGGTCGGTCTGGCCGATATGCACGCCATCAGCCTGACAGGCAATCGCATAATCCGGATGATCGTTTATCAGAAAGGGCACCTGATATTCATGACAACGATCGCGCAAGCGCTTGAGTAGTTGTAAATCAGCAAGCGCTGTTGCGGATTTGTCGCGTAGCTGAATGAGTACCACGCCGCCGCGTAATGCCGCACTGACGCCGGCTTCCAGTTTGCCGGCCGGCAACCAGTGGGTATCGGCAATTGCGTAAACGCCGCGTGATGGCAATGCTATTGCTGTCATATCTGTTACCTGTCAGTGGCAGCAATTCGGCATGGATGCAACTGCTCGCTGCCATAGGCCTGTGCCGCTTCCAGACATCGCCAGGTATAATCCTGGGCCTGGGCTACGGCTACCGGCAGTGATCGGCCGAGTGCGAGGTTGGCAGCAATCGCTGCAGACAAGGTACATCCGGAGCCATGGAAACGTCCCGGCAGGCGGGTATAACGATAGCTCATCGGCGTGGTCTGGTGCTGGTAAAATACATTTTGCACACTTTCCTGCTGATTGTTTTGCGTGGGTTCATCGCCGCCGGTAATCAAGACGCTGTGGGCTCCGGCGGCGAGTAATTCAGCGGCGGCTTCGGCCAGATCGATCCGGCCGCTTAGTTGCCGGGCTTCCTGGGCGTTCGGCGTGATAATCCGGGCCAGGGGTAACAACTGTTCCCGCAAGTAATGATGCATCTCCGTATCAAGGAAATTATCACCGCAGCCGGCAATCAGTACCGGGTCGAGTACGACCGGCAGTTCCGGTTGCTGGCGCAGGAATGCAGCAATGTGTACGATTAAATCAGGATCCGGGCAGACGCCGATTTTACAGGCATTAAAATTCATGTCTTCGGCCAGTAGCGCCAGTTGTTCGGCAAAATCTGCCTGTGATTGTGGCCGCACATGAGCAACCCGGTGGGTGTTTTGCGCAGTCAGCGCAGTAATTACGCAGGCGGCCTGACAACCGTGACTGTGCAGGGTTTCGATATCGGCTTGCATACCAGCGCCGCCGGTTGGATCATGCCCGGCCAGAACCAGTACTGCAGGACGTTGGTCGTGTGTGGTCATGCCGCTATTCTACCGGTTCTGCAGCGTTGACGAGAATACTTAAGGAACCTCTGATTTATTACGTCCTTTAGTTTCGTAACCGGCGCATCCATACGCCACTGCCCAGAGGTTCTTGCAGTACATGGATGCACTGCCATTTTTTCAATCATAATAAGTGATTGAAAAAATGAAGAGTATCGAAAATCACAATTTTAGATATTGCATCCTTTGCTTCGTAACCGCTACATCCATGTAGCACTGCTCGTGCTCTGAGGAGTGGCACACGGATGTGCCGCTAACGGAGCCAAGGATGCAGTATTCATGGATGATTTATTCAGAGCTTCCTTAAAACAAAACGGAGTACTTCAGCAGCATGAAAAAGTATATGTGTGTGATTTGCGGGTTTATCTACGACGAAGAAAAAGGCTGGCCGGACGACGGTATTGAGCCCGGTACCAAATGGGAAGACGTACCACCGAACTGGGTCTGCCCGGATTGTGGTGCGCGCAAGGAAGATTTCGAGATGATTGAAGTTTAAAAGAGTATATGCAGGAGCCTGGTTTATCAGGCGAATCAGCCGGCATTCGCGCAATGAATTGCGCTCCTACGGTTTTCTAAAACGGCTTTACGACAGCCAGAATAACAATACCGATCAACAGCACGACCGGCACTTCATTAAACCAGCGGTACCATATATGGCTGCGTTTGTTGCGATCATGCTTGAAGTCGCGCAACAGTTTGCCGCAATAAATGTGGTAGGCAATGACCAATGCCACCAGCGTCAGTTTCGCGTGCAGCCAGCCCCCGCTCATACCGATATAGCTCACCAGCCAGACGCCGAAAATTATTGTCAGTAATGCGCCGGGCATCATGATGCCGTAGAACAGCTTGCGCTCCATGATCTTGAAACGTTCCTTGCTGATACTGTCTTCGGCCATCGCGTGATAGACGAACAGCCGCGGAAGATAAAACAAACCGGCGAACCAGGTTACCATGAAAATAATATGAACGGCTTCTACCCAGGCCATGATTTGACTCCGAAATTAATGACTGACACCGGTTTGTTTTAGCTGCCATGGATGGCA
This sequence comes from Gammaproteobacteria bacterium, assembly GCA_040905025.1. Lineage (GTDB taxonomy): Bacteria > Pseudomonadota > Gammaproteobacteria > Methylohalomonadales > Methylohalomonadaceae > JBBDSJ01. The sequence continues at coordinate 16,705 of JBBDSJ010000088.1, forward strand.
GCACGCGAACAGCGTGAGCGGAAGCGCGCGTGGGCTTGCACCACGCGCAGCGCTACCGCACCCGGCCAGAGATGGCCGGGGTGCGGATAATAACAGACACAAACCGGCGAACCAGGTCACCATGAAAATAATATGAAAGGCTTCTACCCAGGCCATGATTTGACTCCGTAATTATTATTTATGTCTGTTGCAGCAGTTTTGCAATTTGCTGGCGCATACTGTCAGTATCGAATTCGCCGATCTTGTGCGTCACAATCCGGCCATCCGGTGCTACCAGAAACGTGGTCGGTGTCAGCATCACGTTACCAAAGGCCTGGGCAATCCGGCCATCAATATCCAGTGCGATGAAATACGGTAATTGCCGACGGCGGTTGAATTCGACAACCCGGTTGGGTGGATCATACGACATCGCCACTGCCACGATTTCTAGGCCGCGCTTGTTAAATTCCTCATATAATTCAATCAAATGCGGGATTTCCCTGATGCAGCCCGGACAGTCAGTCGCCCAGAATGTCACCAGTACCGGTTTGCCCTGCCAGTCGGCCAGCGGGTATTCATTTCCATCCAGCGATTTGAAGCTGACGACCGGTGCCTTGCTCAGGCCATGCGGTGCCAGCCATAGCAAAGCGGCAAGCAGGATGATAATGCCGATAACGGCAGGTGCCAGCCAGTCGCGCCGGGTCATAAGTGTTGTTTCGGCGTGTTATCGGCGTGTGGCAGTGCGGCAGTTTCAGTGGGCGGACGCCGGCACAGGATGCGGAGTCTGGCAGCGATTGTCCGTATACCGTGCCAGATTTTGGGTAACAGCCAGATCATTAACACGATAAACAGCGCCAGCAGAATCAGGAATATTACCGGATGAAACAGCGCGGTCCAGATGCCGGCAACAACAACGGCATCTTCACCCACAGATGCGCCCCAGTTGCTGAACGGTTCGGGTGAAGTATTGATTAATACGCGGCTGCCGGCCTTGGTTGCATAGCTGCCAGTGGCAACTGCGCCACCCAGCAGAAATGCGGCAAATTCAATCGCTGCACTGGTTTCACCGACGGCGCCCATCGCCAGAATGGCACCCGCCGGGATCCGGATAAATGCATGTATCGCGTCCCAGCCGGTATCCACTCCCGGGGTCTTGTCGGCAAAAAACTCTACGCAGTACATCAGGCCGGCAGCAAAAATGACCAGCGGATCCGTGAGTACCAGCAGCGATTCAGGCAGCACAATGTGGCCACTGCTGCCGAGCAGGCCGAGCATCAGCACGGCCGCGTAGAGGTTGATGCCGCTGGCCCAGGCCACCCCCATGGTCAATGCAATGATATGGACAATTTCCATAAGCGTTGTCTGTCGTGGTTAGCTGTCAGGCCCTGCCAGCGATTAGAGGTTTATTGAGCGCAAATATCGGCCTGCTGACAAATAATACCTCAATCCAGGCTATCTGATTCAATGATTAGCACAATGAAATGCCAGCGGATTCTCTGACTGTCGGGATAAGTACAGGTTCCGGTTCAGGAAATGTTCCTTGACAGCCCTGACCCTGCTGGGTAGTCTTACCGGGTCTTGAACCGCCAAAAGCGGATTAATTCGAGATTAATAAAAATAAAAAATGTGCTGGAAAATATTCCAAAAGCGGCCTCGGCCGCTTTTTTGTTGCTTGTGTTGCCAGCAAAACCCGCTGCCCGGGATTGATTATTTGGTATATTCTGTTGCCCTTCCTTAATGATAACTCGCTTCATGCCTGATTGAGTCTTGCGTATGTCCAGTTCTCCTATCCGCATCGGCATTGTTGGTGCCAGTGGTTACACCGGCCTCGAATTGTTGCGCCTGTTGCTTGGGCATCCGCAGGCAGACATTGCCGTGGTGACCTCGCGGGGCGAAGCCGGTCAGCCGGTCAGTGCCATTTTCCCGCATTTTGACGGCTTGCTCGATCTGGCTTTCAGTGCGCCGGATCCGGCATTGCTGGAAAGCTGCGATCTGGTATTTTTTACGACCCCGAATGCTACTGCCATGCACATGGTGCCGGCACTGCTGCGTGCTGGTGTAAAGGTCATTGACCTGTCAGCTGACTTCCGGCTCAGGGATGCCGCTGAATGGGCAGACTGGTATGGCGAGCGGCACGCCTGTCCGGAATTGCTGGAACAGGCCGTATACGGGTTGCCCGAACTGAATCGTGATGCGATTAAAACGGCCCGGTTGATTGCCAATCCCGGTTGCTACCCGACCGCAAGCATCCTGGCATTGCAGCCATTGCTGCAGGCCGGCGTGGTTGACAGCCAGCGGCTGATCGTCGATGCCAAGTCCGGTGTCAGTGGCGCCGGCCGCAAAGCCAGCCTTGGCACCCAGTTTTGTGAAACGGCAGAAAGCTTCCGTGCCTATAGCGTCGCAGGTCACCGCCACCAGCCGGAAATTGTCCAGGCGCTGGAGAATGGCAACGGCCGGCCGGGGCTGACGTTTGTGCCGCATCTGGTGCCGATGGTACGTGGTATTCATGCAACGGTTTATGCTGATCTGATTGCGCCGGCGACGGACGTACAGGCGCTGTTTGAGGAGCATTATTCCAGTGAGCCATTCGTACATGTAATGCCGGCGGGCAGCCATCCGGATACCCGCTCAACCCGGGGCTCAAATCTGTGCCGGCTTGCCGTGCATCAGCCAGCGCCGGATCGACTCGTGGTATTGTCGGTGATCGATAATCTCGTCAAGGGCGCGGCCGGGCAGGCGCTGCAGAATATGAATCTGATGTTTGGCCGGCCGGAAACCACCGGCCTCACGTCCGGCCCGCTGGTGCCGTGATGTTATTGTCGAATCAGCACAATACAAGTTCATGAAAAGCCCGGTAATTAAACAACAGCGGCCACTGGCCGTCATGGGGCTGTTATTTATCCTCGTTATACTGGTGCTGTTTGGCGGCTGGTTTGCGCTGAACCAGCATCACTGGCGTCTGATTCAGTCACAAATGGCACAGACGCATGACACGCAACAGTTGCGTGAAGCAGGACAGAGTCTTGAGCAGGAAAACAGAAAACTGCGCGAGCAGCTGACCAAACTCAGGGCAAGTTCCAGAATAGATACCAGCGCCGCGGCAACCTTGCAGAACGAAGTTATCCGTTTGCAGGACGAAATTTACCGGTTAACGCGTGAAATCGAGTTTTATCGTGGTATTGTTTCGGCAACCAAGGACAGCGAGGGATTGCAGGTTGAAGGTGTGCTGGTTGAGCCTACACGTGTTGCCGGCAACTATCGTTTTAAACTGGTATTAACCCACGTCGGGAAAAATGGTAAGGTTACTTCAGGTGTTGCTCAGGTCACTCTGGAGGGCGACATGGGCGGTACCGCGAAGCGGCTCAGTCTGCCGGAGGTAGCGACTGACAGCTCGCTCGACCTAAAATATAAATTCAAGAATTTCAAGCGTTTCGAAACGTATATTGAACTGCCTGCCGACTTTGTACCTAGCCGAGTGCTGGTAAAGTTGATTCCCGAGGGCAATGCCAATGCACCGGTTGAACGGACGTTCAACTGGTCCGATGTCACCAGCTAACAGAGGTAGATAGCATGTGGGGCAAAAGCAAAAAACGTCGTGCGACCCGGATTGATACCCTGATTGGCCAGCGCTCCCAGGTGCTGGGTGATTTACATTTCAGTGGTGGCCTGCATGTCGACGGTCAGGTTAAAGGTAATGTGCTGGCGGATGATGATGGCAGTTCATTGATTTCGCTTAGCGATCAGGGCCGTATTGAAGGTGAAGTGCGCGTACCGCATGTCGTGCTGAATGGCGTTGTAGTCGGTGATGTGTACGCCAGCGTGCATATTGAGCTGGCAGCCAGCGCGCGGGTTACCGGCAATGTTTATTACAATCTGATTGAAATGGCGATTGGTGCCGAAGTCAACGGCAAGCTGGTGCATCAGGTGGAAGGTGCGAGTGAGCCGGCATTGCTGGAAGCCGATATGCCGCTCCGGGCTGCAGACTGACTTTCCAGGCAAGCCTGTCAGCCGATATTGGCCGGTTATAACCCCGGCTTATAACCAACTAAAACAGTTGGTTTTTCTATCGAACTGTACTACACTGTGCGTCCATTTACAGAAACAATAGTTGAACCCCATGAGCGAAGCCCAGGCAATATTAGAAGATGATCCGTTAGTCTTTACCGCCTCAGCTGCGGATAAGGTGCGCGAGCTGATCGAGGAAGAGAAAAATGCGGCATTAATGCTGCGCGTTTTTATCAGTGGCGGCGGCTGTTCCGGTTTCCAGTACGGTTTTACATTCGATGAAAATATCACCGACGGTGATACGGTGGTCGAGAAGAACGGTGTGAAACTGTTGATAGACCCGATGAGTTTTCAGTACTTGACCGGTGCTGAAATTGATTATAGCGAAGGCCTGGAAGGCGCGCAGTTTGTGATCCGGAACCCGAATGCCAGCACTACCTGCGGCTGTGGTTCATCATTTTCTGTCTGAATCCGCTATAACATTACGAATACCAGAACCCGCCAAGGCGGGTTTTTTTGTGGGCTGAATCTGACAGCACGATCAGGTGATGACTGCCGACAATACATATTTCGATAATCTTGATGCGGCCTTTGCACATGCCTGGCAGGAACTGGCGCATGCAGTTGCTGACAGCCGGCACGGTTTTCGGATACTGCAGTTGGCAACGGTTGCCTGTGATACAACACCGCGTCTGCGCAGTATTGTGCTGCGTGGAGTTGTTATCGAAACTGCGGTTTTAATCTGGCCCAGGCTGCGTTTTATTACACCCCTGGGTGTGTAACAATCAGATTATGAGCCTCAATTTCGAAGAGCTGGATTATCGTCAAACCCGACTGGGCGATCTCAGTTTGCGGCGACGGCGTTTTCCCCATGCCGGGCAAACTGATATTTATGAAGTCAAACTCGGCGATGAGTTTCTGATGTCGAGTCTGTTCGTAGAGGCGGAAGAAGCTCTGGCGCGACTTGGCCTGCAACGTTTTTCCAGGCAAGCAGTTGATGTCGTGGTGGGCGGGCTTGGACTCGGTTACACCGCAGCAGCGGCACTGGCATTTGCCAATGTCCGATCACTGCTGGTAATTGAAACATTGGCGCCGGTAATTGACTGGCATCGGCAAGGGCTATTGCCGTTGGGACAACGGCTGACTTCGGATCCACGTTGTCAATTTGTCGAGGCTGATTTTTTTGCACTGGCTGGATCGGCAACGCAGGGATTTGATCTGCAATCTCGTGGGCGTCGCTTTGATGCAATTTTGCTGGATATCGATCATGCGCCGGATGATTTGTTGCATTCACAGCATGCCGGTTTCTACCAGCCGTCGGGACTGAAGCAGCTGACACAATATATGCATAAGGACGGGGTATTTGGCCTATGGTCGAATGATCCGCCGAATACTGATTTTGTGCAAAGGCTTAAGTCTGTTTTTGCTGATGTTGAGACACACATTATCGAATTCGATAATGTACTGCAGGGCAGGCAGTCGACCAATACCGTTTACATCGCCTGTCTGGGACATTAATAACCGTTATGGGGGATAGTGCATGCCACTTGTCAACATTTCCATTCTCAAGGGTAAGTCCGCGGCCTACAAAAAGGCGGTCGCCGATGCCGTGAATTCATCGGTCATTGAGACTATGAATTTCCCGGATGATGATCGTTATCAGATTATCCATGAGCATGAGCCAGCCGATCTGGAGTTACAGGAACGTACAGGTGATCGTGTGATGATGTATCTGATTATGCGTTCAGGCCGTCCCGATGCTGCCAAACAGGCGTTTTATGCACGCGTGGTCGAGAAGCTGGCACAGGATCCGGGGATTGAGCCGGCGAACGTATTGATCAGCATCGTTGAAAATAAAGACATAGACTGGTCATTTCGTGATGGCATTGCCCAGTTCGTCGTTTAGTATTTTACTTTTCATCAGTTTGCTACTGGTAGTTGCTGACGGGACAACAGCGCAACTGGAAACGGACAGTCTGCTATTGACAGTCGACGTACACTGCGCTGAAGGCAATGTCATCTGTGCCTCGGTAACCTTGCAGGCAATCCATAAAGGGACCGGGGCTTCGCTAATACTCAATGGTGAGACATTGCATACCCGGTGTGCTGACGGGATAACGCCTTGCCGGTTTATCGGCTATCATTTTGGCCATCACGATCTGGTCTATCAACTGACCGAACAGGGTGTATTCAGTGTGTTATCCGGAAGTGATACTGTGTTCGAGGAAGCCGGTACCTGGCTGTATTGATTATCATAACCTGATGCCTTGCCGGCAGATCAGTCTATGCGTTCCAGTACAGTAACAGACTCGCCCGGATTGATTTCACGTCGATCGACACTTTCAGTACGTTCGCTTTTGATCAGGCCAATGCCCGGCGCATACCATTGGGTGCTGTCTATTTTGATAACGATGAAACCGGTATCACCGGTAAATTCCATACGCCTTTCAGCATAGCCCTTGATAACAGCAACATTCTGAAAGTTTCCTGCCGGCGTTATTATCCTGGCATCCAGCTTTGTGCAGTGGTAATCCATCGGCAGTTTGATACGCAGACCACGATCAATTTTTTCGAGTGAATATTTACGCCATTCAAGCAACTCGGTTTGCGTCAGTGTCTGCCAGCGGCTGCCCACTGTCAACGGTATTGGCATAATCATGACGGGCGTGGCATTCAGGCTATGTTCACCATGCTGTGTACTGCCTACCTGATAAATGCCATCGTCATTTCGTTCGAGCAGTGCACTGATACCGCTGGCAGTTTGTTGCAGATACAGTTGTTTCCCGGCAATGGATTCCGGGCCAGTAATACGTATCAGGAATTTGTTTTCGAACGATCCATCACTGCGTGTCAGTTGTTTGTGATATGTCAGCAGTTGTTGTTGCTTTAACGGGAAATACTTGCTGTCTGCCGAATCTCCGCAGGCAGGCAGCGACAACAGTAATACTAAAGTAAACAATATTTTCATCAGGCTTGATAGATGCCACCGAGCATGACTGCCTGCCGGGCACCGGTAATGCTGGTTGTATTGATACTGTTGCCTGCCAGCCGCTGCATTGCCAACCAGGCAAAACAGCAAGCTTCAACCAGTTGGGGATCAATCCCGTAATCGGCACTGCTACTGACCTTGCAGTTCTCCAGCCCGGTAGCGATTGCGGCGCACAATGCCTTGTTAAAGGCACCACCACCGCAAAGAATAATATCTTTTGCATCGCTGGCATATTTGCGGATGTCTGCTGCGATGGTAGTCGCCGTCAGTGCCAGCAAAGTGGCCTGAACATCTTCAGGAGCAAATGCGGAAGTTGAATTTCCTGTCATTTTTTCAAGCCAGCCAAGATTGAAATATTCCGGGCCGGTGCTTTTCGGTGGTGACTGACTGAAGTATGGATCGACCAGTAATTGTTGCAACAATGCCGGGTTGACCTTGCCACTGGCAGCCCAGATACCATCAGTATCATAGGCCTTTTGCTGCTGCCGCCTGATCCAGTTGTCCATTAAATTATTCGCCGGCCCGGTATCAAAACCGAGAACGGGATCGTCCGAATTCGTTGACAGCACGGTAATATTGGCAATGCCGCCCAGATTGACAACTACACGCGTGCGTTCGTTATGACGAAATATTGCATTGTGAAAGACGGGCACCAGTGGGGCACCCTGACCGCCGGCGGCCATATCCATGCGACGAAAATCGGCGACGGTGGTAATACCTGTCTGAAGTGCGATGCGGTTTGGATTGCCAACCTGTAATGTACTGGCTGGTGTTTCATCGGGGGCATGCCATAACGTCTGGCCGTGGCTGCCAATCGCTGCAATCTGATCGATGTTTATCCCGGCTTTGCGGACAAGGGCCAGCGCTGTTCCCGCAAAAAGTTCGGCGACGCTGTCATCCAGTCGCATGGCTTCGATGACCGGGCTGTTGGCACGAAATTCGCGCAAGCGTTGTTGCAGTTCGGCGGGTATTGCACTGGAGTGGCTGTCAACAATACGAACAGTCGCAGCGGAGAAGTCCACTAACACGGCATCCACGGCATCCATACTGGTGCCGGATATCATGCCGATAAACATCATTGCCGTTATGAATCAGCGCCGGGTTTTCGCTTCAATCAGGATCGCCAAGCAGCGCCAACAGCAGATTTTCATCCAGATCGAAATCGATGATGGCGAGTTCGCCGTCGTGACTGTTTGCCAGTGTATCGAAGCTGGCCAGAAGCGGCCGGGTGCGGTTCTTGAACTCTGCCAGGTGCTGCTGGGGGATGCCTTCAGCTTCAGGCAGTTTCACGGTAACCGGATTGCGGTGCACACCATTGACCAGAAATTCATAGTGCAGATGCGGGCCTGTCGCCAGGCCGGTGGAGCCGATATAACCGATGGTTTGGCCTTGTTTGACCCGGCTGCCGTGTTTCAGGCCACGGGCATAACGTGACATGTGTGCATAGAGTGTCTGGTAACGGCCGCCATGCTCAAGGATGACAGTTTTTCCGTAGCCACCCTTGTTACCAAGATGTGCAATACGGCCATCACCTGTGGCCTTGATCGGGGTGCCGGTGGGAGCAGCATAATCAGTACCGCGATGAGCACGGATACGGTTCAATACCGGATGTTTACGATTCGGATTGAAATGCGAACTGATACGAAACACATCCATCGGCGTGCGTAAAAACGCCTTGCGCATGCTGTTGCCGTTCTCGGCGTAGTAATCAATGCTGCCATCATCATCTATATAGCGCACAGCACGCAGCGTACGATTCTGGTTCCTGAATTCTGCAGCCAGGATCGGACCGTCCTGTACCTTTACGCCATCACGATAGGTTTCCTGGAAGATAATGCTGAATTCATCCCCGCTGCGGATGTCCATTGCGAAATCGATATCCCAACCATACAGTGCCACCAGCTGCATTATGATGTTATCGCTCAATCCGGCTCTTTTCCCGGACAGGAACAGTGAGTCATGAATAGTTGCAACGGCAGCGCGGGTACGTTTTTCCAGTGCTGCTGGCAGCAATTCAGCAATAAAATCGTTACCATTGCGTTCCACATGCAGAATGTGGCGCGCATCCGGATCATGCTGCAGGCTTTGCAACTTGCCATCTTCAATATGCAGACGCAGTTCCTGACCGGGTTGCAGACGTTTCAATGCTGCCGTGGTTTCACCGAGCTGCATGATGTTGTGTAAATCAACGGCACTGAGATGCAGGCGCTGGAATATCAGTGCGAGACTGTCACCACGTTCTACTGTGGCGCGTTGCCAATCAATTGCGGCGGTGTTATCAGCCAGATCATTTTGCGTACCAATTTCAGTAATCTCGCTGCCAGCTTCTTCAGCCAGACTTGTGGCACCGGCTTCAACTTCAACACTGAGGGTTGCTGCCTGGTAGGGTTCCGGTAATGATTCATCCTTTGCAGTAGTGGCTGTGGGTTCGGTGAGCGGCGGTAACACTTTTACATCGGGTTGAGATCCGGTATTGGCCATGGCATTACTCGACAGTGACCAGCCGGTATCTGCCTGGCTATTGAAGTGGCTGTAGCCAATGAAACTGACGACGAGCACCAGTACCATTGCCAGCCAATGGTGGTGAAATTTCCGCTGCTGCGGCGGGTGCACAAGACTCACCTTGCCGAGCTTGTAATCTTGCTTGATATTTATCTTGTAAGTCACGGTGTTTTAAGCACTATTTTTTGATAACAATAGCCGCATACCGGGCATGGAGTCAACGGGCATTTTGCCAGTTTGCGGGCTGCGTCTATGATACTCAGCCTGAAGACAGGCTCGGCGCCGACCCGGGCGCCAGGATTTTTAACAGGAACCAAGGACATTTGTCCCATGACAGCTACGCCTTCTGCACTTGATTTGCTGCGCCGCGGCACCAGTGAAATTCTCGCTTCCGAGGCTGAACTTGCCAAAAAGCTGGAGCAAAACCGGCCGCTGCGCATCAAGGCGGGGTTTGACCCGACGGCACCGGATCTGCATCTGGGGCATACGGTACTCATTAATAAGATGCGCCAGTTTCAGGAGTTTGGCCACGAGGTCATTTTCCTGATTGGTGATTTCACCGGCATGATTGGCGATCCGACCGGCAAGAATGTCACCCGCCAGCCGCTGACCCCGGAAGCTGTGGCCGCGAATGCGAAAACCTACAAGGAGCAGATATTCAAGATACTGGATCCGGCCAAAACCCGGGTAGTCTTTAATTCCGAGTGGATGGGGCAGATGAGCGCCGCCGATATGGTTCAGCTGGCCGCCAAACATACGGTCGCCAGAATGCTCGAGCGTGACGATTTCCACAAACGCTATCAGGGCAACCAGCCCATTGCCATCCACGAATTTCTGTACCCGCTGGTGCAGGGTTATGACTCGGTCGCGCTCAAGGCCGACGTCGAACTCGGCGGTACCGATCAGAAATTCAATTTGCTGGTGGGTCGCCAGTTGCAGGAGCATTACGGCCAGCCGCCGCAGGTCATTCTGACCATGCCGATCCTGGAAGGACTGGATGGTGTGCAGAAAATGTCAAAATCGCTGAATAACTATATAGGCATCCAGGAGCCGCCGGGTGAGATGTTCGGCAAGATCATGTCGATCTCGGATGATCTGATGTGGCGTTATTTTGAGCTGCTCAGCTTCCGGCCGATGGCCGACGTCGAGTCATTGCGAAAAGCTATCGCCGACGGCCATAACCCGCGTGATGTCAAATTTGAGCTCGCTGCCGAAATCGTCGCCCGTTTTCATGACCAGACCGCCGCGCAAGCGGCCCAGGCCGAGTTTATTGCCCGCTTCCAGCAGGGTGCAATCCCGGATGACATGCCGGCACTGCAGCTGGCCACAGAAAATGGCAGTCTGGCGGTCGCACATATACTTAAAGCGGCGAAATTGACGGCGAGTACCTCGGATGCCCACCGGCTGGTGGCGCAAGGTGGCGTTAAAATGGACGGTGAACGTCTGGACGACAGCCGCCGGGAAATACCGGCCGGCAGCAGTCATGTGTTCCAGGTCGGCAAGCGCAAATTTGCCCGTGTCACACTGGTCTGAAATAAACCGCCATGAATCCGCAAATCAGCCCCTGCAGGGCTTGACAGACTGCAATATATGCCGGAAAAACCGGGATTTTTCCGGTTCGGTAAAAAAACTGTCAAAAAGTCTCCGATACTTGTTGACGACCCTTAGTCGGGGTGTATAATTCCGCCTCTTTCGTCGGGACACAGTCCTGACCCGCTCTTTAAAAATACCTGATCAAGAAATCTGTGTGGGCGCTTGACGTTATGGACTGCATCACCATTAGTTGTACTCAATGGTCGCAAGCCAGACGGCAACGTCTAAAAACCTTGTGATTAATTGAGCCGAAAGATTTGTCCCATCTTAAAAGGGATGATTAAACTTAAACTGAAGAGTTTGATCCTGGCTCAGATTGAACGCTGGCGGCATGCCTAACACATGCAAGTCGAACGGTAACAGGAAGAAGCTTGCTTCTTTGCTGACGAGTGGCGGACGGGTGAGTAATACATAGGAATCTGCCCAGTAATGGGGGATAGCCCGGGGAAACCCGGATTAATACCGCATACGCCCTACGGGG
>JBBDSJ010000089.1:0-4774 GCA_040905025.1 Gammaproteobacteria bacterium
TAATAATGCACAATATCTTCAAGATTGCAGGCATAGGGATGACGATAGCCGAATTGCTGGAAATAGATCGACAGGCACACGTCCCTGGCATTTCGCAGACAGTATATAAAACGTGCCTGCGGAAGGATTGAAGCAATCAGCCCCAGATACAGAAAATTGGTGGGTAATTTATCGGACACAAACTGCACAGATGATTCTGCATCAGTTTTAATCAGGCTCTGGTAACGCGCATCCAGCGCCGCGCGATCAACTGCTGTCATGTCCTGCATGGATTGAACCAGCGAATGTGCATTAGCCCCGGTTATTTTATTAATAAAATCCGGTATATAAGTCAGTTCGCCGCCAGCCTTGATCTTGTCATGACCGGCCAGCATTTGCTCGACCAGTGTCGTACCTGAACGTGGCATGCCCATAATAAAAACTGGTGTAACATGATTTACATCCGGATCACGGCGGGGTACTACAGAGTCAGCATTAAAATAATCTCTGGCTTGTTCACAGAATTGATCCAGACCAGCCTTGTCAAAAACAACCTGTTGGGCCTCGAGCTGGTTGGCTTTTTTGTATGATTCAAAGGCCAGATCATATTCGCCCAGATCATCATAGGCCTTGCCGAGCGCATAATGACATGAAATCTTATGTTCCGGTTGAAGCTTGCTATTGTCGAGTGCGGCATGAATAGTATCTATAATTGGCTTGTCACTTGAATCAAGCCTGATACCGGAAACAAGCGCTTCATAGGCCGGCCCATAATCCGGTTTTAATTGAATGGCCTGCTCATAGGCCGCTTTGGCCGATTCATACTCGCCCCGGGCCTGATGAATTCTGCCCTGGTAATAGCAGATCAAATGGCGGGATTCCTGGGCATTTTCAAGCCGGGACAATAATTCGTTTGCCGCCGTAATCTCGCCGAGTAAAATTAATACATTACATAAACCCAGTTGTGCAGAGACTGACTCGGGATCCAATATAACTGCCTCTTGATACTGAGCCAGGCTGCTATCCAGATCGCCGGTCTGCAGGTAAAGCGCAGCGAGGTTATAGCGGGCTTCAAAAGCCTGCTTATCTAGCGCACAAACCCGGCTGTAAAGTTCAATGGCCTGGGGCAGGTCCCCGACCTGTAATGACAATGTAGCAAGATTATAAATCGCCCGGGTATAATCCGGCGCGAGTGTTATTGCGGAATTATAGGCCTGCCGGGCTTCCTTGAATCGGCCACAGCCCTCTTCATATACCGCCAGATTAAACCAGAATCTGGCTTCATCCGGTTTCAACTGGACAGCACGTTGTAACAGCCGCCCGGCTTTTTCCTGATTACCAGACTCCTGCAGAATCAGGCCATAGTTACTCAGAAACCAGGGGTTTTGCGCTGTGACCTTGTAGGCTTGCTCAAGCATGCGCAAACCTTTTTTAGCCTTACCCGTACGCCAATAGACAAGCCCCAGAAAGTGTTTTGCCTCGGGCATATCGGGATTGTATTTCAGCAGCTTTTCAAACTGCTTAGCTGCTCGGGTATAATCTGCCTGGTTGAATACGGCGATGGCGTCCTGCAATTGCTTCCCAAAAGTTTGCACGATTAATATGCATTAAAATCAGTGTGTATGATGATAGTGTACTCAAACAAAAGAATGATTAAGCATATTTACGTTCAGATATCAGCCAGAATTTCCTGGCGCTTCTTCTCATACTCTTCCGCAGAAATCAGCTCACGCTCACGCAATTCCTGCAGCCGTTCGAGGCGTTCTTCAACCGAGGAGTCGGCATTTGAGCCACGTTCTGCCATTTCCTTGCGCATACGCGCCATCTCGATGCGCATCTGCCGGCGTTCAGCCGCATACTTGGCGGCTTCCTCGCGAATTGCCTGCATATCCGCGCCTTCAGCACCACGGTTTCTGTTTTCGCGTTGCGCAATAAACGCTTCAGCAGCCACGGGTACATCAATAACAAACCAGTCCTGACGCAGCTCATTTCCCAGGTTACGGTTCTCGACACCAGGCATCGTAACAAGATTGCGCTTGAAGCGGCCGGAGTCACTGGAACGCGAACCATGACTATAAGTGTAAAGTGTGACTTGTCCGGAAGTATCATAAACCCGATCAACTTCCCGATTTATCGCCCGATCATGTTCGCCAATAATAATATTCAAACGGTCATTTTTATAAAATGCACGCCCGGCAATGACCAGCCGGCTTTCCAGTACCAGTAATTTGTTTTCGGTTTTGAGCAACGCAAACTCAATGTCCTGTTCCGGTTTGGCTTCGCGCAAACCGCGTGCGAGTTGATCACCCAGTTGCCGTGCCTGTAATACTGAAAACACCGGGACTTCTTCTTCTGTGGTCGTAAAGTAACTGCCTGACCAGAATCGCAGAGCTTCCAGAGCCGTGGATATTTCCCGTGGCACCAAATCTACAGGGTGGTCATTCAGCCCCGTACCGGCATTATCCTGGCTGGCATATCTGACATAAGAATGCGGGCCTGAACGCCAGATAGTATCGTCATTCTCACGGCTAAAAAGACCACCAGCTGACACCGAGGTTGAAAGCAGCATTAAAAATATCAATAAAACTGTAATTATCTGATTTTTCACAATTAATACCGGAGACAGTGAATTTGTGGAAAGTCCAGTTTAAGACTTTTAAATTAGACTGAAGTTTACAGGAAATCAGACGACTGAGGAAAATCGTATCGTAACCGGCGGAAGCAGGAATCGTCACCGCCTCCTGCTCCTGTATCACCGAATATATATTTGGCTCCTGCACCATTCCCCATATAATAAAAAAAGGCCTCCGAAGAGGCCTTTTTAATACAGCTTGTAGACTGCTTGCTTCGACTAAGAAACCTTAGAAGAAGTAGGTCAGACCCAGTGAGAAGATATCCAGATCCTCGTCACCGGCGAACAGGGCCTGTGTTGCAGCAGGGCCTTCAACATCGAGACTCAGATTTTCATAGGCACCGTAGATGATCAGGTTGCTACCGAAATACTGGTTAACCGCAAAACCAATACGATCAACATCTGAACCGGTCACACCAACTGCACCCAAAGCACCATACTGGTCGCTATAGCGGCCATACTGGAAGTCAAACGAGGTATCGCCAAGGCTGTTGAACTGTCTCTTGACACCCACTTTCAGCCATAAGGCATCAGTGTCATCACCGTAATTGATCGCACGGCCAGCTGCAGTCAGATCAGCATCTTCAAACTGGTAGGCAAACGTACCAAACAGGCCGGTCTGCGGATCCATCAAACCCAACTGAGCCTGGAAGTTATCAGCTGAATCGTAGAACTGCACAGCAGCATTACCACCGGTGCTCGGGCCATTGTTCTGGGCATAGCCCAAATGCAGAATGGTGTTCACACGACCGATTTGGGTGTTGTACTTGGCGGCAACGTCATAGACGTCATCATTGGCATAACTCACAGCAATATTGAGGTTTTCAACAAACGTCGGTAGGTCATAACGTACGCCATTACGGTAGATACCGTTACAGTCCAGACCAATACCACCAACACCCTGCAGTTCCGGCGCAGTCAAACAGCCCAGAAAACTACCCCAGACAACACCTGCAGCGCCGGCACCAAAACCAGCACCAGTACCCTGAATGTTGAAACCATTACCACGGAACACCGGGGATATGGAAGACCACAGGGTCAGAGACGGATCGGCCAGTACAGCGATGTTATCTGTCGGCATGGACTGCAGACCGACAGTGAACTTACCAAACGCACCACCGACATTGACACTGCTACCCAATACACCAATACCTGCGCCTGTTGTCTCATCAAATGGGCCACCTGAACCTACATCAGCAATACCACTCTGGTTAGAAAATATAAGTGGGGTATTATTTGACAGCGGTTCCAGAATGACTTCGAAACCGGCATTGATGCCAGCGGCAACGTCAGTGTTACCGGCAAAGGTAATACGGCTACCCAGGGTTGTACCGTTATCGGAAGCCTGAACGACGTCACTACCTACGCCATCATCAAAATAAATCAGGGCTTCGTTGATCCAGCCGGAGATGGTAACGCCTTCTTCCGCCTGAACCGGGGCGCTGACTGACAGTGCCAGAGCAGCAACACCAACCGCTGAAGCCAGCGTGTTCTTGTTAAATGTGTTCATGTAAATCCTCCTAGTAATTTTTTGAAACCTGGTTTTAATCCAGTTAACGATACTCAAAAATACTCAAACTCTAGAGTTTAAATGCGGTCTCCCCAGCCTGAACCCTCCCGCTTACTGCGTTCAGTCAGATACTGCCAGGCCTGACCATCATCACGCTCGTGCGCGATGTGGCAAAAGTAAACTATCAGATGTGTCTTGGCAAGAACTTTTTCACAAAAAAACAACAATTCTTTTTTGAGTTGAAATTGTGTGTTTTTTTTACAACATACATTCAGTAAGCCGCTGATTGATAATGAAATAAGTTGCAGTGCAGCATAAAGGGATATTGGCACTTTTGAATACCGCAGTCGGCGCTGCGTTGAACGGACACCGAGAATGTAGCCAATTTACAACAAGTCATTTTTATTATAAATATCAATTATTTACATAGATAATTTGAGAACAAAAATAATATTTACATGCTCACACTACTGTTTCACATTGTTTTTTATTTTTTCGTTGTAAGTCCGCCTTTCGCCTGGCAAGCCAGGCTCCTACCGATCGATAATTGTGCCGACCATATGGTTTTCGCAGGAGCCTGCTTTAGCAGGCGAATTAACCCGATGAATAGTGCCGACCGCCTTTCGCCTGGCAAGCCAGGCTCCTACAGATCG
>JBBDSJ010000090.1:0-4772 GCA_040905025.1 Gammaproteobacteria bacterium
CTGGCGATTGCCAGGCCGCTGCATGATCTGGTGCGGGATGACATTATCCCCGGCACCGGCGTCAGTAATGAAGGTTTCTGGAATTCACTTGCCACGATTCTTCATGACATTGGCCCAAAAAATGATGCACTGGTGGCGCATCGTGATGTCTTGCAGAAAAAAATCGACAGCTGGCATAGCGAACGCAAAAACCAGCCGCATGATGCAGCTGCCTATAAATCATTCCTGCAGGAGATTGGCTATCTGACTGATGATATCCCGGATTTCCGGATCGCCACCTGTAATGTGGATCGCGAAATTGCCGAAGTTGCCGGCCCGCAGCTGGTCGTACCACTGGACAATGCACGCTATGTTTTAAATGCCGCCAACGCCCGTTGGGGCAGTCTCTATGATGCACTCTACAGTTCCAACGCCATCCCGGAATCTGATGGCTGCAAGAAAATCAAAAAATACAACCCCATTCGTGGCGAGAAAGTTATTGAATACGCCCGCGATTTCCTGGACCGTAATTTCCCGCTGGAAAAAGACACGCATCATCATACTGTGCAGTATTACGTCGGGCATGAGCAGCTCATGGTCAGAATGGGCGATGGTACTATCACGACATTGCTGCGACCCGAAGGCTTTTCCGGTTACTGCGGTGACCCGAAGAATCCGGACAAGCTGTTACTGAATAAACATGGGCTGCATGTAGAAATCTGTCTGGGTGAAGGATTCTTTATTGGTCGCCGCGATCATGCCCATATCTATGATATCCAGATGGAGTCGGCGATCACGGCCATCATGGATTGTGAAGATTCCGTTGCTTCTGTAGATACCGAGGATAAACTTCAGGTTTATCGTAACTGTATTGGCCTGATGAAAGGCACACTCAAGGAAACCGTAGTCAAGGAAGATGGCACTATCGAACGCACACTGGCCGCCGACCGTGATTATCTGTCGCCGCAAGGCGAGGCCTTTACCCTGCCTGGTCGCAGCCTGATGCTTATCCGCAATGTTGGCATGCATCTGAAAACCGATGCCGTATTACTCAACAGCAAGCCCGTTCCTGAGACCATCCTTGATGCGATGATCACCGGCCTGTGCGCAAAACATGACATCCTCGGTAACACTGCCAGCAAGAACAGCCACAAGGGTTCGGTGTATCTGGTCAAGCCCAAGATGCATGGACCGGAGGAAGTCGCGCTGGCAAATGAATTGTTTGAGCGGGTTGAATCTGCACTTGGCTTTGATCGCAACACATTGAAGATGGGTATCATGGATGAAGAACGCCGTACATCTGTTAATCTGAAGGCCTGCATCCGTGCTGCAAGCGAACGCGTGGTATTTATCAACACCGGATTCCTCGATCGCACCGGTGATGATATCCATACCAACATGGAGGCCGGCCCGGTGGTGCCAAAAGACGAAATCAGGCATGCACGCTGGCTGTTTGCGTATGAAAATTCCAATGTCGATATTGGCCTGCGCTGTGGCCTGATGGGTCATGCACAGATTGGCAAGGGCATGTGGGCGATGCCCGATGAAATGCAAGCCATGCTGGAAACGAAAATTCTGCATTTGAAGGCCGGCGCCAATACCGCCTGGGTACCTTCGCCCACAGCCGCAACACTGCATGCACTGCACTACCATCGCTTCAATGTGCAGACACGGCAAAAAGAATTACTCCAGCGTGAACCGGCACCGATCGACGACATTCTTGCCATCCCGTTAATTGAGTCCGGCCGCAAACTTAGCGACAGGGAACTCAAGCATGAGCTGGATAACAATGCCCAGGGCATTCTGGGTTATGTATCGCGCTGGGTCGGCCAGGGCGTTGGTTGTTCCAAAGTGCCGGATATTAACAACCATGCATTGATGGAAGACTGCGCGACCTTGCGTATTGCCAGTCAGTTGATTGCCAACTGGCTGCATCATGGCTTGTTAACGGAAACCATGGTGCGCAAGTCGATGGAGAAGATGGCGGTACTGGTAGATCGGCAAAATGCCAATGACCCCGACTACGAACCGATGACAGAAGATTTTGACAATAGCGTACCGTTTCAGGCGGCGCTGGATCTGGTATTTAATGGCCGCGAGCAACCGAATGGCTATACCGAATTTATTCTCTATGAACGGCGGCGGGAGCAAAAAGCCAAACTTGCGAGCAAACCGAAACTTGCCAAATCAGCCTGAATACATCATCGCGCAGTAAACTGCGCTCCTGCATAAAACCTGTCCCTGCAGGAGCCCGCTTCAGCGGGCGATGATACTTTTAAAGTTGTTTGATCAACACCTTGGAATTACGCTGATAGTTGTACAACTCTTTCCGTTGCAGCGGCAAGTCAGCGATGCTGCTTTCTGTAAAGCCGCGCTCAATAAACCAGTGTGGTGCATGAGTAGTTAATACGAATAACCGCTGCATACCCTGCTTTTTCGCATTGCGCTCAAGGCTTGCCATCAGTTCATCGCCCCGGCTCTGCTTACGATAATTATCGTGAATTGCCAGACAGGCTACTTCGGCTATTTTTTCTTCTGCAAACGGATACATCGCGGCACAGCCGATGATGACACTATCACGAATCAGCACGGTAAAATGCTCGATTTCCAGTTCAAGTTTCTCACGTGACCGATGGGCGAGCACACCGGCTTTTTCCAGCGGCTCAATCAGCTCAAGAATACCGCCGACATCCTCAATTGTTGCCGTACGAATGTCATCGAATGGCGCCGCACTGATCATTGTACCGACACCATCACGGCTGAATAATTCCAGCAGCAAACCGCCATCGGTCTGCCGGTTGATCAAATGTGTACGCGTTACACCCCGCTTGCAGGCATAGACCGCATGCGCAATCTGATCATTGATATCCGCGTTCGCATCCGCACCGGCTTGCAGCAACTTGTCAGCCTGCTTGTCTGACAGCTGCCGCAGCAGTTCACCGTCAGTGTCCTGCAGACCATCACATTCGGTCAGATAAATCAGCTTGGCTGCCTTCAGGCTGACTGCGACTTCTGCGGCCACATCACGACCGCTGAGATTGAACGCCTCACCCGTGGGCGAATAGCCAATCGGTGTCACCAGTACAACTTCATGCTGATCGAGCTTATGCATGATCGCGTCGCTATCAATCCGCCGTACCGTACCGGTATGTTCATAATCAATACCATCATGAATACCCAGCGGCTGGGCTGTAATGAAATTGCCGGACGCAACCCGCAGCCGTGTCTGCCGCATCGGTGTATTGCCCGGCCCCATCGACAGCAGTGCTTCAATATCAACACGAATTTTACCGATGACTTCCTTGACGAATTCCATGCTCGCTGTGTCTGTCACCCGCATGCCCTTGTGAAATTCCGACTTGATACCTGCCACATTCAGACGGGTCTGGATCTGTCTGCGTGCACCATAGACCAGCACCAGCCGCACACCGAGACTGTTGAGCAGCGCCAGATCATGCATTAACTGCGGAAAATTGGCGGCTGCGATCGTCTCGCCGTCAAACTGCACGACAAACGTATGGCCCCGATGCACGCGGATATATGGCGCCGCCTGCCGGAACCAGCTGACAAAGTCCTGGGTATCCTGTTTCATTTTTATGTTTTTTCCATACAAAAATGCGTCACCATGCCACGCAGAATTTTTACCATCGGTTCGATCCGTGCGAGCGACAAACACTCATTCGGTTGATGCGCAACATCAATATCACCGGGGCCAAGGATCACCGTCTCCATACCCATCGCATTAAAGTAGGCACCCTCGGTACCAAATGCCACACTCCCGGCTGTTTGCCCGCTTAACTGCTCGGCCATCGTTACAATCCCGGCGTTACGATCGGTTTGCATAGCCTCAATACCGGTAAAACGGTCATTGAATTCAACTCGCAGGTCCATGTCGCGGACTGCTGCCTGAACCCGCTCCTGTAATGCCTGCTTCAGTTCCGCCAGCACCATTCCCGGCAACGGGCGCAAATCTATCGCCAGTTCGCACTCAGCGCAAATCCGGTTCGGGTTATCACCGCCGTGAATACAGCCCAGATTCATGGTCGGCACCGGTACCTTGAATGCCTCATTCTGATAGCGCGCCTGCAATTCACTCCGCCAGGCCAGCAGATCGGTTATTACCTTGTGCATGCCTTCGAGTGCACTGACGCCCAAGGCCGGATCGCTTGAATGTCCCGAGCGGCCGATCAGCCGAATCGCCGCCATCATCACACCCTTGTGTTGAAACACCGGCCGCAACCCGGTCGGCTCACCAATAATCGCATTTCTGCCAAGTGGCAGATTAGCTTCGGCCAATGCCTGCGCACCGAGCATGTTGCTTTCTTCATCGGCAGTGGCCAGCACATAAATGGGCTCGCGCAACTTGTTCAGATCCAGTTCCCGCAGGACTTGCAGCACCAGCGGAAAATAACTTTTCATGTCCGACGTGCCGAGGCCGTATAACACACCTTCACGTTCGGTCAGGGCAAAGGGATCGCTGTCCCAGCCGCTGGCGTCATAGGGCACCGTATCCGTATGTCCGGACAACACCAGCCCGCCTTCGCCACCGCCGAATTTTGCAATCAGATTGCATTTGTCGCCATTGCCGGGCAGCGGCATCAACGTGATATCCGCGCCCAGATCGGCATACCAGTTTGCCAGTAAATCAACGACCGGCCGGTTGCTCATATCCAGGCGCGGATCGATACTGCTCACGGATGGCGTCGCGACCAGCTCGGCCAGGCCGGCACGGAAATCAGGCAATTTTGCTGTCATGACAAGCTATTCAAGTTCGGGCTCAATTTAGAAGTGGT
>JBBDSJ010000091.1:0-26164 GCA_040905025.1 Gammaproteobacteria bacterium
CCGGCACTGGTCAACAACGGCCACAGCATGATCAGCCATATACAGGAGCGCATATAAATGTCAGTTCACTAACGGGAGCTACGTACAGGAAAGTCGGACGTGTGTATTATTTTAGCCGGCACCAGTCCGGCCTGCTGCCACAAACTCAATTGCGTTTCGAGTACAGACTGCCAGGCGCCCCGTTCACCAACCTGCTCAACAGCAGGCGCATATAAAACCAGTCCGGTTGTATCCGCTGTTGACTGTTCGACAGTTTGCGGATGCACAATGGCACCCAGTAAATCTGCGCATGACAGGGACTCCGCCAGACATGGATACTTGAATACCAGCCCCGCATCGGCAAACGCCAGCATTGCCGCTGCACGATGTTGCCAGCGTGAGATAAAAACTTCGCTGCAAAAAACCAGTACCGCTGCATCCTCATGGTCGGGCAACCAGGGCCGGGCCACCGCCAGTGCATCACGTGGTTGCTCCGAACACATCAGCACTTCAAGTTTGTGTTCAAGCGACACCAGCGGCGAACTGTCATCAAACAGACTGAAACAGTTGGCTGACAAACTGTCACTGAAGCCACAGCTCATGCCGCGAAACAGCAACCCGCCAGCGGCAAACGTCTGACCGACAAACTCATAGCCCTGACCAAGCAAACTATTAAACTGTTCGTGCCAGCCGCTGTTTATGCTGCGTATCTGCCAATCGGGGCCACGGCCGTCATAGGCATACGCCGCAGTTGCAGCAATGTCAGTCGGTTTAGTCATCAATCTGCACCCTACCAGGGGATTTTGTCGCCACTGTAGGCTATGAATTGGCCGGCCTGACCAGGTGTCAACCCGGCCACTACCTTACGAATACCTGTCACACAGGTTTGAGTATCAATCAGCGCATTCGCGCCACCCATGTCCGTTTTTACCCAGCCCGGATGCATGGCAACCACGGTAATACCTTTTGACTTGAGATCCATCGCGGCACTGACGCTAATACAGTTTAATGCCGCCTTGCTGGAACGATAAACATAACTGCCGCCGGAACCGTTATCAGCCATACTGCCCATTTTGCTGCTCATATTGATAATTTTTTTCTGTTCGCTGGCAGCTATCAGATCAGCAAATGCCTCCATCATTTTCATCGGGGCAAAGACATTAACCCGCATCGCCTGCGCCCAGGCATCTACATCAGTCGCACCAAACTCGCTTGGCTGTTGTCCGTAGATACCGGCATTATTGAACAGCACATCAATCGGCGTGGATATCGCCTTGCGCAAACCCTGTATATTATCCGGGTCACTGACATCCAGCGGATACACATGCAAACGTCCCGACGCCGATTCGGCCAACCTGTTTAATTCAGTTGCCTGCTCCGGTTGCCGGCAGGCGGCTAAAACCTGCGCGCCTTCCGCCAGATACTGACGTACGAGTTCAAGGCCAATACCCCGATTGGCACCGGTGATTAATACAGTGGCAGACATAACTATTCTCCTTTGAATATTTAAGGAACCTCTGGTTTATTACGTCCTTTTAGTTCGTAACCGGCGCATCCATGCGCCACTGCCCAGAGGTTCCTGCAGTACACGGATGTACTGCCATTTTTCAACCACTTAAGTGGTTGAAAAATGAAGAAAATTGAAAATCACAATTTTCGATATTGCGTCCTTTGCTACGTGACCGCTACATCCATGTAGCACTGCTCGTGCTCTGAGGAGTGGCACACGGATGTGCCGCTAACGGAGCCAAGGATGCAGTATTCATGGATGAATTATTCAGGGCTTCGTTAAACCTCACTGCCGCCCACGCCGGGCCTGATTGCAGCTATCTATATGCTGGCGTAGCATTAGGCTGATTTATTCAAAGCGTCCATAATAAATAATCCGTTTTCTGTAATTGCAATGACCACCGGCTTCTTATATGACAGTGCCTACCTGCAGCACGATACGGGCAGGAGCCATCCTGAATGTGCGGATCGCCTGTCCCGCAGCATCGACTATCTGCAACAACAGTCATGGTTTGCTGATCTGCGCACTGTTGCCGCGAAGCCGATTGATACTGATTGGCTCCAGACGATTCACCAGCCCGACTATATCAGACATGTACAGTCTGCTTGTGAAAACGGCGCAGTCTATATTGACAGTCCGGATGTCAGTATCTCCAGCCGTTCGTTTGAAATTGCATTACTCGCCAGTGGCGGCGTATTGCAACTGGCTGATGCGCTCATTACCGGCAAGATTGACAATGGCTTTGCCCTGATCCGCCCGCCCGGTCATCATGCCGAAAACCATATGGCGCTGGGTTTTTGCCTGTTCAACAATATCGCCATTACTGCCCGCTACCTGCAAAAGCAGTACGGCCTGGACAAAATTGCGATCGTTGACTGGGACGTGCACCACGGTAACGGCACCCAGCACAGTTTTACTACAGACCCTTCAGTCTTTTACATCAGCTTGCACGAATACCCGCTCTACCCCGGCACCGGTGCCTGGAATGAACGCGGCGAGGGTCGGGGGCTCGGAGCAACACTGAATTGTCCGCAACATGCGGGGGCCACTGATCGTGATTATGAACTGGCCTTTCATGACAAGATTCTGCCCGCATTGCATCAATTCAAACCGGAAATCATTTTGATCTCGGCCGGCTTTGATGCACACCGTGCCGACCCGCTGGCAAACGTGCGCCTATCAACAGAGTTTTTTGGCTGGATGACGGGCGCATTGCTGGAGGTTGCCGATATGTATGCCAATGGCCGGCTCTTGTCGATGCTTGAAGGCGGCTACGATCTGGATGCACTGCCGCGCTGCATTGCATCACACCTGCAAGTATTAAGCGGCTATCAAGTACAGCAAAACTACCCATAAGCTGATGTTCAGGGCAATATTGCCCGGCCAATCGTATTGGCGTCAGTACCAAACCAGAGTGTATGGCTGTCGGCATCGTAGTGCATATGCCGCACCGTACCACCGCCACTCGGAATTTCCACGGCATCAAAAAACTCTTCCGTTGTCGGCCTGAATCCTACCAACCGGTTTGCCGCAGGCCCGGTCTCGACAAACCAGACGTTATCATTTTTATCCACAGCCATAGCGTAGGGATAAGCGCTTTTGCCCGCTGGAGTATGCCATTCACGGAAGCGCTGCCCGGCCGCAGTATCCGGCCGGTAGCGGCCAATATAGCCTTCAGCATAATCGACATACCAGATATCACCTTCACTGCTAACATCCAGTCGCCGTGGTCGTGCCTCGGTTCGTGGCAACTCTATTTCCGTTAAAACCATGGTGTCGGGATTTACCGTCGCCAGACGATTACTGCCAAACAGAGTCAACCACGGGTGATTATCAGCATCTGTGACAATTCCATACGGTCGCGCCGAGCGCGTCTTGACCGGGATTAACTCAAATTCCAGACTGGTAGTCTGCAAATAGCCGACATGGTTACCACCCTGGATCGAAAACCAGATATCACCATGACCATCAAATACCAATGTATGCGGATCTGCACCGTTCGTGTCCGGCAAATCAACGGTCTCGATTGCAAGGCTGTCGGGGGTCAGGCGACCGATATAAGCTGCCCCGTTGCCGGCGAACCAGACCCTGCCATCGTCAGCCACCAGCAGATTATGAGGCGCCGTACCGGCAGGCAGGTCGTAACGTTGGAACCCGCCACTGGCCGGATCCAGTGATGCCAGATAATTACCTGCCTGGCCCACGAACCAGACCTGACCATCGGCGGCCAGATACGGATCCCGCGGCCGGCTATCCGGCCAAGGTACCTGCCATTCCTGAATTTCGACCTCGGCCGCAGCCGGCAGACAAATCAGCATCAGGACCAGCCAGGAATTACGAAGCATACACCCTCCAGGGACAATTAATGTTTACCACTGCTGGTAGGTAAGACTAGCCGGGCTGAGTCATGTTCAATGCGGTTTTTCAGTCTGGATGTGCTTAGTGAGACTAACGCCCACGTTTGTCTGTGCCAGTATTACTGCACTGCAACATACAGCCTTGTGCTGGACATGTTAATGAATAGCAGTTGTCGTGCGGACGACTTCTGGTTTAGTGTATTGAAGTTGGGTAATTTCATAAATACCATTGCGTCACAGTCAAAAACATATTACAAATACAATAAAACCAAACAGAAGGGATGGAAAAGTAACACTGATTATTAAATATCGCTGTTGCAATACCTGCCCAATCAGTTTTGTAACCGCCGCCATGACGGCACAGGCACAATCCGTATAGCACTGAAAGTGGATGTCCAGTTACGAATTACCGGGATGAGTGCCGATGACAATAATGATTAAACCTGTACCAGTCACCATGATCACCCATTTACCCGGGTCGAGTGTGTCTGCTCTCGCGAGGGAATTTGCCTATGCAAGACCTTGATTTCTGTAAACAGCTGCTGGACCTGACCGATCCCTGGCAGGTTGAAGCGGTAGAGGTTGATACACCTTCGCGGCGGCTGGATATCTATATTGGCTATACCGGCACGCGCAAGAAAGGTCTGTTCGGTGGCGGCAGCGAGAACGTGCGTTGCCCGGACTGCAATACGCCCCTGCCAAAAACCGGTGATTACACCGCCGTCAGCCTCAGACACCTGCCGATTTTCGGTTTACGCACGTTTTTGCATGTGCCGCCCAGTGATGCGGTGCAATGTGACCGCGCTGATTGCAGTTGTCAGCACGACTGGGCCGAGGCTGGCAGCAAAATCACCCATCAGCTACACGATTTGGTCAAAGAAGCACTGCAACACGCCCGCTCGAATCAGGCCGCGGCAAAATTGACCGGTCTGAGTTCAGCTGAAGTTCGGGAAATCAGTGAACTTTCCGGTATCAGTCCCGGTGGTGGTGAAACCAGTATCGACCATGAACAGGTCAAACAGGATTTTGCGGCACAATCTTATGAAATTGCGGATACCGGCCGGGTACCGGCGGCAAGCCATCCGGGCTGGCAGCGACTGATCCGTGGTGATATCGCGATTACTACCGACTCAGTCGCCTTGCGCATGTTGTTGCAGCGGGTACGCAGTGATCTTGAAAAGCACCCCGGCGCCGCCAGCCAATCCAAGGGCGCGCAGATCCTGCGGCAATTTTTCATCAAGAACCAGCAACTGTTGCAGCACGAAATTGAACTGCTGCAGAGCCAGGCCGGCGGTAGCCAGGCGCGTTCGGAGCATCTGAGCTCTACCGGCTCAGGTGTACCACCCGAACAGCATCCCATCTGGGAACAACTGATACAAGGCAGCGTCAAGCTGGACACCCAGGTTGTCGGGTTACAGATGATGCTGGAACGTGTGCGGCAATCCATTGAGCGCAACCCTTCTGCCGCCAGCAAAACCGCCGGTATCAAAATTCTGCGTCAGTTCTTTGGCAAACACCAAAACCGTCTCAGTCATGAAATTCAGCAACTTCATGGTGGCGGCCAGACAGCAGGCGCCGGCAGCAAGGCGGCAGGCAGTGAGAACCTGCCCGGCCCGACAGATCCGGTCTGGCAAAAACTGATCGCCGGCGACATTGCCATCGAAAGCGATGCTGTGAGCCTGAAAATGTTGCTGGAACGCATTCGTCAGGCCGTGAAGAAAAACCCGTCCACAGGCAACCGTATTGCCGGTGCGAAAATCCTGCGCCAGTATTTTCAGAAGAACCGTCATCGCCATGGCGCTGAATTACAACAACTCGGCGTAGCGGCAACGGCTCATGCCAGTCCGACAGCTGCGGCCAACGGCAGCGCTGCATTGCCGGCAGAAAACGACCCGAACTGGCAGCGCCTGATTAACGGTGAAATAAAACTGCAAACCAGTGTCGTCAGTCTGCAGATGTTGCTGGAACGTATTCGCCAGGCGATTACCAAGAATCCATCCAGCGGTAACCGGGTTGCCGGTGCCAAGATCCTGCGCCAGTATTTTGCCAAAAACGCCAGCAAGCATGTGGCCGAAATTGAAGCCATTCGCAGCGGTGGTGTCACGGCAATCACAGCCGCTGCAGATCATCACATTGACAGCAGCAGTGAACAGGTGCCCGCCATCAGCCACCCGAGCTGGCAGCGACTGATAAATGGAGAGTTACAAATTACGACGGATGCGGTCGGACTCAAGATGATGCTGGAGCGCATACGCCAGTCCATTGAAAACAATCCCAGTGAGGCGGTACGTCTGGCCGGGGCAAAAATTTTACGCCAATACTTCTTAAAACATCAGAACAAACACCAGGCTGAGCTTAACCAGCTCCGGGCTGCCTGAGCGGGAGACAGGAGACAATCATGACAGAACTGCATGCAAAACTGTGTACGGTAGAACAGACCAAAGCGGCCATTGAAAATGGCAAAGTGCTGTGGCTATCCGGAGACGAGAATCTGCTAAAGCAGCTGCCCAAAGGCCGCTGGATTGGTGGCTCGATCCCCTACTTCATGTCCGAAGATGGTGGTCAAACGACACGTGACTCGATTTTCGTGACCGAGCTCGATCCTGCTCTAGCACGCAAGATCCAGATCAAGTTCTACAATACCGGCACGATTCAGAATGTCGCCAAGGACGCACCGGACGACGGCTTCAGTATTCTGCTGATACCGGCGCTGACCGAGATGCACCTGCAGTATGCCCAGCATGCGCCTGAATATGAAGACATGTTCATCAAGCCTATTGCCGGCTGGGTTACAGGCATTCATCTTGATGATCTGGGTAAAGTAAAACCTATCGTCTTCAATGGTGGTACCGGCGAAAGCTCTACTGAAAATGCCATTGTGATGCATGTTGAGCTGAAACCCGGCAAGGTTGCCAATATCGGCATTGTCAACATACTGCAACCGGGCAGCGGTGATACGTTCACTTTCCAGAAAACCGGTTTTGAAGTCGATAACTGTCTGGTCAATGGTATTGAACAAAACTTTGCTGATTATTTGCTCGAGCATAAGATTGATACCAAACAGCCACTGGTCGCTGATTATTCCGGTGCCATGATCAATGTCTCGTTCCAGAACATAGATGAAGACAAGAAAAAAGTGTCATTCTACGCACCGGTATTTGCGGGAGTTGAATACAAGCTTGCAGCTCCTGTCACGGATTATGTGAAGTCCTTCACAAGTGCCTTGCCAAACCTGCAAAATGATCCGACTTTCTGCTGCAATTGCGTTTTGAACTATCTCTATTCAGAGCTCGAAGGTAAAAAAACTGCACACATGCTCGGGCCGATGACATTCGGCGAGATTGCTTATCAGTTGCTCAATCAGACACTGGTTTACATGACCGTTGAGGATGCGTAAGAATCAGTGTACTCGAATATGGACGTAATGGAATGAGTCAGGCTCCTGTTCGCGTTGCGACAATTGGTATTCCTGCGCCGGAAGAGCGTCGCCTGCTGGCGGCGTTCAAACATTCGCGCACACGCAATATCCAGTATCAACAGTCACAACTGAATGAATCACCGGAAATCCTGATGGTCAATGCAGACCTGCCGGATTCGCTAATTATCTGGCGCCAATACCGTGATGGTCTTGAAAAGCAGAGTCAACCGGTGCCACCGTCGGTGCTGGTATCACAAAACCGTGAATTCAAGACTCAACATTACCAGGTACGCCTGCCACTCATCGCCTCACGGGCCATCAGTATCCTGGATCAGGTGGCAAATGAGGAAATGGGCCGGGCTGAGGATGTAGCATTTACCCCGGCGGCCAACACAGCGCTGGCGGCGGCAGTCGTGCCCGCCTCCCAGAGCCGCTACGCGGCACTGGTCGTTGATGACAGTCTGCCGGTGCGCATCCAGTTAGATCAGGCATTGAAACGCTTTGCCGAGAAAGTGGATTTTGCCGAAACCGGCGAGGAAGCCTTTGAACTTATCAACAGTCATGACTACGACCTGATATTTCTTGATGTAGTACTGCCGGGCGTTGACGGCTATGAAATATGTAAAATCATCAAGCAGGGCCGTGCCAGAAACACACCGGTGATCATGTTGACCGGCAATTCATCCCCGGCTGATCGTATCAAGGGCAAACTGGCCGGCTGTGACACCTATTTGATAAAACCGGTTGGAGAGGCTGTTTTTGATGAAGTCGTACAGAATTACCTGAAAAAACCGAAAGTGGCAGCCGTTTAGTTTGTATACACTGACACAGCGATTTTTTTAGACTATAAATAGTATATAAATTATAAGAAACCCCTGATTTATTCGGAGGTTCCATAAATATAATAACCAGCGTTTTAGGTATATCCGCTAAAAGTTGTATGGAGGTAAAGATGGCTATTAATAAAATATTGATAGTAGATGACTCGTCCACTGATCGTTCAAACCTGGCCAATATTGTGTCAGCGGTTGGCTGCACAGTTCTGACTGCAAGTAATGGTCGTGAAGCCGTAACTATCGCCAAACAGGAACGGCCAGATATTATTTTTATGGATATTGTCATGGATGAGATGGATGGTTATGAAGCAACACGCACGTTAACCAATGACAGTGAAACCAAAGCCATACCTGTGGTTTTCGTCAGCAGTAAACGCCAAAAAGCCGACCGGGTCTGGGCAAAAATGCAGGGTGGCAAGGATTTGGTATCCAAACCTTACACTGCGCAGCAGATCATGGATCAAATCAAATCCATTACCTAACTGACGCATTCAAGCATGTCGGATGAGTCCACCACGTCAACGCTGCTGCTGACCTCGCTTCGCTCGGCCGGAGACAACAGCTTTTTTGACCCCTACCAGGGGTTGATTGATGACCAGGAACGCGCTGAACAACTCAAGAATCTGCGTTATGGTTTCAGGATAGGGCCCTACAATCTCCTGATGGGAACCAAAACGCTGTGTGAAGTTGTCCAGAATGCTGCCATCTATGGCGTCCCGAATACAGCAAACTGGGTTTCGGGCATGATGAACCTGCGTGGTAATCTGGTGCCGGTATTTGATATCAAACAACAGCTGCCCGATGCCGGCGATGACATTGAAAACCGGTGTTTGCTGATTCTTGACCAGAATGAGAATGCCGCCGGCATGTATATTGACGGCTTGCCGGTTGCGCTGGAGATTGATGTCAGTAACAGTGAGCACCAGACAGATATCCCGTCTGACCTGCCCGCCATTTTGCGTACCCACGTCAGTACTGCCTATATAAGTAATGACTCGGTCTGGCTGGAGATCGATCACCACGCACTATTTGAAGCCTTGTTACGTGAAGCAGGCAGCCTTGATGACAGCGGGCTCAGGACCAATACATTCGGTTTGCATACCGTCAGCTCCTGAAGATTTATCATGTTCCTGGACGCTGACAATCACTCAATTTGTATGGCTTTAAGGCAACAGATTCAAGAAGACTGACCGGCAACACTACTCCGACCTCGTCGCAAAGGAATCAGGGCATGAAAAAAAGCAACAGAAAAACTGTTAAGTACAAAATTATGACTGCGACAGTGGTTGCCTCGGTATTGTATCTGGCTGTAATCGGCGGCTTGTTACTTGCCTTGAGCCAGACCGGCGCGGCCACGCAACAAATGCTGCTCGGAGGACTGGCAGCTGCAATCATTGTCACCGCCATTATTGCTATTGGCAGTTCTTATTTTGCCAGTCAGATGACCCAGCCATTGTTACGACTCAAGAACACCATGCAAAAAATCAGCGATGGTGATCTGGATGCCCGCATGGGCATAAAAACAGGTGATGAGTTTGAAGACGTAGGTAATGCTATTGATGCTATCCTGAATGATCGCGTTTCGGCTTTATCAATGATCGAGGACGAGAACGAGCAACTGAACGATTCCATTGTGGCCCTGCTGGAAACCGTTGCCCAGCTGGCACAGAAGAATCTGACGATTCGCGCTAAGGTCAGTGAAGATGTCACCGGCCCACTTGCTGACGCCTTGAACATGATGACAACGGAAACCGCCAGGGTTCTTAACGATGTGATGCATATTTCCAGTGACGTGGCAGAAGCTTCAAATCTGGTTAAATCACAGTCAGACAACGTGCTGCTGCTGGCACAGCAGGAACGTACAGAAATTGAAAATACTGCATCGGAGCTGGCCCGGGCTACCGAAATGATGCATCGAATTGCAAAACTGGCCCAGGCTTCAAATCGCGCTGCTGATCAGGCCATTGAAATGACAACCACCGCGATGCAGACCGTGAACGGCACAGTTGAAAGCATCAATATGATCCGTGACACCATTCGCGAGACTGAAAAGCGTATCAAACGTCTGGGTGAACGATCACAGGAAATCAGTACCGCTGTTAACCTGATTAATAACATTTCGGAACGCACACATATTCTTGCATTAAACGCCAGTATGCATGCAGCATCTGCAGGTGAAGCCGGCCGTGGTTTTGCTGTGGTGGCCGATGAAGTGCAACGTCTGGCTGAAAATGCCCGTGAAGCAACATCACAGATTGCCACGCTGGTGAACAACATTCAGGTTGAAACAGTCAGCACCGTCAATACGATGAACGAACTCATCAGCCAGGTGGTTGGCGGCAGTAAACTGGCGGAAGAAGCCGGCGAACAGATGCAACGCACGCAGACGACGACCGCTGAGCTTGTGAATATGGTGCAGAAAATTGCAGCCGGTGCGGTAGCCCAGGCTAACACCAGCACCCGGCTGCGGGATCGCACCGAGATTATTCGTGACACTGTACGTAAAACCGGCAGTCATCTGCAGGAACAGTCTGCCTATACCGATCAGTTGGTCGAGAACGCGATGTCACTTGTTGCCTCTGTCGGTGTTTTCAAGACCGAAGACGAGGAATCCAGCAAAGACGCTACTATCTAGCGTTGTCTCAGTCACTTCATCCACGATTGAAGACGGAATCAAATGACTGAAGCAAACCAGCCATTGCTTGACGCCCTGAATGATCTGCATGCCCGGATCACTACGCTGACCAGTGACAACAGCGCAGCTGCCGGGCTGCAGTTCAGTCTGGAGCAGATCGCTGATATTGCCCATGACTATGCCGGCATTCAGGATTGCTGCCTGTTGTTGGCTGAACAAATCGGCGATGCGCTGTCTGAATACACAACCCTGCCGGATGAACTGGTAGATCTGACTACTCAGTGGTCTGATCAACTCCGGCGATATTTTGATAATCCCGGCGATAGCCATGCTGCCGATGCCATGCTATCGGTTATGCAACATGTTGACTGGCCGACGCCGTTACCAGACGCTGATGTTGCAGTTTTGCGTGATTTACTGATCACTACTGACTCATCCGCTGCAGCACAATCACTGCAACAGACATGGCAACATGTTGTTGACCAGCTGGCAGAGCTCAAGAATGATGCCGACAGTATCAAAGCACTTGATACTGCACTGGGACATTTTATAGATGCACTGGCCAGCAGTGAGCAACTCGGACTGCAGGACTGCAGCGTATTTCTGCAACAAAATATCAGCGATCTGACCGAACAGGGACTGGATGATGTTCAAACCACCCTGCTATCGGCCTGGTTAAGCCTGATGCAACGTTGTCTGAATAATCCCGAAGATAGCGCTTCCCAACGTGCACTTGTCGCAAATCTCTGTGATACGCACTGGCCGGCGCCATTGTCTCCTGATGATGCAGCCGTGCTGTATGAAATGTTTGGTCTTGAGCCGGTACCGGCATCTGTCGACAGTCCCGCTACGACCGGATCAGACTTACCCGCTGCTGACGTTGGCGCTAGTGCCGGTAATGACTGGACTGAACGTTTGTTACTGCATGAAATTCTGGCGAGCACCGAAGCAGACACTGACGATAATATCAGTGCCATACATGCCGGTCTGGCTGATCTGGCACTCGCTGCCGGCGATCAGGAACAGCTCGGCATTCAGGATATTTGTCTGCTGCTCCAGCAGCAGCTTGATGATTTGCAGGCGGCAGGCCGGCAGCTTGAGACAGCGCAACTGGCCTTGCTGCAACATTGGTCTGATAGCCTGGCAGATTATTGTGCCGGCAGTGACACTGCAACTGAGCAGTTACTGGCCGTACTTGCTGATCCGCTCTGGCCAGCGCCCCTGGCAGACAGTGATGCGGATATCCTGCGGGATATGTTGGGCTTGCCTGCCACAGCACCAGCACCAGCACCAGCACCAGCAACTCATGCTACTGCTGATATCCAGCAGACGCCAGATATTCATCTACAGACAGCCGCTGAATCTGCTGATATGCCGGCTCAGCCGGATGACACTGATTCAGAAAGCAACAACAACATCATCCCGCCGCCGATCCCGCATGCCATCAGCCAGGAACTGATTGATATGCTGGTCAGTGAAGCCGCTCAAATCGAGGAACAGGCCAGACAACAGGCGCAGTCCTGGTCAAGCGAAACAGCTACACCTGCCCTGCGCGAAGATGCACTGGCCCAGTTTGCATTACGCATTGAACGCCTGGGTAGCGCCGCACAGGCCGCCGAACTTGCCGGCTTGCATCAGGCTTGTCTGGTATTACACAGAAATATCGAACTGCTTGGCAAGCAGAATAGTCAGCCAACTGTCTGGTGCAGCAATGCCCTGCTCGAATGGCCGCAGCGGGTAGCAGCTTATCTGCAGCAGATTGACACCACCACAGCGCAGCAACTGGTTGATATCTTGATTGCCGATGACTGGATTGAGCCGCTGTGTCCCGAATTGCAGCAACCCCTGCTTGAGTTACTCACGGCAGCTTACCTTTCCACAGCAGACGAACGCGAGGCCCGGCTCAGCCAGGCCACACCTGAACTGGTTGATATCATTATCCCCGCCGATATCAATCAGGAACTGCTGGATGGCCTGCTGCAGGAACTGCCCAATCAAACAGAAGGTTTTTCTGCAGCAGTTCAGGCGTTAGCCAGTGGCCAGGGCACTCAAAAAGATCTCGAAAAAGCCCAGCGCATAGCGCATACGATCAAAGGCGCTGCCAATACAGTCGGCATTCGTGGTGCAGCGACTCTGACACATCAGATTGAAGATCTGCTGGTCATGCTGGTTGAACATCAACGCATGCCGAGTCAGAATCTGGCTTCAACACTGGTTGATGCAGCAGATTGTCTTGAGGAAATTTGTGAAGCGCTACTGGAGCGTAACCAGACGCCGGCCAGTGCCCAGCCGACATTGCAGGCGGTGCTTGACTGGGTCAACCGGCTGGAAACAGATGGCATTAGTGCCCTGGATGAAGATGCCCCCGTCAGTGTCGCCACAGCTGAAACAACGGCAGCGGCCAACCCGGCGGCCACAGCGCAGGAAGATACTGATGAAGAACAGGCGCAGGCCGCAACGCTGCGTGTGCCCACCAGTCTGATCGATAACCTGCTGCGACTGGTAGGTGAAACATTGATTCTGACCGCGCAGCTACAGGAGAAGGTTAACCAGAGCAAGGAACAGAACTCGGCACTACTGAATCAGCACGACATATTCCAGCAATTGACATCAGAACTGGAGCAGCAGGTTGATGTCCGCAGTGTTGCCATGCAATCGCAGAATACGAATGCCACGGAAGATTTCGATTCACTCGAGATGGAACAGTACAACGAGTTACATACCATTACACATCAGTTGGTCGAGGCCGCTGCTGACTCGCAGGAACTCGATCAGGACATTGGTGGTTACCTGCACTCACTGGATGAATTACTGGTCAGCCAGTCACGCCTGCAGCGTGAAGTCCAGGAACTGGTCATGCATACACGCATGGTACCGATCAAGACAATCGTGCCAAGGTTACAACGTGCTATCCGGCAAACCTGCCGCGTAACCGGCAAACAGGCCGAGCTTGTTTTGCAAGGCACAGACACACTGATTGATAGCGATATTCTTGGCAGTCTTGTCGACCCGCTGATGCACATGCTGCGTAATGCAGTAGACCATGGAATTGAAACGCGGGAACAACGGATCAGTGCCGGCAAACCGGCGGTAGGCAGCATCCATTTGCAATGCTTGCGTGAAGGCACCCAGATTATCATTCGCTGTGAGGACGATGGTGCCGGTCTTGATACCGAAGCCATCATGCAAACAGCACGCAAGCGTGGACTACTCGATGGAAGCCAGGACGTTAATGAAGAGTTCTTGCAGCGCTTGATTCTGCAACCCGGTTTTTCCACCCGCCAGGAAACCACGCAGACATCCGGCCGCGGCATCGGCATGGATGTCGTCGCTACCCAGCTGCAGCAGATAAAAGGCAGCGTACTTATTCACAGCAAACCGGGCGAAGGCACCCGCTTTGAACTGCGCCTGCCCATGTCATTGATGACCACTCATGGTTTGCTCATCAGGGTACGCAAACAGGTGATGGCCATTTCAGCGCGCGGTATCGAACAGATATTGCATCCCGATGACGGTCATGAGATCACTGAAGGCGACAAGCAACGTTATTCGCTGGAAGAAGAAATACTGGATTATACAGGCATTGATGAATTGTTATGCCTGCCGAAAGACAGACGCACGTTAGACCGCAGCAAACAGCCGGCATTATTGATTCGCGAGGAAACACTGAACTGTGTGGTACAGATTGAACAGGTTATCGACAGTCGTGATCTCGTTGTCAAACCGCTGGGCCCTTATCTCAGGAAAGTACGCGGTATTGTCGGCGCGACAATTCTCGGTGATGGCAGCGTCGTGCCGGTTCTGGATTTACCGGAGCTTATCCGCAACCCGTTACAGGGGAATGTCGAGCAGATGGACATGACCGACACCAGTATCCGTCGCAGTCTGCCCGTCGCACTCGTGGTGGACGATTCCATCAGCGCCAGACGCAGTCTCGCCCAGGTCGTGCGTGACGCCGGCTATGAAATCCGTACAGCCAAAGACGGCCTCGAAGCTGCCACCCTGATGGAGAAAAAGCGGCCCGATATCCTGCTCACAGATCTGGAAATGCCGCGCATGAACGGTATTGAATTAACCTCTCATGTACGTGCCAATCCGGACATGGTGGATATGCCTGTTATCATGATTACGTCACGCTCGACCGAAAAACACCGGCAGTCAGCCAGTGCAGCCGGGGTTGATGTGTATCTGACCAAACCCTTTACCGAAGATCAGTTGCTGCAGCATGTACATGACCTGCTTGAAAAAACCTATGACATCACTGCTTGAAATCCAGCCCTCAACGTTATTTCAATAATCACCGCAAAATCAGTGATCTTTGTTAAAATGCCGGATTATGTCAGCTTGCTGCGCCTGCATAACGCTTCTGCATCGAAAAATTATTATATATAATTCATGAGGTTATACAGCTATAACCCTGGAGCTTCTGTTCTTGTTAAAGATCCTGCTGATTGATGATTCACCCGATTACAGGCAGTTGCTTATCACCCGCCTGCAGCGTGAATTGCCGCATGCCCAGGTGGATGAATATGACCCTGCCCACGGCCTGCCGGATGCTGATTTTTTCTGGTCTGACTACAATCTGGTATTGCTGGATATTGATCTGGGACTGAGTAACGCCAATGGGCTGGACTGGCTGGATGAACTTCGCCGCCATCCGGCCGTACCGCCGATCATAATTATGACCGGTGAAGATGATTCCCAGGTCGCCGTGAATGCATTGAAGCGTGGCGCCGAAGACTATCTACTGAAAAATGATATCAATGACAGTCAATTGGTCATCAAGCTGATGGATGCACTGGAGCAGGAAACACTGGATATTGGGGCGCCGCCCACTGAGAGCCCGGAAGACGCAGCTAACAGTACGTTCGGCACGCAAGTGCCGGACGAAAACACCCTGCCGAACCAGCCACCGGACTTTACTGAAGAGACCGGCAGCACTACCTACCAGAATGTTGCCGCACCAGAGCCAGTTTCCGAGTCTGAATCAAACCCTGCACTGCAGCTGGAAATACCGGGCTATCGCAACATCCGGGAAATTGGCCGTGGTGGTATGTCCGTTGTTATTCTGGCCGAACGGCTGGAGGACAACGTTCATGTTGTATTAAAAATCCTGTTCACCGATGCCATGCATGACAAAACAGCATTGAAGCGCTTTATGGAGGAATACAATTTACTGTCCAACGTCAGTCATCCTCACGTGGTACGCATCTATGAGCGCGCTTTCGCTGCCGAATTTGCCTATATCGCCATGCAGTATTTTTCCGCCGGCGATTTGAGCAAACGTATCCGCGCCGGTATCCGGCCTGCCGAGGCACTTGAATATCTGCGTCAGATGGCTTCCGGACTGGCCGCGGTACATGAACTGAATATTGTCCATCGTGATATCAAGCCGGGTAATATCCTGTTCAAGGAAGATGGCTCGCTGACGATTACCGATTTTGGCGTCGCCAAGCAGGTAGCAGAAGATTCGGATGATATGGAAGATATCACCATCAACAATATGGTTATAGGTACACCCTATTACATCAGCCCCGAACAGGGCAGCGGCATGCCGGTTGACCAACGCAGTGATCTTTACAGCCTCGGCGTAATTTTCTATCAAATGCTGACCGGGCGCCGGCCATTTACCGGCAATTCCATTAGTGAATTGTTGCAGGCACATATTTCCAGCGAGATCCCGCGCCTGCCGGATTATCTGGTCAAGTATCAACCGCTGATTGATGGTCTGCTGGCCAAGGATCCGGATGAACGTTTTCAGACAGCACGCGAGTTGCTGATCGGTATCGACTGGAAACGTTAAACTGGCAATGTCTGCTGTTCTTGAAGATATTGCCGCGCGTATCCGCGCTCTACTCCCCACACAGGCCGACTGGTCTGTCCGCCTTGTTGACGATTACGAACAACATCTGCATGTCTGGCGCAGTGTCAGCCAGCCGCCGGCATGGCAGCAACGCCGTGGTGCCTTTATCAGTTGTAACGAAAATGGCAGTCTTGCCTATGCAGCCACCAGCGATCTGACGGACACCGGCCTGCGTCTGGCCTATGCCAGGGCGCGACAACTCGCCCGTCAATTACAAGCCCGGCAGCTTTTTCCCTGTCCCGCCGGTATTGGCCCACGTCAACATGGCCATTATAAAACGACCGTTAAACAACCGTGGGCATCGCGTGAATTCCGTGACTTGTCCGATTGGTTACAACGCCTGAACTCCTCACTACATCAGCATCAGGCCATCGTCGACTGGTCAGCCGCCCTGACCTGGCGACATACTGACATGCTGCTGATCGGTCCCGATGCGATGGTAAAGCAGGCGTTTGATTTTATCAGCCCGCACCTGAGTGCATCGGCCTGTCGTCATAACGAAACCCAGACCCGCAGCTTTGGTTACGATCATGCGGCGCAGGCAGGATTAGAGCACCTGGACAAGCTGGATCTGGATAACGCGGCAACACGTATCGGCACAGAAGCGGTTGAATTGCTGGACGCAGATGATTGTCCTGATACCTGTTGTGATCTGTTATTAATGCCCGGGCAAATGATATTGCAGATCCATGAAAGCATCGGCCATCCGCTGGAACTCGATCGCATCCTCGGTGATGAACGCAATTATGCCGGTAGCAGCTTTGTCAGCTTCGACATGTTTGGCCATTATCAATACGGCTCTGAATTGTTGAACGTAGTGTTTGATCCACACCACCCCGGCGAACTGGCCAGTTATGCTTTTGATGACAGCGGCAGCGTCGCCAGACGTGAATATCTGATACGCGATGGTATTCTGACACGTCCACTCGGCTCGGCCATGTCGCAACAGCGTGCCGGACTCGCCGGTGTCGCCAACGCCCGCAGCAGTGGCTGGAACCGGCCACCCATTGATCGCATGGCCAATATCAATATCGAGCCGGGCAACCAGTCGCTTGCCGATATGATCAGCGGTATTGAATATGGTGTCCTGATGGATACAAACCGTTCCTGGTCAATAGACGATCGTCGCAACAAGTTTCAGTTTGGTTGTGAATATGGCCGGATGATCGTTGCCGGTGAGTTGCGTGGACTGGTCAAGAATCCGAATTACCGCGGCATTTCAGCCAGTTTCTGGCGTAATCTGCATGCGGTCGGTAATGCGGAGACATTTGCCGTGCATGGCGTACATACCTGCGGCAAGGGCGAACCGAATCAGGCCTTGCATGCCGGTCATGCCGCACCGGCTTGTGTTTTTAAAAATATTGCCGTGTTTGGTGGCGATTAATGCAGGCTGTACGTTCCCATTTCCATGCATTATTTGATGCACTAAGTGCCACGCTTGATGCCAGTGAACATCTGTATGCCTGCCTGTATGCCGAGCGATCCGACTTTGTTCGTCTGAACAATAATCAGGTGCGCCAGGCCGGGCATGTTGATCAATATGAAATCCAGCTGGCTTTGGTCAGAACGGATCGACAATGCCTTGGCCAATATGAACTCAGCAATAACCTCACTATCGATATCGCCGAAGGCCAGGCATTAATCCAGCGTTTAAAACAATGGCTGGCGGACTGCCCTGCCGATCCGTATCTGTATTACAACAACAGCGCAGAGCAATCAACTGATATACAGCCCGAACTGCTAACAGACAGCAATACGGTATTGTCAGCAATCACATCAAACGCACAAGGACTGGATCTGGTCGGGATCTATGCCGCCGGTCAGATAGCACAGGGATTTGCCAGCAGTCATGGCCAACGCAACTGGCATCAACGGGCACTGTTTAATCTTGACTGCAGCCTGCATCACAATACGCGTGCGGTCAAAATGCATTACGCCGGCAACCAGTGGTCGACTGAAGCCTTCCGGCAACAACTTCAGCGCAGCCGCAAGACACTGGAGCTGATGGCCAGACCGGCAGTAACGCTGGATCCCGGCCGTTATCGTGCCTACCTGGCACCCACGGCAGTTGCCGAGTTGATGCATTTGCTCGGCTGGGACGGATTCAGTCTGGGCGCGCAAAAGACACAACAATCGCCATTGCAAAAGCTGGTGGCAGGCGAACGTCAGTTACATGAACAAATTACATTAACTGAAGATCATGCCGGCGCATTCGCCGCCCGCTTCAGCGATGAAGGTTTCAGTCTCCCGGCCCGGGTAGAATTGGTACGGGCTGGTCGCGCCGCCACTGCACTTTGCAATGCCCGCAGTGCCCGTGAATTTGGCCAGCCCGTGAATGCCGGCAGCGAAACGCCGCAGAGCCTGAGTCTGGCCGCCGGCAATCTGGCAACTGAAAATGTCATGGATGCGCTGGATGATGGTCTTTACATCAACCATCTCTGGTATGGCAATTATTCAGATCACAACGAATGCCGCATGACCGGGCTGACTCGTTATGCCTGCTTTCAAGTTAAAGCGGGTGAATGCAGGGCGCCAATCGAAGTCATGCGCTTCGATGACAGTATTTATCGATTACTGGGTGAACAGCTTCTGGCTATCACACTAGACCGTCAACTGCTGCATGATCCGGACACCTACGAGCGCCGTTCGTTCGCCAGCATGCACCTGCCCGGGATATTGCTGAACGAGTTCAGACTGACGCTTTAAAATACCAGAAGTGATCTCAAAATTTATTCCCCCTCCTTTCGTGAGAAACGGTTGGGGGGGAGAAAAGATTCTGAAAACAACCAGGGGTTTTTTGCAGAAATAATACACCCCCACCCTGGCCCTCCCCCTGAAAGGGGGAGGGTCTTTTATTTTTGAGACTACTTCTAAATTATTCTATAAACCGGTTTTAATCTGCAACCGAATCATCATCCGGCTTGACCATGGCGAGGATCTCCCGCAACCGGTCATGATTGCGAAGCACCTGATCCAGTTCCCGTTGAATTGCTTCAGCATCACGAAAAGCACCCAGCAAGGGTGGGTTAATCAACAATCGATTGGCCTTGTTCATGTCTTCGCGTATCTGTTCGGCTTCGTCCGCAGACAGGCTGGCCTCACCCACATAAAACGCCACTTCATCAAGCCGTATGCGCAGATCCCGGCGTTCGCGCTCCAGCCGGGCAAAAACTTCTTTCATACGCTCCAGCCGGGCATCACGCTCGGCTTCCTGTAACAGTTTATCGGCCGCCAGATCCGCGTCTTCAGATTGGTCGCTGACAGGCGCTGGCACGGCTACGGGCGGATTTTGTCCGGGATCCTCGGGCAGTGCCATAAAGGCCAATGCCACGACAACGGCAACCACGACGATTAACAGAAAAATTCGTTTCATGCTGTATCAGCCAGAAAACCAGAAGGGAAATTCAACCCAACAGTAATTACCGGATCGGGACTGAACCGTGAAACCGGTCTTTTACCACTGCCAGGCAATGCGAATACGCAGTTCTGCAACCAGCACAGCATTGCAGTGTTCAGAGATTACAGACTTTTGGCTTTTTGCAGTGCCCGATGGGCGATACCACCTTGATCGGAGGCAGCTGCAGTGGCGGAAGCGTCGGTAAAAATAGTCGCTTCATCAGCATCACGATATTTATGGCCCGGCTTCCAGCTGTCCGGCTTGGCGTAAAATTCCAGTGCCTCGCGATATATGCTGAGTTCCTGTTCAAGCTGGGCAATCCGGTTCTGCAGTTCGGTTACCTGTTTATCGTCTTTATCTTTGCCGCCAAAAATCATGTTGCGATCTCCAGAACTGTAAAAGTCAAAATTCGTGCCCGGTATAGTAGCATCGCCACCCTGCTTTGCAATTCATCTCTGCAATCCACACCTGGATGTGACACACCCCCGTTGTTCTGATTCACCCTGTACAGCCTTAGTCCGCTGTTACCGGGTTTGTCAGTGCATCAATCTCGATGCCCTCGGCCCGTGCCACCCGCTCCAGCGCCTTTTCCATCATCAACCGAACCCGGGCGGTGGCCGAGTGCAGATAGGCATGTAAAGCGGCATCATCAGGGCCACGATTTTCGCATTCTGCGCTGTAGGTCTCAAAACCGCTCAAGCGCTGAATGAGATCGACCAGATGGTGCGGACATTCACATTCGACCGTGGTTGAGGCCTTGGCCACGCGGGCCAGACTGTCAGGACTGAACAGCCGTGGCGGAATGGCCGTATCCATGTCATCAATATCCATATCATCACGCATTGCCGCGAACGATTGCATGGCCCGGCGACAATGCTGGCGCAAATCAATCATGTCCACCGGTGCGCGCAACGGCACCGTGCTACCACTGTGCAGACTCCTGATCACTTCACGGGTGGCAAAACCGTAGATCACAATCGCCTTTTTGGCCTGACTCCGGCGCAGCAAGGCGCGGATTTCAGCCACGGTTTCCGGCATCACGGCCGGATATTCCAGTACGATCACATCCGGATGCTGGTTGCTGGCCTGGATCTCGAACTCGGCCAGGCTCGCGTAGGCACCAATAATTTCAATGCCGGCAAAATCAAACGCATCGCCGGACATTTTCAACGGCAGCGCATCGCCACAGATCATGACCCGGCAGACCGCTTGCTCGGAACCATCGGCATCATCCCGGCGGTTACCTGTCCCCTGCATCATATCGAGTTGTTCCAGCAGTTGTTCCCGCGACAGGTTGGCCACCGTACTGATGGCACTGCCGCGATCCACAAGCTGTTTAATCAGGGTCAACCGGGTGATGTCTTCACGGCTGTAAAGCCGACTCGTGCCCTGGCCGCGTTCTGGCGTGACCACGTTATAGCGGCGTTCCCACATGCGCAGGGTATCCGCGGCAATGCCGGTGATACGCGCAACGGCGCCGATCTTGAACTGCAGGG
Source organism: Gammaproteobacteria bacterium (assembly GCA_040905025.1). Classification (GTDB taxonomy): domain Bacteria; phylum Pseudomonadota; class Gammaproteobacteria; order Methylohalomonadales; family Methylohalomonadaceae; genus JBBDSJ01. The sequence continues at coordinate 21,492 of JBBDSJ010000091.1, forward strand.
CGCTTTGTTCAGGGGTCTGGCTCATGGTGTCCTCGCAAGTGATTTATCAGATTTGTCCAGCTATTGACCATATATTACACCCTATTGCTCCCCTTAATATAGTCCATTTTGCAAAAATGTACATTTTTTGTATTTTTTTACATTGACAAATTATGTATATCGCTATTATTCTTGCTTCACTGTTTACCTATCCCTGGTAATCAGTTGAGTTGCCCTACTCAGAGGAACTTCCATCCGGCGCCGGCAAATAAACTGTCAATGCATATTTGCACCCTCCCGCAGACAGCGCCGCGCCGGGTGGCTTTTTTCCTAATGTCCCCACCGATCCCAAAGCCGGTAAAGGTAGCGGGTCAGCCGGCTTGCGCCGCCGCATCGGGTTCTAGCGGTCGCAACGCAGTGGCCAGGCGCTCGACCAAGGCCGGCTCAAATTGTGCTGCTTGCGTGTCCTCTGGCCTGTTATTCATGCGCCACGTCCAAAAGTTGACGAAGTTTGAGCACGCCGCGGCGAATATTGGATTTCACTGTGCCCACTGGGCTTTGCAGGCGCTCGGCAATTTCCTGATGCGAACACTCTTCCAGAAAGGCCAGGGTAATCGCCTGACAATGTGCCTCGCTCAGTTCAAGTAACGCGGCTTCCACAGCAGTGCCGTTTTGCACAGACTTGAGCAAATCCGGCAAGCCCGGGAACGCGTCAGTGTTTGCCAAAAACATGGCATCGGTCAGCCGGTAAGTTGCTTGATCCGGTTTACGTAACGGCTACCGGAATAGATTCAGTCAGGTTTGAATGTTGGCTGTATAACAGAAGTGCTCGAATATCACAGTATAATGCCTGCTCTGTCACCCACGGCGGTCTCCAAACTGCGTTATCAACCTGAAGAATTACATTGATGATCACTTTTCCATATTGGTCCCGCACCCTCACCCTGGCAACCATGCTGGTTATGCCAGCAGCACTGTCCGCCGCCAACCAGCAGAGAGTCCAGGATTCCTGGACTGCCTCGTTCATGTTTGAAAATGACCTGTTCGGTGATTCCGACCAGAATTACACCAACGGCATCAAAATCAGCTGGATCTCGCCGGATTTGACTGACTATCGTGACAGCGAGCGTCTGCCGGGCTGGGCCAACGCGCTGGTGGAAAAACTGCCTTTGATCAATGAACCCGGATTGCAGCGGAATATTGCGTTCTCGATAGGACAGAAGATTTTCACGCCTGAAGATGTCAGTCGCACCGACCTGATTGTTGATGACCAGCCCTACGCCGGCTGGCTGTTTGCCAGTGCCGCCTTTCATAATAAAAACGAACGCATACTGGACACTTTCGAGATCCAGCTCGGCATCGTAGGCCCGGCGTCATTTGCCGAGGACACGCAGCGATTTGTCCACCGGCTCCGCGATATCCCCGAGCCGCAGGGCTGGAACAATCAGCTGGAGACGGAACCGGGTATTGTGCTGATTGGCGAGCGCAAGCAGCGTCTCTGGCAGTACGACTTTCACAACCGTTTCGGCATGGATTTCATCGGCCATGCCGGCATCGGCGTGGGGAATATTCACACGTATGCCAATACCGGCGTCGAAGCACGCTTTGGCTGGAATATACCGCGGGATTTCGGCAGTTCAGTGATCCGGCCGGGCGGCGATACCAATGCCCCGGCCGACAGCAGTGATCCACGCATCGGCGGAAACCCGTTCAGCGCCCATCTGTTTGCGGCGATCACCGGTGCGGCGGTAGCACGCAATCTGTTCCTCGATGGCAACACCTTCAGCAGCAGTCACAGCGTTGACAAAAAACACTTCGTCGGCGATCTGGTACTCGGCGCCAGTATGGTGATTAGCCGGGTCAAAATCTCCTACGCCCAGGTTTTCCGCAGCCGTGAATTTGACCAGCAAACCGACAAGCATGAATTTGGCTCTGTCAGCCTGTCCTACACATTCTGACCTGTATTAACTAAATTAAATCAATAGCTTATACTTGTTTACCAAACCCTGAGAGTGATAAACATCATAATAGATCAGTTATAATCTACTGAAATACTTGATTTTTATCTGCCGGTGCGCTACAAATTAATGGCAGCCAGTCATTCCCCGCTAGTTTCTGATCAATTGTTGATCCTGATGAAGAGAAAGCATGGCCGTCTGCTTGAAATGTTGAGGCATGGACGCTGTTTCGGCGATACAGCATTCTAATAACAATAGTTGTCCTCCTGCGCACGGCAGTCCGAAACCGGATTGCCGTTTTTTTTCGCGGGTCTCAGGTGTTACTGGAAAACGCCGTGAGCAGGAGACAAATCACCACCACGATGGTCAGCGGTTTACGCAAACCCGGATACCAGACCGGCGCCAGATTCAGTCTCACCGCCTGATAGTCGACCAGATACACTAGGACAAATCCGGCTGCAAACAGCAGTAATGCCAGATCCATGGGTATCAGCAATAACAACCAGGCCAGTAATGCCGGCAGGACACTGAAGACCAGCAAGCCCGGTGATATGGGTGCATTCGCACGCATTGCCAGTCCCCAGTGTATTGCACCGAGGAAGCTGAGAATGACGGCCGAATAGCCGTTGAGTGCCAGATTGAGTTCAGGAATATATACCGGCGGGGCGAGCCAGATAGCCAGTGTCAGGGCAATGAAAGGGATCAGGCCGGCGTAGCTCAGCGCCACCACCAGACGCGGCGGCCGGTCAGGTAAATGACTGGACATGGATTAAGAGATAATCATTATTGTTATCGGCAAGACGGCTTACTATAGCAAGGCCGTAGTGGCAACGCATCACGAAAACGTCACAACACCCGCACATAAACATTTCCGCCATCCCGGCTTTTCTCTAGAGTAAGGGGTTATGGACGAACAACACCGTAATGCCCTCAAACCCGGCAGCCGCCTGGAATGGTATGAGATCCTGCATGTCATTGGTCAGGGCGGTTTTGGTATCACCTATCTGGCCCGCGATACGCATCTGAATATCCGCGTCGCCATCAAGGAATACCTGCCGTCCGAGCTGGCGGCGCGTGATGCCAATGCCACCGTCAGTCCGCTATCGACCACGCATGGCGATCGGTTTCTCTGGGGCCGGGCGCGCTTTCTCGACGAGGCGCGCATGCTGGCCGGCTTTGACCACCCGAATATCGTCCGGGTCAATGCCTTTTTCGAGGCGAATAATACCGCCTGCATGGTCATGCGTTATGAAGCCGGCCAGAGTCTGCATAAGATTCTCGAACACTATGGCCGTCTGAATGAAGACACCCTGCAGGGTCTGCTGCATCCCCTGCTGGATGGTCTCGAGGTGATCCATGCGCAGCAAATCATCCACCGTGATATCAAACCCGAGAATATTTTCATGCGCACCGATAACCGGCCGGTGTTGCTCGACTTCGGTTCAGCGCGCCAGGCGCTTGGTGCCGCCGACGCTACGCTGACGATGCTGGTCTCACCGGGCTACGCGGCGATCGAACAATACAGCCGGGACAGTGATACCCAGGGTCCCTGGACTGACATCTACGGTCTGGCGGCCACCCTTTACCGCGCTATCAGTGGCAAATCACCGGCGGATGCCATGCAACGCAGCATCGCGCTGCATCATGATGAACCGGATCCACTGACACCACTGGCACAACTGGTAGATGGCGAATACTCGGCTGAATTTCTGGCCGCCGTTGACCAGGCACTGGCGTTCAAATCGGCGCAACGGCCACAGAATGTCAACGACTGGCGAACGGCATTCGGCACCCGGCCAACGCAAGCGGCCCCACCCATCCTGTTGCCCGACGAGGAAGCAGTCACCCAACAGCCGGATGCTATGGCAGATGAAATGCCAGGCACTGGTGACAAGGCCGCCGGCACATTTGCCAACAGCACGCTGCCAGATACACACACCCGCCGGCTACCCGTCTGGCAACGGCTGAATGCCCGACAACGGCGACTTGGTTTTGCGGGTCTGGTCGTTTTAGCGATTATGGCTGCCGGTGCCGTCTGGTACTTTGTGCCAACGGCCAGTGAGACCCGGCGACTGCCGATGCTTGCCGATCCGTTATTGAGCGGTGAGCGCGGCCCGATCATGGTGGTCGTGCCGGCGGGTCGTTATCTGATGGGATCGCCGGCGGCCGAGCCGGATCGTGAAGCTGATGAAGGCCCGCAAATCATGGTCGATATCCCGCAGGCACTGGCCGTCAGCCGCACCGAAGTGACCGTCGGCCAGTTCCGCCAGTTTGTAAACCACGCCAATTACGTCACTAAAGTCGAACAAACCGGCGGCTGCCATCACCGCACCGATGTCTGGATCCAGTATTCGAGCCTGAGCTGGCGTAACCCGGGATTCACCCAGGAAGATGATCATCCAGTGGTCTGTGTCAGCCGCAATGATGCCAATGCCTATGCCGAATGGCTGGGTGCGCAGACCGGCCGGGACTATCGTCTGCCCACGGAAATTGAATGGGAATACTTTACCCGTGCCGGCAACACGGCCTCGCGCCACTGGAGCAACGACCCGGCAGCCGCCTGCACTTATGCCAATGTCGCGGATCAACGCACCGCCAGCCTGATCCCGAACATGAGCGCCCATCCGTGCCAGGAGGATGCGATTTTCACGGCGGCGGTGCGCACGCACCAGGCGAATGCGTTTGGTATTTACGACACGCTCGGCAATGTCTGGGAATATACCAGCGACTGCTGGA
>JBBDSJ010000091.1:26264-27525 GCA_040905025.1 Gammaproteobacteria bacterium
TTTGGTATTTACGACACGCTCGGCAATGTCTGGGAATATACCAGCGACTGCTGGACCGAACGCCTGGATTCGACCGACTGCAAGGGCCAGGCGGTACGTGGCGGCTCCTGGAGCTCGCCACCGCGCTACCTGCGCTCGGCCAATCGCACTGAAGATACACGCGGCAACCGTTCGGATTTCGGTTTTCGTCTGGTGGCCAAGGTGTCTCTGGGTGAACTAAGTGAAGAATAATCCGCCTTTTCCGGCTCCGCCCGGCGGCTACGCTGTTATTCATCCCTGACCTTGGTAAAATCAAATGTCCCTGTTCACCACTCAATAACCAACTTATGCCCCGTCATACCGATTGCGCGCTCTGCGATACCCACAATGTCAGTGTTGTTGCCGACACTGACCGCGATGGCAACCCGTTACAAATGGTCATTTGCGACAGTTGTGGTCTGGTATGGGTAGACCCTCGCCCCAGCGATGCCGACATCAGCACATTTTATAGTGACGACTACCGCTCCGCCTACAAGGGCGATGTCGAACCAAAACTGAAACATTGTTATCGCGAAACAAAACGCGCGATACAACGACTGCAACGCTTGTCCGAATGCTATCAGGCCAATGACAACATACTGGACATCGGTGCGGGTGCGGGGTTTTTTGCCTACGTGGCAAAACGTAACAACATCATTATTGATGGCATTGAACCCAACAAGGGCTACGCCGGTTTTGCCCGGAACAAACTGGGCCTGGAGGCTGTACAGATTGGCTATCTGAAAGATTGCCTGAATTTCAATCATTACAACATCATCACGATCAACCATGTCTTCGAACACTTGCCGGAGCCACTGGCGGCACTGCAACACATGCATAAACTGCTTGTGGAAGATGGCAAAATTATTCTTGAAGTACCGAATATCATGGCCACATACCATGCCCCGCATAAAGTATTTCATATTGGGCATCTGTATTGGTACAGCACCAGAACGCTCGCCGCTATACTGGCCAGGGCAGGGTTCAGGGTGGTTGATCAGATCCTGACAAAAGACACGCAGCATATAAATATCATTGCTGAAAAAACCGGTTCAACAGAATTCAGCTCGCCGGGCGCAAGCCATGCTGTTGAAATCAAGTCCTTCCTCGCCAACAGGCGCCCGCACCGCCACTATATTTCCCCTGTTCCCTACCGCCGCTTCCTGAAAAAGGCCTACGGTTATATCGATGAACAACGCTATATACGGGATTATTCCAGTAAAATTGAGCTGATTGAATCAAT
>JBBDSJ010000092.1:0-4717 GCA_040905025.1 Gammaproteobacteria bacterium
CCGGTTCCTGGACAAGGAATTCGGCAAATCATTTACCGGCTCGCTTGTCAGGTTACTGCATAATGATGACCAGCATGAATACCCGCTGGCGGCACGCCTGAAAGTCCATCTTGTCGCAAAAATGCTGCAAAATCCGCGCGGCACATATACCCGGCTGTTCAGCGTCATACGCCAGAAACTGCTGGCCATGCTTGGCAGAACCTGCCCTTTCGGCAGACCCACCAGGGGAGTATTGGTGGCGCTACTGGGCAGCGATGGGTCCGGCAAAAGTACGCTGGCGCGGCATATGCAGGTTTACCTGTCCGGAATTGGTTACAGCACAAGGATTATCTATATGGGCAGGGGCAGAGGCAACTTGCCCGGCATTGAATCACTACGTAATTTTCTCGCCGCCGGAACCCGGCAAGATCAGCATGCAGACCCTGCCGGCCGATCTGATCCGGCAGGGTCTGATTTCCGTGCCGTCATTTTCCGGGCCGGTTCCTGGTACTACACTTTTGAAAACATGCTGCGGGGGCTGTGGCTGTCATATAACAAAAAAATTCTTGGCCGCATCGTCATTTGCGATCGTTATATATACGATCTTTACAATATGAAGCATGCTTCATACATGGCCTGCAAGACGGGCCAGTACCTTGCCCCAAGACCTGACTTTAATATTTACCTGAAAGCACCAATCAATACCCTACTGTCAAGAAAACAGGAAAGAACTGTCAGTGAAATTGAAGAGCATAATCGCAATTATGAAAATATCATCCGGCAAAAGTTGGCTTCGGTTGATTCATTACAATTTGACACATCCATACTGAACCCGGAAACACTCACGCTGCATTGTTCAATGCCTGTTATTGTCGCAAGTCATGACAGCTATTCAGGATAGTCAGGCCGATGTCGCAAAAAAGTTACCGGGACTTGTCAATCGCCGCCATAATACGCATGCCATATTTATCCCAGGAAAAATTTTCGGCAAACAACCTGCAACTGTCCTGCATGGATCGGTCGTTTTTATCCTGCTGCAATAACTCACATATACGGGCAGCCATCGCCACATAGTCACCCGGCTTGATCAGATAACCCGAAACACCATCGGCTACTGCATCCGGCACACCATCAGTATCAAATGCCACTACCGGCAATCCATTAGCCGCCGCCTCAAGTGCGACCATGCCAAACCCCTCCACATCTCCATGCACTTTCGTCACAGGAAATACAAATACGTCCGCTTCCTGATAGGCGGCGACTACATGAGCATCATCAAGCGCACCGGTATAGATGATATTGTTTTCAAGTTCAAGGGCGGAAACGGCCGCGCGAATTTCAGTCAGGACCCCGGTTTTGTGCAGAAGCGCCTGCCCCGGTTCCGAGCCTGATATGACAAAAACTGCGTCAGGTATATTATCGATTACCAGTGGCAATGCCTGTCTGATAAATTCAACCAGACCCTTGCGTGGTATCAATCTGCCAACGAAAAGGATAACCGGCCGGTCACCGAGTCCATGCTTGATCCGGAACAATGGCTCATGGTCTATCTTGCCGACCAGATCCACGCCGGGATTGACTATATCGATCCGGTCCGGATCAACACCATGCTCAACCGCCAGCCTGCGGGTATTGGCGCTGTTTGCAATCACCAAATCCGCCGAGCAGATGGACGGGACAAAGCATTTTTTGTAAATCGCGCTGTTCGCAACAATATCGAGTCCGTGCACCAATACTGCATAGCGGCAATTGGCTCGCCTGGCGGCGAGTCTGGCAAGTGGCGCTACGACACCACTCATTGCGATAATAATATCGGGCTTGAAAGCACTTGCTGCACGGAATGAATTAATCAGCCCGTGCAGCAGGAACAGTCCGACATTCGCTGATGCACATTCGTATACATCAACACCATCCGGACTGTATTCCTTTGCGCCTGCAGGGCCTGTCAGCACACAGTCTGCGTGCTGACCAAGATACGTCAGCAACTTGCAGGAAAGCTTCTCAATACCACCGGTAAGTGGCGGATAATTACGTGTGATAACCAGAACCCTGCCACTGGACATGGAGTCAACCGGCTTTGCGTTTACACATGAAATATATCTGGTATTGCCATCTCAGCGGCCAGATGACGAGACACATGGCCTGAAGCAATCGTAGCGGTGCTTTTTTCCAGCCATGCATATATATCCAGTCATATGACAAAACGTGAAGGTCTTTCCAGCATTCAGTGACTTGCAGACCAGCAGAATCAAAAAGCTCCTGCCATTTCTCCAGAGTTTTAACATCTTCCTTCACATTTACCTGGTCAGTCCCCTTGAACAGACCAAGCTTTCTTGTGAGAAAGTCGGCATTGGGCACCAGAATGATAAATATTGCTTCAGGCCTTGCCACTCTCAACATTTCCTCGAGTGCCTGCTTCTGCTCAAGAAAATGTTCAAGCGACCCCAGACAAAACACCAGATCCATCGTATTGTCGGGGAATGGCAACTCTTCAGCCACACCGGTATGAAATTCTCCGGCTGGCATACGTTGCTTGCAGATATCAATTGCTGTTTGCGAGATATCAATACCGAAGACCCGAGCCCCGCATTGATTTGCGGCGACAAGGAACTCACCAAGCCCGCATGCAACATCCAGCACATTCATTCCCGGTCTGACAAAACGCTTTGCCAACCTGCGGGTATGAAGGGACGGCGCGGGCGCATCTGCAACAGCATGCCTGTAATAGGTTCCGTCATAATATGACGAGACCTTGCGGAAACTGTCACCTGAATTGTCAGTCTTTTTGTTCACGAATTCTGCGCCTTGTGTTTTTGTTTACTGTTCCCTGCTGTAAAGCAGGGTCGTTATCTGTTCGGACACCAGGCCTATAAGAAAAACCAGAACCGCAACAATAAGGAGCATCGCGCTCATATTGGTGAATTTTTCATACATTATGTAGTTGTATACATAATGCGAACACCCGGCCAGGAAAAACAGAAAGCTCAGCGGAAAAAATATTTTCAGGGGCGAATACAGGGTTGATATCCGGAATATTATCAGCAGGAACCTGACGCCGTCTTTCAGGGGTTTTATATGACTTTTCCCCTTGCGCTGACTGACCCGCACCGGCACATACTTGACGGAGTATCCAACCCTGAAGAAAACCATTGTAATCGTGCTGGGATACGAAAAACCGTTGGGCAGTAGATACAGGAACTGGCGGAATTTATCGGCCTTGACTGCGCGAAAACCCGAAGTCAGATCTGAAATCCTGTGTCCGGTCACAAGACTTGCAAATTTATTATAGAAAAAATTTGCGGCGCCTCTGCCCAGACTCGCCTGATCCGAATTATGTCTCGCTGCGACAACCATGTCATAGCCTGCTTCCAGGCCTGCTATCAAATGGTCTATATCATCCGTAGCATGCTGCCCATCGGCATCCATGAAAACAAGTATGTCGCCGCTAGCAGCCCTGGCACCGGATTTTATTGCCGCGCCATTACCCTTGCTGTATTGATGTGATACAACGCTGACCTGATTTGTCCGGCAGATTTCAACTGTCTCATCGTCGGAACCGTCGTTGACGACTATAATTTCATGTTCAGGATATCTGCTTTTCAGGCGCGGCAGAATATCCGCCAGCGATGCGGCCTCGTTTTTCGCCGGCAGAATTATTGATACTTTTGATTTCATGTTATTCATAGGTACGCAAGCCAGTATAGATGGGTAAATTAATCCTGATGACTTTCAAGCAGCTTTGAAACCCTGTTGCTTATGTCACGATATTTGCTACCGTCTGATGAAATATTCTCGGCTCTTGCAAAATAATTGCCGGCCAGTACCGGGTTCTGCAATTCCAGGGCCCATTCAGACGCGAGATACAACGGCATTGGATCATCGGGGCTGGCCTTGACTGATTTCTCGACCACGTTGAACGCCGCTTCAGGATCATCAAGTAACCAGTGATAATGCCCTGCGTATATTAGCACCTTGGATTTGCTCTTCTCATCCGAATAATTGAATTCCGACAGGGACTCAAGAAAATCAACATATATATGCCGGTCAAATGTGCATTCGTCATCCAGACCCATGTTTGCCAGCTGAATGATTCCCGTCAACATGTAACTGTCGACGATTTTATTGGCAAAAACGCCAGTGTTTCCGAGCATATCCAGATCCACCTCGCCGTTGCTTTTGCACTCAATATACATTCTTTGCAGTACGGCGCCGTTCGCATGGGAGCCACGCAGAACATTCAGTGCCAGCCGGTATTTGCCCTGGCCGGTCAACTCTTCAGCCAGTATGGATTTCAGGCGCTGTGACTCCGGGTTAATTTTATAGAGATAGTTGTACAGGCTGGTTCTGGAGCCCCATTGCTCTGCGCGTGACAAGGTCGCAAATGACAGCACCAGCACAGCCAGAATTACGGTCGTGTACCGGTAAAACCGGTTTTTCAGCCGGTCATCCAGAAAATCCACTGCCACGACTATTACCCCCAGCATCGGCAAATAGTTTCTATGCTCAAACGCCAGTTCAAGCGCAAAAAACCCGGACTCCAGGCCATGGCCAATAAAGAACAAAAATATACCAAATGCTGTTAATGGCCTTGACAGTCTTTTTCTCCATGCGTAGACCAACAGGAGCAGCACAGCCGCCATACTTGTCAAAGTCGATATCGGGTTCAAAAACGATCTGGAATATTCATAGCCCTCGTAGAAGAATTTCATGCTCGATGGCTGCGGAATCAGGATCATGA
>JBBDSJ010000093.1:0-27426 GCA_040905025.1 Gammaproteobacteria bacterium
ATATCGCTTATGGTGAAGAGCTGTCAGTGGCGACAGAGGCGGCCGGCATGCAATATCGCGATCTGTTATATCGGGTCATACAGCTTGGCCGGCAGTATCGTCCTGGCAGTACAGCGTGAAAATCAGTAAACCGGTGGTTCCCCCGGCGGACGACTTTTGAAACGGCGGTGCTGCCAGAGGTACTGCTCCGGATGTTCCTCCAGCGCGGCCTCGATCAGCTGATTGATGCGCCTGGCATCAGTAGCCTCGTCGCCACTGGGAAAATTGTCCAGTACCGTTGATGCGTGAATTTCATAGTATTCACCGTCATTGATGCGGAAGTGACTGCAGAAAACGGCGGCAGCGCCGGTCATCTCCACCAGCCGAGAGGTGCCCTTGATGGTGGCAGCCGGGATGTCAAAAAACGGTGCGAAGACCGAATATTTGGCACTGTAATTCTGGTCGGCGGCATACCAGACCGCGCGGCCATTGCGCAGCGCCCGGATAATCCCGCGGATATCATCCTTGCGCCAGACATTGCCAAAATGGCGGCCGCGGCTGCGCCGGATGAACCAGTCAAACAGGGCATTCGGGCTGTTCCGGTAAATGACATCCATATCCAGTTGCGGAGAAATCAGTGCGCCGACCAGATCAATAGTGGAGAAATGCGCTCCAACCATCAGCACCCCCCGGCCCGCGGCCTGGGCGGCCTTGATATGCTCCACGCCGGTCACCCGGGTACGTGCTTGCAGATGCCGGGTATCTCGCAATAGCGCATTGCCGCTCTCAAGGATACTGCGCCCATAAGAAATAAAGCTGTCCCGTACCAGCGCCTGCTGTGCAGCCGCAGAGCGTGCAGGGAAGCATAACCGGATATTGGTCTCGGTCACCTGCCGGCGGTTACGAGCCAGCCGGTACAAACTGAGCCCGAGCCAGCGTCCGAGCTGCATCTGGCTACGATGCGGCAGCCGCACCAGTAGCCATAGCAGACCCAGACCGGCCCAGATCCCCCAGTAGCGGGGGTGTAAAAGTGCCGGCCGGAATGCTTGCTCAGTCCTGGAAGTAGCCATCGGCGCATAGTCTAGCGGATCGCAGCGGCCGAATGTCGGCTTTAAGACTTGACCCGGTTTCGTGCAAACACGCAAAATAGCCGCTTTGGTCGCGGGCGCCAATGTCGGTATGGCTGGCAATCGCCGGGAATAATCATAATAATGTCTCCCGTAACACCGCCCCGAATAATTAATAACGATGGCAGGTTAAATTAATGAGACTATTATCCATTGCATGCCTGATGATTGGCATGATGAGCGCTGCGCAGGCGGCAGGTGACGCCGAAGTAGGCCGCTCGAAAGCCGAGACCTGTCTTGGCTGTCACGGTATCAGCACTTACAAGAATGCTTATCCGACGTACCATGTGCCCAAACTGGGCGGTCAAAGCGCCACCTACATTATTTCCGCACTCAAGGCCTACAAATCCGATAATCGTCCGCATGCAACCATGCACAGTCAGGCCTATGACCTGAGTGACGAAGACATGGCAGACATCGCTGCCTATTTTTCAAGCCTGAAAGATCTGAAATAGGCGGGATACTGGAAATGAAAATAATTCAAACACTGTTTATCACGGCCACGATTGGCCTTGCCTGCATGAAGGCAGCAGCCGATGTCGTCGAGGCCGGCCGTACTGCCAGTCAGGAAAAAGGCTGTGTAGCCTGTCATGGTGAAAAAGGCATCAGTGCTTCACCGGAAAATTATCCGCACCTGGCGGGCCAGCATGCCAGCTATCTGGCGCATTCACTTAAAGGCTATCGCGATGGTTCACGCAAGCATGCCATCATGAACCAGATGGCGGCAGAGCTCAGTGATGACGACATTGAAGCCCTGGCGGCCTTCTATGCAGCACAGGACGGCCTGGCAACGGCAACCCGCGATTGAATCCCGCACAGAATCCAGCTAACTGTTCAGAAGTTATCCTTTAACGCGCGTATCCGGGCGAAAACTTCCTCCGGCCGCGCGTTTTTCATTTCCAGTCGCGAGCGAATCGCCGGACTATCGACGCGTAGAAATGGATTGGTTGCTTTTTCTCGTATCAGCGTGGTGGGTATCGTGGGCTGATTTTCGGCACGCAAACCGCGCACTTCCTTGGCGCGTTGTTGCAATTCGGTATTTTCCGGTTCGACCGTCAATGCGAAGCTGGCATTGGCTTCGGTGTATTCATGCGCACAATAAAGCCGCGTGTCATCGGGCCAGGCCATGATTTTCTGTAGTGAATGCCACATCTGTTCCGCCGAGCCTTCAAACAGGCGCCCACAGCCCATCGCAAACAGGGTGTCGCCGACAAAGGCGAGTTTTTCTTCAGGCAGGTAATAAACAACATGGCCACTGGTATGGCCAGAGGTCTCCAGCACCTCAATCCGATGCCCACCGAATTCAATGACATCACCATCAGCCACGGCGGTATCGAGTCCCGGGATGCGTCCGGCTTCGCTGTGCGGACCTATCACTGTGCAACCGGTTGCTTTTTTTAATTCCAGATTGCCACCGGTATGATCCCAGTGATGATGCGTGTTCAGGATATGGGTCAACTGCCAGCCCTGTTGCTTGAGCGCTGCCAGGATGGGATCCGCTTCCGGTGTATCAATGCTGGCCGTCTGGCCGCTGGCCGAGTCATGCAGTAAAAACCCGTAGTTGTCTTTCAGGCAGGGAAACAGCGCAACCTCAATTGAACTGCTGGCATGGGATATGGGCATGAATTCAGCCTAGCAAACATGGCCGTTGCATAAAAGCCTAGGTGAGAACGGAATCAATCGAAATCAGGGTGCCGGATCTGAGGGATCCCCACGAATATCGGTTAACTTCACGCGGCTTTTCTCGTTGTCTCATTGTCATCAAATAGACAATGAGACTGGATAATGTCATGCAACTGCTGCCAGGCACTGATAAGGTCGTGTGCGGTTAGCATCACACGCGGGTCATCAATGACTTTCATGCCGATAAACAGGGTGGATAACACTTTGCGATCTCTCACTGTATTGGCCTGATACTGCCAATGTTGTCCAGTGAGTTCTGTGGCCTTGCCCAACAACCAGGCGACCAGCAACGCCAGGTGCGCCATCAGCAACATGATCTGTAAACGTTCGATTTGCCAGGTGAGGTGTAACTCCAGTGACAAACCAAACCGGGCGCTCTTCAGGTCCCGGAACGATTCCTCGATTTGCATGCGCTGGGTGTAACCCGCCACGATGCGTTTGGCCAGCTGCGAGGTGACCGGCATAGAGGTGGCCAATAACCAGGGCTCGTTGGCCGACGCCGCCTGCTTGCGACTGTGCGAATTCATGGCCTTTTGTCCCAGCCGATTTTTATGCGCCCGGCCTTTTGGCTTGGCCTGGCACACAATCAACTGGCAATCGACAGGATTGCTGCGTGCCAGCCGGGCCGATCCTAATACTTTGGGACGCAAGGTCGCCTGTGTATACAGGGTTTTACCGGGAAACCAGCTCGCTTGATCATCAACCGCATCGGCTTGCCATTGCACAAATGTCCGATTCCGTACCCGCCCTATCCAGTCCCAGCCGAACGACTCCACCTGTTTGAACCAGGGCACACGGAACCCGGCGTCAGAGACCATGATGGGGCGACAAGACGCCGGCAACATGGCTTGCAGTTTCTTCAGAAACCTCAGATGCGTCTGCGGTTTCTCCTTGGTCTTCAGAGCATGCACTTCTTCATACAAGGTGACCGAACGCCCGTCCACGGCCAGGCAGGCCCGTAACAGAAAATGCCGTTTACACTTATCCAAATCTGACCAATCCACGATGATCATCGGCCGGGTCCGGCCACCCACGAACAATCGGGCCAAATCCGCATAAAGCGACTCACGTTCCCGATGTAAATGGCGATTCGATAACAAGCGGTCAGACCGTTTGATGCAGTGCTTTTGCCCGGCCGGACTCTGAATCGACCGGCCTAAATCGGTCACCGTCAGACGGCTACCGGTTAAGGCCGCCATCACATTGACCTGTAACGATTCACACCGTGTTTTATGCATCATCGGGCATGTATTCATCAATAATTTATGTAACACTTGTCGCGCCTGCATGGTGATAACTCCTGATCGATTCAAAGTGTGCACTTCGATCTGATCAGCATTCATCATGCAGGTTCATTATTTGATGCTTTTTATAACCGATTGTTTTTGATCGGTTTTAATCGGATTTTCGTGGGGATACCTCAGACACTGACCCTTTTGATTCCTTTTGATTCCCAGGCAGCTGAAATGTGATCAATACCAGGGCTACCTGTTCAGTCCGCCCGTTCCTTTTAAGGATGTAGGGGCACTGTTACAGAAACACCGTCATGGTGATTGATAGCAACGGCCCCCATAAGAGCATCTGCAATAATTTTTAGTTCCGTAGTTTGTCCTGTTTCTGGATCATATCATTTCCTTGATGCAGCCCCCGCACCTATTTGAGCGGACTTTCATTAGAAAGATCTGCTCAAACCAAACATGATCTGGTTGCTTTCATAGCTGAATCGATCAAAATTCGAATCGTTATCGGTATAGCGATACTCGCCGAATGCGGCCCAATCGCGAACGAATTCATATTCGGCGCGTAAAGAAACGGAAATATAATCATCATCACGCTCGTCAGTAATAACTGTGCCATCGGCATTTATCTGGCGGTTGTCATCCTGATATAAGCTTTTGCGATATTCGCCGCGGAGATTGAGGATCCATTTTGGTGCGACGAAGTAATCAAAATCGACATAGATCTTGTTGCGAATCGGGGAATAGCTGAAGAATTCATTGCCGATACTCTGGTCATTCCGGTCGTTGAGTTCGAGCTGGTAGCCGACGCGAACCTTGCCGATATCCAGCGGCCGCAACAACTCAACGGTCGTCTGGTTTCTGACTCCGGAGAGAAAATCAAAGCTGTCGCGCGTCTCAATACCGCTGAGATCGTTCTGCAGACGCAACCGGAAGGGATCGAAGTTGCGCCGGGCCGCCAGCCGCAGGGTGCCGGTGGTACCGAAATAATCGTCCTCCAACACGCTGCCGTTGACCAGGACGCCGACCTGGGTATGCCAGGTATCCCATTGTTTGTCACGGGTCAGCCCCAGAAAAAGCGTGCTGAAACTGAATTCGGATTCATCGAAATACTGCCGCGTATAAAACCCGCCGTTCAGCCGGTAACCGTCACGGAAGTCGCCTTTCAGGTAATAGTTGGCAAAACCGAACAGTTCGGTGAAGGCATCGCCTTCTTCGCTGATTCTGTCGTCTCCCGTGTCGGAGGTCAGATTGGCATTATCGTCATAGCCAACGGCGGCGGACAGCAGGCCCTGCCATTTGCGGGTCGTGACGCTGACATCGCGGTCCGGCCTCAGCTCCTTGATCTTGAGTACGGCAAGTTCCCTGACCTTGCTGCCGGGAGTAGAGACCCGATAGGCCTGTGTGTAGTGATGTACTGCGGAGCGTTGATCCTCGATATTCTCGGCGATCAATCCGAGGTTGTAATGGGCCAGTGCCCCCCACTTCGGGTCATCCACGATTCGGCTGAAGTACTCCCGTGACTGGTTATACCGGCCCAGCTTGTAAGAGGTCGATCCGAGATTGAAGTAAAGCCGGGGGTTGTCCATGCCGGCCTCCTCTGCCGCCATGAAGTGTTGCAGTGCAGTTTCATAATCCCCCGCGCGGAATGCCTGAATGCCGGCCCTGTAACTGTCATCGACCCCGGCTATCGATTGTGGGGATAACATGATGAGAATCGGTATGAGCCATAATCTGAGTAATTTCATCCTCTTTTCCCCTCGTGCTCTGATTTTCGTCTTTCGGTATCTGCTCACGCACGAAATCGCAACCGACCACGGAGGCCGGTTGCGATAGTGCAGGTATTGTTTTTGTCAGTCGGCAGGCTTGCGTCAAGCACTCGTCGACTGATCCTTGTATCTGTTGTCGATTATGGTGTGCCTCCAGCGGGGTTCTGCGGGATATTCTGGCGACGCTCTTCGGCCACGTTTTCGCGGATTGCTTCGTCCCGGGTACCCTGGCGTGCTTCCTCCGAGATCTGCTGGCCGAATTCCTGGCCCATTTCCTGTGCCTGCTCCGCGGTTTGCTCGCCAAATTCACGACCCAGTTCACGCGCCTGGTTGGCGGTGTCTATGCCGAACTGTGAACTCTCCACGCCGGTGGGCGAGGCGTCCTCGGGTAAGGCCAGGGTGTTATCGATATCCTCCGGCTCCTCGTCTTCCTCGATAACGGTCATGGTATCGTCCTCCGGCGGTTCCTCGGCATCCTGGGCGAAGACGGGATTGCCGACTATCAGCCCGGCACCAAACAGCAGTGAAAGATAAAGTTTCGTATTCATGACTTGATGTCTCCTGTCAGATTGAAGCGGGTTGTCAGCTTCTTTCATTTCGTGAAGTTGAATCAGTACTACCGGCGCTAACGGTAATCCGGACCGTCTGACTCTGATCCCCATGGCGATAGACGATATTGATATAACCATCGCCCGGTTCCCTTAGCACCAGCGGCAGCGCCAGCAGGTTTTTCCCCTGTTTCAGGTCTGTCTGCCAGACCAGTTGCCGGCGGTCGGGATAACCCTTGATCTCGAGATTTTCCGCCAGGTCGATCGTCAGGGTCGCGTTCCGGCGTTCCGCTGTGGTCTCGATCAATACCCGGACGGTCTTTTCCCGATCGGCGGTCATGGCGATTTCCGTGTCTGTCGTACCCGCCGATTGCCATGGTTCCATGATCAGGGCCACCGTCACGGCGAGAAGTATCGCTGCCGCCGCGGCAAGCGGAATCGCGAAATGCCACTGTTGCCAGTAGCCGCGCAAGCGGGCCCGGCGAAGTGCCTCCTCCTCGAAGCCCGGTCGCGGTTCGGGAGTCTCCAGCCGCCGCAGTTGCTCGCCAATCATGTGATCCTCGTAAAATTCCCTGCACGATTCGCATGTCTCCAGGTGTTGACGGAGGGCGACATCTTCGCCGCCGGGTGATCCCTGTTGCTTCAGTAATCGCTCTCGTGCTTCTTGGCAATTCATCCCTCTTCCTCTGTGTATTCACGACAATAAATGAAAAACGGGTTCACTCCGCCAGCAACCGCCTCAGCCGCGCCCGGCTCCGGCGCAGCCGGGTGCGCAGGGTTTCCAGTGGCGTATCCAGTTGTTCGGCCAGTTCGTTCAATGTGTAGCCTTCGACCAGGTGCAGGACAATCAACGCACGCTGCTCCGTATCGAGCCGATCAAGCGCTACCTGCAGCCGCTCGCCGGCCTGGTCCTGTTCCAGCCTTGTTTCCGGCCGGGAAAGCGAACTTTCCAGCCGTTCGATATCCTCCATTGCATCCGGAGAAGCAGGGTTGTTTTGCGGGATTCGGCTACGCTTGCGCAGCGTGTCGATGCACTGATGATGCAGAACCCGGGTCAGCCATGGTCGCAGTTCTTCCACCGATGCCAGTTCGTGGGTACGGGGGTACAGTTTGGTCAGTACGTCCTGTACCAGGTCCTCGGCATCCTCGGCTTTTCCCAGCAGGCGATAGGCGGCCTTGTAAAGATGCCGGACGTGTGGACGCAGCAGGCGCTCGAATTCCTCGGATTGCGATTTCTTACCGGAGATCCACTTCATATCTGTCTCAATTCTGATCCTGCCGGAGATAAAGAGGATTGCATACCCGTACGGCAATGCAATAAATATTGCATATCACTAGTGTCCGGAATATTAGTTGAATAGATTCAACTGGTTACTGAAATCGCTCTCATGCATATCTTGGCCGCATCCTGTAAGTAGTTGATGAATGGGCGTTGTTTCGAAAATGGTCAGGCTCAAAATCTGTAGGATCGAGTACAGACTGGCCTTGATATTGAGTCGCTTTTTGACGATGGCGACCAGTACATAGACGGAGACCGCGATCCAGACTTGCGTCTTGACCGCATTCTCCGAAGTACCGAAAAACGATTTGATGCGCAAGTGTTGTTTGATCCACTTGAAAAACAACTCGACCTGCCAGCGGTAGCGATACAGTTCGGCAATCGTGATTGCCGGCAGGCTGAAGTTGTTCGTCAGAAAGATCAATCGCTTGTCGGTCTCGGCATCGTAAAACTTGATACGGCGAAGCTTGTCGGGGTAGTGCTGTGCTGAATAGAAGCCGGTGAGCATAACGGTTTGGTCGCAGCGTAATCCGCTTGCTTTGTCTACCGGCTGGGAGTAGAGCCTGCGAACCTGCAGATTGGCCTTGGCGCGGATAACAAAGAAGGCGGATGCCTGCTGTAATTGATAAAGTCGTTCGAAATCCGTATAGCCGCGATCCATGACATAGAAGGCACCCGGCTCTGGCAATAACAAATCGAGAACATTGACATCGTGAAGCTTGCCGTCGGATATATGAATAAACGACGGTATATTGCCGCGCAGATCGAGCAACGTATGGAGTTTGACAGCAGCCTTGGCTGTTCGAAAGTGAGCCCAGGGAAAGACCGCCAGACAAAGGTCGATCGTCGTGGCATCGAGGGCGTACACGGTATTGTTGAGTTCGAGCCCGAGATCCTCGTCGGCATAGAGTCGTCGAGCAATTTGGATGAGCGATTGGGCGAATCGGCGTAGATGCGCCAGTCGCGTTTCTCGTTGGCTTCGGCCAGGGTACTGCGGGCAACCGTGGAACGAATGCCCATATGATAAAGCTTGTTGCTCTGTGCTTTGAGGCAGGCTTCGATGTCGCGCAGGCTCTCGCGATAGGTGAGTTGCGCAAAGGCCATGCTGCGATACTGGTCCTGGCAACTGAAACGCTTCATGTGCCGATTGCCATCGTAGCGCTGAACACAGCGTCGGAACGTATGCAAAGGCAGATGCTCCATTGCCTGTGCGAAAACAAGTTTGCCGGTATACATCGCCTGGTCGCTCCAACCTGAAATGCCAGGCTAAAGCGTGCTCCCGGCGGGGTGAGCGGTTCAAGTCGGCGACACACGAAAATGGCATGTTATTGCTTTATTAACAGCGAGTTAGAGACATTCAATACCGGTTTTTCCGGACACTAGTGATCATATATAAAAAGAAGGGGATCAAGATGAAACTGACCAGAACCCTATTATTGTTGCTGATGTGTGGGAGTTGGGTGTCATCGGCTCTGGCGGGCGATAACGCTGCGTTGTACGCACTGCTCGAAGCCCTGCACGAAAACGGCACGATTGACGGGCCAACCTATGAGGTCATCAAACAAGTGGCCGCACGGGATAAAGAACAGAGCAATGCACAGGCTGACGCACAGACAGCTGAAGCGGTTCAGGCCGAAGTGAAAAAACAGGTGGAAGAGCAGGTCAAGGCAGCAACCGCCGATCAGCCGACGATCAGTACAAAAGGCAAATTCGAGGTAACTTCAGCCGACGGCGATTTCAGTGTCCGTCTGGGCGGACGCATACAGGCTGATGCCGCCCTATATGACACCGACGTAGTTGATCACGGTGATGGCAGTGAAATCCGCCGCGCACGCCTGTTCATGGCCGGCACGCTCTGGCGCGTCTGGGATTACAAGTTCCAGTACGACTTTACCGGTTCCGGTGCGGACGGCATTGCCGATGCCTATGTCAGCTATGCCGATCTCGGCCCGGCGGAAATCCAGGTGGGTCATTTCAAGGAACCCTTCAGCCTGCAGAACATGACCAGTTCGAAATACACCAATTTCATCGAGCGTGGTTTGCCGCATTTGCTTGTCCCGGGTCGTAATATCGGGGCGGCCGTGAATACCGGTGCCAACAACTGGAGCGCGTCGGCCGGCCTGTTCGGCACGGGCATTGACGATCCCGCCGGTAACAGTGATGAAAGCCTTGGCGCGACCGGGCGTGTGACCTATGCGCCCATCAATAATGGTAACCAGGTAGTCCATCTCGGCGGTGCGCTGTCGTACCGCGATACCGGTCAGGACAAGACGCTGACCTTTTCCGATCGCCCGGAATCACACGTCACCGACATCCGCCTCGTGAACACCATGGCCATGGATGCCGACAGCTTCTACCGCTACGGCGTCGAGGCGGCATGGGTGTATGACCGCCTGACCCTGCAGGGCGAATACATGGGCGTCTCGGTGGACAGGGCCGTCGCCGGTAACCCGGATGTCGATTTCGACGGTTACTATGCCGAGATCATGTATTTCCTCACCAATGACCAGCGTACCTACAGCGGCAGCAGCGGCGCGTTCAAGTCGGTCAAGCCGAACTCTGCAGTCGGCTATGGCGGTATCGGCGCCTGGCAGATCGGTGCGCGCATCAGCAATGTCGATCTGATCGACGGCGATATCAATGGCGGCGAGGAAGACAACCTGACGCTGGGACTCAACTGGTTCCCGAATGCAAACCTCAGGTTATCGGCCAATTACATCAAGGTGCTCGACACGATGGGTGGCGCGTTTGCCGGCGACGAACCGGACATATTTACTGTCCGCGGCCAGGTTGAATTTTAAAAGTACGATAGCCTCCTTTTATTCCTTTCCCCTTGAGGGGGAAGGTCAGGATGGGGGGGGGGTGAGATAAAGATCCGCAAATGAAGGAGTATCACAATGCGATACAAGAGTTTCCTGAAAACGGCAACAATAATATTACTCGCCACACTGGCACTGAACACCCATGCCGCAGAGCGCCTGCGCATGGCAACTACCACCAGCACCGATAATTCCGGCCTGTTGAAAGTCCTGAATCCTGTCTTCGAGGAACGATACGATATCAAGGTGGATGTGATCGCGGTGGGTACCGGGCAGGCGCTGAAACTGGGGCAAAACGGCGATGTTGATATTGTATTTGCCCATGATCCGGGCCTCGAAAAGGAATTTGTCGAGTCGGGTTATGGTGTCGAGCGTGTGCCGGTCATGCATAACGATTTTGTCATTGTCGGCCCGGCCAATGATCCGGCCAATATTTCCGGAGCGGATACCGCGGCAGCCGCATTTCGCCGACTGACAGCCAACCGCATGCCCTTTATTTCCCGTGGTGACAGCTCGGGAACGCACTTGAAAGAATTGGCAATCTGGGAAGCGGCCGGACTCAAAGCCGGTGGCCGCCAGTACATGGCTGTTGGGCAGGGGATGGGAGCAGTACTCCAGGTCGCCGAACAGTATCAGGCCTACACTTTGACGGATCGCGGCACGTATATCGCCTATGAAGACAAGATAGAACTGGAAATACTTTTTGAAGGCGATCCAATGCTGAAAAATCCGTACCATATTATTGCCGTGAATCCGGACAAGCATGCCCATGTGAAACACGAGGCAGCAATACGATATATCGAGTTCATTACCAGCGCGGCTGGCCAGGAAATGATTGCAGATTTCAAAATCGCCGATCAGCAATTGTTCTATCCGGATGCTTTGGCCGATTAATGTGAATTTACGCCATCTGCCCGGAAAGCTGGTTGCGATAATGGTGCGGGCTTATCAATTAATATTGTCACCAATCATCGGACCGCGCTGCCGCTATTTGCCAACCTGTTCGGAGTATGCTTTGGAGGCCTTGCAGACACACGGCGCGATCAAGGGCAGTTGGTTAGCAGTCAGGCGAATATGTCGTTGCCATCCGGTGAAATGGCTGGGTGGTGGGAGCGGCTACGATCCGGTACCGGAACCAGACGAAAAAGTTAAAAACTTGAAATAGAAAGTAAATGCTTCAAAGTGAAAAGTACGGTGATCATTACTGTGCTTTTTCTATCTTGGCTGCTTTTGCCAGCACCTTTTCTTCCAGACCCTTGCGATAAGCCTTGATGCGCCCGCGCAAGGCATCGTCAGCTGTGCCGAGAATTTGCGCGGCCAGAACACCGGCATTGGTGGCGTTATCAATGGCAACAGTTGCCACGGGAATACCGGCCGGCATTTGTACAATCGATAACAATGAATCCTGACCATTCAACGCGGTCACGTTCACCGGTACGCCAATGACCGGCAACGGTGTCATTGATGCCGCCATGCCCGGCAGGTGCGCAGCGCCACCGGCACCGGCAATGATGACCCGCAGGCCGCGTCCTTCAGCGCTACTGGCATAATCAAATAAACGCTGTGGTGTCCGGTGCGCCGAGACGATCGTCAATTCATACGGCACTTTCATCTCATCCAGAATATCGGCCGCTTTTTGCATCACCGGCAGATCTGAATCGCTGCCCATGATGATCCCGACTATCGGTTTGTCATTGCCCTTCATAGCGTTCGCTCCCCGCGGATTTTGAGTACCTGCCGTACCTGTTCGGCCTTGGCGCTGGCGGCTTCAATGGTATCGTCAATGACAGTGACGTGACCCATTTTTCGCATTGGCCGCGATTCTGTCTTGCCGTAAATATGCACACCGACACCGGCAATTGCCAGTGCTTCATCGAGGCCTTCGACGATTGTCCGGCCACTATAGCCCGGCTCACCGAGCAGATTGATCATCACGGCAGGTTTCAATTGTCCAGTGGAACCCAGCGGCAGACCGGTGATGGCGCGGATTTGCTGTTCAAACTGATCCGTGACGCAGGCTTCAATCGTGTAATGACCGGAGTTGTGCGTGCGCGGGGCAATTTCATTCACCAGCAGCTGGCCGTTCTTGCCCAGAAATAACTCAACCCCGAATACGCCGACGCCTTCAATGGCCTCGATGGTTTTTACGGCCAGATCCTGCGCAGCCTGCGCCTGTTCCGCGGTAATGCGCGCCGGTGCGATCAGTTGATCAAGAATGTTGGCCTGATTGTCGAATACCATTTCAACGGCCGGATACACCCTGACTTCACCGTCCATGCCACGTGCCACCATGACGGCCAGTTCCTTTTCGCAATCGATGAATTCTTCCAGCAGGCTTGGCACCGGCAGGATTCGTTCCGGCTGTGTGTCGTCATGAAAGATTTCCACGCCACGGCCGTCGTAGCCGCCGCACTGGGCTTTCTGCACGACCGGATAACCGAATTTTGACAACGCGGAGGCTGTCGGGTTGGCCAGTTCGATAAACCGGCTGGTGGCGATGCCCTTGCTGTCGAGTAACTGTTTTTGCTTGAGCTTGTTTTGAATAATGGCCAGCAGATGCGGCGAAGGTAAAATTATGAAACCCTCGTCGACGAGTTGTTCCAGTGCCTGGCTGTCGATGGTTTCGATATCAAATGTGGTGACGTCCGATAATTCTGCCAGCTCACGCAGTTTGGCCGGGTCAAAAAAATCGCCGACGATTTGATGCCCTGCTACCTGGCCGGCTGGCGAATTCGGGGTCGGGTCCAGCACAATGGCGGCAAAGCCGAGCTGGGTGGCCTTGCGCACCATCATGCGGCCGAGCTGGCCGCCGCCGATAATGCCGATGCGGGCCAGCGGAAACGGCAGGGCCCGGGAGGACAGGGGTTGATTCATTAGCTTCTTCAGGGATCTGGAAAAGCGGACAATTATAGCCGACCCGGGCGCTTTCTGACGAATTTGTTGGCACCGGGCGCGGTTGCCAGTGCGGATAGAGCAGCTGCTAATCCTGCGGTGAAAAGCCGGTCCGCTGCAGTTCTGCCGGCGTCAGCAGCAGCGGCAGCAACCGGCTTATGTCACTTTCACTCGAGTAAACGGTTGCAGCAGCTTCAACCCGGCTGCGCCGGACAACACCGCCAAAACCGATGAAATCAATACCAGCGGCGGCGGCCTCGAGATCAGTTATGCCATCGCCGATAAACGCACCGTGCTCACCGTTGCCCAGCAACTGGCGGCAAATTACAGCCTTGCCGTGTTGCTGACAAAGGGGTGACGCCGCATCATAATTATTGTAGCTGCCATCACCATTGAACTGCAGGCTGACCGCATGAATATGGGTGATCGGTATATTCAGCGGTGCTGCCAGTGGTAACAGTGCCTGTAAAATACCACCGCTGATGATATGTACCTGTTTGCCGGCTTGCTGCAATGCATTGACTAATGCTACTGCGCCGGGCGTCAGGCATTCCTGATACTGTCGGGTTAACCAGTCTACAGCCGTCTGATCAGGCTGCAGTAGCGCGAGCCGTTCAGCGTAGGCGGTTGTCAGGTCGAGACGGCCTTCCATGGCGGCTTGCGTAATCGGGATGAGCTCGGCGGCGAATCCGGCGCGGTTACCGAGCGCGTCCAGACCTTCGATGCTGCAAAGTGTGCTGTCGCAATCAAAAAACAGCCGATCATACGGCGGGCCACGATGTGTTAATGCCTCTTTCACAGGTCAAGATGCAGGGCTTTATCGATCACCGTTTGCAGTCTGATTTCCTGCAGTAATGCTGCCGGTAATTCGCATGAAAGTTGTAATATCGCTATGGCCTGACGGGTATCCGCGGCAATACCCAGTTGCAGGCGTGAAATATTAATGCCGGCGCTGCCAAGCAATGTGCCCAGTGTCCCCATGACGCCCGGTTTGTCCTGATGACGGGTCATGAGTATATGCCCCTCAAGAAAGGCTTCAACATCATAATTATTGATGCGCACCAGACGTGGATGTTGTTCATCGAAGACAGTCCCGGCCAGTGTAATTTGTTCGTTATTACTGCTGCCGGTAATTTCGACCAGTGACAGATAACCCTGGCTTTCCTGCGTGCGGCTTTCGGCAAGTTCAATACCCTGGCGTTTGGCCAATGAGCGTGCATTTACCAGATTGACACCGCTGTCGAAGCTGCCACTCAGATAACCGGCCAGTGTCTGTGTCGCAAGGATGGCCGGATCAAGCTCCGCTATCCTGCCGCGCAGTTTTACCTGCAGGTTCGATAACGGCCCGTCCACCATTTCAGCAAGCACCTTGCCGAGACGGTAGACCAGTACCAGATAAGGTTGCAGCCGAGTCAGCTCGGCCGCCGGGATAGTCGGCAGATTGACAGCATTAACGGCCTGACCGCTGCGCAGATAATTCATCACATTGCGTACAATTTCGTTACCAACAGCTGCCTGTGCTTCATGGGTTGAGGCACCCAGATGCGGCGTGAACACAATATTATCGAGTGCCAGTAATACTGAATCTTTTGGTGGCTCATTACTGAAAACATCCAGTGCGGCACCGGCGATACGCTTTTCACTCAATGCATCGAATAACGCCTGTTCATCAACCAGTTCACCACGGGCACAATTGATGAGCCGGCAATGCGGTTGCATTAATGCCAGAGACTCTGCATTGATAATGTGCCGTGTCTTGTTGTTGACCGGGCAGTGCAGGGTGATGAAGTCGGCACTGCCGAGCAATTGCTCCAGATCAGCGCCGATCACGCCATGCTCCCTGAGCACCGTCGAAGTGACAAACGGATCATAGACCTTGACGTACATCTGCAATGCCAGGCAGCGTGCCGCCACCAGTCTGCCGATACTGCCATAGCCGATAATGCCGATGGTTTTGCCGGCCAGTTCAGTACCGGTGTACTGGCTGCGTTGCCAGAGTCCGGCACGCACTGAACGGTCGGCAGCCGGCAAGTGGCGACTTAATGACAACAAATGACCAATGGTCAATTCGGCCGTGGTGGTGGCATTGGCGCTCGGGGTATTCAATACCACAATGCCGCGTTCGGTAGCTGCATCAATATCAATATTATCGATGCCAATACCGGCCCGGCCGATGATTTTGAGTTTCTTGCCCGCCGCAATAGCGGCACTGTCGGCTCGTGTGCCGCTGCGAACAATAAGTGCATCATAGCCACTGATTTGCTCTGCCAGAGTTGCAGCGTCCAGGCCATTTGCTGTTGTGAATTCAACGTCCTGTTGTGACTGCAGATATGTCAGTGCGTCATTATCCAGTTTGTCTGCTACCAAAATATGATACATAAGATTTTATTTTCCTATAAGTGGTCTCAAAATTACTGCACATGCCGCCCTGAAATATACGAATGGGCGTTAAAAGCGGACTCAAAATGCGGGGCCGTGTAACGGCAGAGTGTCTATACACTGCGCTTTTTCGTCCCCGTTGGTTAATAATCAAGGGCGCCTGGTCTCGGCTGCACTTTATTACACCCTTGGGTGCGTGACATTTTGAGGCCACTTCTAATAATTGACAGCGGGATGATTGGCGGCGAGCCGGGTTTCGGTTTCGCTTTCCTGGTATTCAGCTACCGGTGGGCAGCTGCAAACCAGCTCACGATCACCGTGCATGTTGTCGACCCGGGCAACTGTGGGCCAGTATTTGTCCTGCTGTTCGCGGGCCAGCGGGAAGAAAGCCTGCTCGCGGGAATAATTGAACGGCCAGTTGTCGCTGAGCAGCAGATCATGGGTATGCGGTGCGTTCTTTAGAACATTGTTGTTACGGTCTGCCTCACCACGCTCAATGGCGGCAATTTCTTTACGGATATGGATCAGTGCGGCACAGAAATGATCGAGTTCGGTCTGGCTTTCACTCTCTGTGGGCTCAATCATTAATGTGCCAGCCACTGGAAAGGAAACGGTCGGCGCATGAAAACCATAGTCGATGAGACGCTTGGCCACATCCTCAACGGTAATGCCGGTCGCTTCCTTGATGGGTCGCAAATCAATAATGCATTCATGTGCTACCCGGCCTTGCCGGCCGGTGTATAACACCGGATAGTGTGGCGCCAGTTTATGCGCAATGTAATTGGCATTAAGAATGGCAACCTGGGTGGCGCGGGTCAGTCCGTTGCCACCCATCAGCGCGATATACGTCCAGGCAATCGGTAATATGCCGGCCGAACCCCACGGCGCTGCGGCTACCGTGCCGACAGTTCCTGCTGGGCCTGTTGCCGGATTCACTCCATCGACCAGTGGATGATCCGGCAGGTAGGGAGCCAACTGTGCCGTGACGCCGATAGGGCCGGCACCGGGCCCGCCACCGCCATGTGGAATGCAGAAGGTTTTGTGCAGATTCAGATGGCAGACATCAACACCGATTGCCGCCGGCCGGCAGACACCGACCATGGCATTCATGTTGGCACCATCCATATATACCAGACCGCCATGGGCATGAATAATCTCGCAGACTTCAACGATTGATTCTTCAAACACTCCGTGCGTTGATGGATAGGTGATCATCAATGCCGCCAGCTCGTTTGCATGCTGTTCGGCTTTCGCTTTCAAATCGGCAATATCAACATTGCCGTTCTGATCGCAGTTGATAACGATGACTTGCATACCAGCCATTTGTGCACTGGCCGGATTAGTGCCATGTGCCGATGCCGGTATTAAACAAATGCGGCGTTGTGCATCGCCACGTACTTCATGATATTTAGCAATCGTCAGCAGACCCGTATATTCACCCTGGGCACCTGAGTTCGGCTGGAATGAAATTGCACTGAAACCGGTGATTTCACATAAGGCATCTTCGAGTTCGGCAATCAATTGTTGATAACCCTGAGCCTGATCCAGAGGCACAAACGGATGTACGGCACTGAATAACTGATAGGTTACCGGCAGCATTTCAATGGTGGCGTTAAGCTTCATCGTGCAGGAGCCTAACGGGATCATGGCGCGATCCAGGGCGATGTCCCGGTTTGCCAGCCGGCGCAGGTAACGCAGCATCTCGGTTTCCGAATGATAACGATTAAAAACCGGGTGCGTCAGAATGGCATCATCGCGCCGCATTTCGATTTTGAGACAATCATTAATGTTGTTATCAAACGCCGTAATATTAAAATCCATGTCCCGTTGACGCGGAGCAAAGACCGACCAGAGTGATTGCAGATAACTGCGTCGTGAAGTTTCATCAAAGGCGACACTCAGATAGTTACTGTCGTGTACACGCAGATTAAAACCGGCTTCGCGGGCCTTGGCGGCCAGACGCCGTGCCATACCGGGGGTATGTACAACGACTGTATCAAAAAAGCATTTGCTGCTGACTGTATAGCCGAGTTGTTCAATGCCCCGGGCAAAAATCAATGCCATGCGGTGTACGCGCTCGGCAATAATTGCCAGCCCCTTGGGGCCGTGATAAACCGCATACATGCTGGCAATGACCGCGAGTAATACCTGTGAGGTACAGATATTGCTGGTCGCTTTTTCACGCCGGATATGTTGTTCCCGTGTCTGCAGGGCCATGCGCAGGGCCGGTTGGCCACGGGCGTCCCGTGAGACACCAATAATACGGCCGGGAACCTGGCGCTTGTATTTTTCCAGCGTGGCAAAAAATGCTGCGTGTGGGCCACCATAACCCAGTGGAACACCGAAACGCTGGGTACTGCCAATCGCAATATCAGCACCAAGTTCACCGGGTGAGCGCAGCATCACCAGTGCGAGGGGATCGCAGGCCATTGTGACCAGTGCGCCGGTGTGTTGCGCATGTTCTGCCACAGTTGCCAGATCAACGACCTCGCCATTCGTGCCGGGATACTGCACCAGCAGACCAAAACAATCTTCCGGCAGGGTTTCACCTGCAGAAAATGGAATGATTTCTATACCCAATGGCCGCGCACGTGTTTGCATTACCGCCAGTGTTTGCGGATGGCAGTTGGTATCGACAAGAAAGCGGTTGCCGGCCTTGCCGTTGACGCGCTTTGATAACATCATGGCCTCGGCGGCGGCAGTTGCTTCGTCCAGCAATGACGCATTTGCGATCGGCAGGCCGGTGAGATCGATGATCATCTGCTGGAAATTCAGCAAAGCTTCCAGCCGGCCCTGACTGATCTCGGCCTGATAGGGTGTGTAAGCGGTATACCAGCCCGGGTTTTCCAGCACATTGCGTTTGATAACATTCGGCATAATGGTGTCGTGATAGCCCAGACCGATCAGGCTGGTAAGTACACGGTTACGGTTGCGCATGCGGCGCAAATAATCCTCAATGACTCTTTCGCTACGCGCAGTTTTCAGATCCAGCGGCCGCTTCAGTCGTATATGTTCAGGTACTGTGGCAGCGATTAATGCTTCCAGACTGTCAAAGCCCAGGTTTGTCAGCATGGCATTTATCTGTTCCCGGTTCGGCCCAATGTGCCGGCGAATAAAATCACCCGGCATTTCCAGTTGCGCAAGTGACTGGTCTTGCAGTGTCATAGTCATGGTTATTCGCCTTGTTGCTGAATAAAGTTCTGGTATGCGGCTGCATCCATGAGCTGATCGAATTCTGTGTTATCGGCCGGCTTGAGCCGGATAAACCAGCCGGCCTCCAGCGGGTCCTGGTTGACCAATTCCGGATTGTCATTGAGTGCTTCATTCACGGCACTGACACTGCCACTGATTGGCATCTTGATGTCGCTGGCCGCCTTGACTGATTCAACAACGGCCGCCTCTTCGCCTGCGTTGACAGTACGGCCAACATCCGGCAATTCAACGAAAACAACATCACCAAGCTCGCGCTGGGCAAAATCGGTAATGCCAATCACGGCTTCGCCATTGTCGTCAAGCCGTACCCATTCATGATCATGACTAAACCTGAGTTGACTCATATTGGTCCTTAACCTCCTGTAGATTTTTTCAGGGGAAATCTGATCAAATCAGAACTTCCCCGGCTTTAACGGCGTATATATTTGTGCGGAATAAAAGGTAACCGTGTTAGTTCAACGTGGATGCGTTTACCACGGTTGTCGGCATAAACCGGAATTTCGGTATTGAGGGCACCTGAATCGATGTAACCTATGGCGACGGGTCGCTTCAGGATGGGGCTGTGACCGCCGCTTGTTACCGTGCCAATGGTTGTGCCATTGCTGTCAATCAGCAATGTGCCACTGCGCAATGGTGAGCGCGTATCCGGAAGCAATCCGGTCAGACGTCGGGATGGTCCGGACTTCAGCTCGGCCAGAATGCGTTCATGACCGGGGAAACCGCCGGCACGCGCTCCCGACAAACGTCGTGCTTTGGCAATCGCCCAGCCGAGTCCGGCTTCGACCGGTGAAGTGGTAGCATCCAGTTCGTGGCCATACAAGCTCAGCCCGGCTTCGAGACGCAGACCATCACGAGCACCAAGTCCGGCAGGCTGAACCTGTTCATGGGCTAACAGGCGTTGTGCCAGCTTCGTGGTGGCATCAATGGGAACACTTATTTCAAAGCCATCTTCACCGGTGTAACCCGCGCGCGCGACCCGGCAGTCGATGCCGGCCAGCGGCACCTGTCCGGTTTGCATGAAACCGAGTTTGTCAGTGTCCGGGTTGAGTTCCCGCATGACGGCGGCGGCAGCCGGGCCCTGCAATGCCAGCAGCGAGAAATATTCATCAAGACGTACCTGGCAACGTTGGCCGATACGATCACATAACCAGGCATGATCATTATCACGATTGGCGGCATTGGCGATGATTTCAAAATCATTGCCGGCACGGCGAATAATGACGTCATCAATGCAACCGCCTGACTCGTTGGTCATGACGCTGTAACGGAGTTGCCCGGGAGCGAGGTTGACCAGATCGGCCGGGCACAGGGATTCCAGCGCAGACGCCGCTGCATCGCCCTGGATACGGAAACGGCTCATGTGTGAAACGTCAAATAACGACGCCTGAGCACGCGTATGGCGATGTTCGGCCAGAATGCCGGCCGGGTAATTGAGTGGCATTGAATAGCCGGCAAAGCACACCAGCTTCGCGCCCAGCTCACGATGCAACCCGTACAAAGCGGTGCGAGCCGGCGCTGACTGTGCACTTGCGGCTAACGTTGATGCTTGCATGGTCTTCACCCTCTGCAGCGTGTTAGCACGACAGTTAACGTCGTCAGATTTTCAAGGCGCGTATCTTAGAGAGAAATTTGAGGAAACGCCAGTGCCGGAAGATGAAATATTTTCCGGTTCAACTTGAGGCAGGTTCTATTGATGTCGTTTCTAGAAGGCCGGGCGGCGGTAACCCTTTATACATCCGGGTTTGGACAATACCAGCTGCCACAATTGCAAACTGCGCGCACGGAATGCGCCGGCACAGCTGTTCAGATAGTATTTCCAGATGCGGTAGAAGCGTTCATTGTAATTCGCCCTGAGGCTCGGCCAGGCGGCGTGAAAATTCCGGTACCACGCCATCAGTGTGCGGTCATAGTCCGCGCCAAAATTATGCAGGTCTTCCAGCACAAAGATATTATTGATCGCCCGGCCTACCTGTTCCAGTGACGGGATTTCACCATTCGGAAAGATATAACGGCTGATCCACGGGTCGGTTACCAGTGTATTCGAGTGTTTGCCAATCGTGTGCAACAGGAACAACCCGCCGTCTTTCAGACAGCGTGCAGCAACTTCCATATATCGGCGATAATTTTTATGGCCGACATGCTCAAACATGCCGACCGAAACGATGTGATCAAACCGTTCGCTGATTTCCCGGTAATCCTGCAGGCGGATCTCGACCGGCAGGTTGCGGCACTGATTGCGCGCATACTCGGCCTGTTCTTTGGAAATTGTCAGGCCAACCACATGCACCTGATACTTTTCGGCGGCATAGCGCGCAAAACTGCCCCAGCCGCAACCTATATCGAGGATACGCTGGCCGGGTTGCAGGTCCAGTTTGCGGCAGATCAGTTCGAGTTTGTGTTCCTGCGCTTCATCGAGGCTGTGCGCATGGGCCCAGTAGCCGCAGGTGTAGGCCATGCGCTGGTCGAGCATCGCCCGGAACAGGTCATTGCCAATGTCGTAATGCTGTTCTCCCACCTGAAACGCCCGCGAAACGGCCTGCAGGTTCTGAATCCGGTTGCGTAATCCGTTAAGCAAATGGGCAACTGACAACTGGCCGCGATCAAGCCGCGCGCGCAGCAGGTGATCGAACAGTTCATCCAGGCGCTCACAGTCCCACCAGCCCTCAACATAGGCTTCACCGATGCCGAGCGAGCCCTGCAGTACCGCGCGCCGGTAAAAGCGGGGATCGTGAATCTGCATGTCGGCAGGCGCCTGGCCGTTCAGTGTCAACCCTGCCTGCCGCAGGCGCGCAGCAATGCAGCGAACCCAAAAGTCATCGCGCTGCTGTGCCGTATCTTGCTTGCTTTGGGTTGTTTCGTTCATACTTGACCGGACAGTATCTGTTTGGACTTGTTCTAAGATAATAGTGGCTGATTTTTGATCTCGCAGAGAAAATCCTGATTGTTTGATACAGGTCAATTTTTCCGGTGGCCGGCCCTGGCAATGATCAGGTGGGTTTTTTAACTGACTATAATTGTGGGAGAATTTTCCGATAGTTTCAATTTGCCGGCTGGCTACTGGCCGCAATACAGGATGTTCTGGCGGGCACTGAAAAAAATTGTTACGAACAGGTGGAGGAATGGTCGCAGATCAGCTAGTTTTATATTGTGGGTAGCACTCCCGCACGCTTGAATCTCCCATCTTAAGGATACAGGAGGCAGTTTATATGCATGATTTGGATCCCGCAGCTGTTAAATCTCTCCTCGCCAATCACATCGAATTCAAACGCCTTTATGACAAACATACGCAGCTTAACCAGCAGGTTGACGCGGTGCAGCGCGGCGTTGAATCCATGGAAGATCTGGAACTCGAAATGCTGAAAAAAGAAAAACTCATGCTCAAGGACAAAATGGCGCACATGGTTGAAGACTACCGGCGCCTGAATTTCCAGGCGGCCTGATCCGCTCCAGACCGGATCGAAAATCGATACCAATAACCCCGCCATCAATGCGATGCGCGGGGTTTTTTTATGTCCGGCGTTTGTCCGTGGCAGGCAACATGGCATTCACCCCCGCAACTGCGTTGGCCGGACTGCCGGCCGTCATTTCTTGCGCCAGGATCATCTGCCGCGCTTCACCACGCAGTTTTGGCAGCGCGACAGCGAAGACTACTCCGCCCAGCATGCACATGCTACCACCGAACATGACAGTCAACGGTGCGCCGATGGATTCGGCCAGCATGCCGCCCACCAAGGCCCCGAGTGGTGCCATGCCCATGAACATCATCGAATAGACCGCCATCACGCGGCCACGCAGCTTGTCCGGCACCATGGTTTGAATGAGAGTGTTGGAGGCCGACATTTCAACCATCATCATGAAGCCGGTCACGATCAGGATGACGGCGGACAACCAGAAGCTGCGCGACAGCGAGAATAAAATCAGGCAGATGCCAAAACCGCTGGCGGCGACGGCGACCCAGCGGCCGAGGCCGTAGACATTGCGCCGTGCCGCCAGTGTCAGTGCGCCGGTCAGCGCACCGATGCCGGACGCACTCATCAGCAGGCCCAGTGCATCGGGACCACCACCGAGGATCCGATCAGCAAAAATCGGCATCAATACGGCGTACGGCATGCCGGTCAGGCCGATCAGTCCGAGCAACAGCAGCAGGCCGCGGATGGGCCGCTTTTGCCAGGCGAACCGAAAGCCCTCGGCAATGCTGACCCAGGTCGACTGGGTCTGGCGTTCACGGTTTTTGCGGGCAATGCGGATCATCAGCAGGCCCGCAAGAACAGCGCAGTAGGTCAACGCATTGATAAAAAATACCCAGCCTTCACCGAGCGTGACAATCAACACCCCGGCAATGGCCGGGCCGATCATGCGTGCGGCGTTGACCATAGACGAATTCAACGAGATGGCATTGAATAAATCGGCTTTACCAACCAGTTCTACCAGAAATGACTGGCGGGTCGGGATATCAAACGCATTGACCACGCCGAGCAGGCTGGCCAGCACAAAGACGTGCCAGACTTCAACGCTACCGGTCAATGTCAGTGTTGCGAGGCTGATCGCCAGCATCATGGCCACGCTTTGCGCGATGATCAGGATGCGCCGGCGATCAAACCGATCCGCAAAGGCGCCGCCAAATGACGCGAGCAGAAACACCGGGATCTGACTGGCAAACCCGACCAGGCCGAGCAGTGCGGCCGAATCGGTCAGCCGGTAAACGAGCCAGGCCTGGGCCACGCTCTGCATCCAGGAGCCGGTGAGCGATACCAGCTGACCGGCGGCAAACAGCCGGTAATTGCGGTGACCAAGTGCGCGGAACATCAGCGCGATGCGGCTCTGTGAGGTAGCGGTAGACGCGTGCTTGTGTGCATCCATGGCACAATCAGACTCAAAATGACGCCAGTGATTCAGTGAGCTTTAACAACTGCACTGAATTCAGGCGGGTGAATAAAGATTATAAGAACTAAAACGCCATGCGCACACCAATCAGCAACAACATCCCCGCCAGCGCCGGCCGGATGACATGATCCGGCAAGCGTGTGGCCAGATGACTGCCGAGATAAATGCCGGGCAATGAACCGAGCAACAACGCCGCCAGCATCATGTAGTCAATCGTGCCGAGATGGGCATGGCCGAGTCCGGCGATCAGGGTCAGTGGCACTGCATGGGCGATATCAGTGCCAACAATGCGGATTGCGGTCATACGTGGATACAGGAGAAACAGAATGGCCGCGCCAAGTGCACCGGCGCCGACTGATGACAGTGTCACCAGTACACCGAGCACAATGCCCGCGACTATCGTCGCCGGTGTTTGCAGTTTCTGATGCAGTGCACGCAGGCTGGCAAGCCGTTCGTTGCGGCCGATCGACAGCAGCTGGTTTTTAAACAGCAAGACCATGGATGTCAGGATCAGTGCGACACTCAAACTGCCAGTAATCAGGCCGTCGTAATTGACCCCCGATTGTTCGAGTTGCTTGAGAAGAAAAATTGCGAATATTGACGCTGGCATACTGCCGGCAGCCAGCAGGCCGACAATGCGCCAGTCAATTGTGCCTTTGCGATTATGTACGAAAATACCACCACTCTTGGTAATCGCGGCATAGAGCAGATCCGTGCCAACGGCAATGGCCGGTTGTACACCAAAGCCGAGCACCAGAATCGGCGTCATCAGCGAGCCGCCACCGACGCCGGTCATGCCCACAATAAAGCCGACCACGAGGCCGGCGATGGTATAGCCAAAATCCATACTGCTGGTTCCTGCTGGGAAAAAATTAGGGTCTAGCGCGACGTTGCAATGTACTGGCTTGAAACTATACTTAAAAGGAATTATTAATCATATTTTTATGCTCAATTAGCATATAGGTGGCTCCATGAAGTTGCAGCAAATCCGTTATATCTGGGAAGTCGCGCAGCATGGCCTGAATGTCTCGGCCACGGCTGAAAGCCTCTATACCTCGCAACCGGGTATCAGCAAACAGGTACGTATGCTGGAGGACGAACTCGGCGTGCAGATTTTCCAGCGCAGTGGCAAACACCTGACGGAAATCACGCCGGCGGGTGCCGATATTATCGAGCGTTGTGGTGAAATTCTGGCCGGGGTCGACAGTATTCGCCAGATAGCCCTGGAGTACAGTGACAATAAACGCGGCAGTTTGACGATAGCGACCACTCACACACAAGCCCGTTATGTACTGCCGCCCATCATCCAGGCGTTCATGCAACGCTATCCGGCGGTGTCACTGCATATGCACCAGGGCACGCCTATGCAAATCTCCGAACTGGCCTCCAAGGGTACCGTGGATTTTGCGATTGCCACCGAAGCACTGGAGTTGTTTGATAATCTGGTCATGATGCCGTGTTACCGCTGGAACCGCAGTGTGGTTGTCCCGCATGGCCATCCGCTGCTGAAAGCCAAACCGTTGACGCTGCAGGCACTGGCAGAATTCCCGATCGTCACCTACGTATTCGGTTTCACCGGCCGCTCGCATCTGGATGCCGCCTTTGCTGCCGCCGAACTGCAGCCACAGGTCACGTTTACCGCCGCCGATGCCGACGTCATCAAGACCTACGTCAAACTCGGGCTTGGCGTCGGGATTGTCGCCAGTATGGCTTATGACCAGACCCGTGACAGCGAGCTTGTGGCCATTGATGCCAGCCATTTATTCGAAGCCAGCACCACCAAGATCGGTTTTCGCCGTGGTACTTTCGTACGTGGCTACATGTACGACTTCATCGAACGCTTTGCGCCGCACCTGTCGCGCGGCGTCGTCGAAAGCGCGCAACGTACCCGCTCAAAGGAAGAACTCGATGCGTTGTTCCAGGATGTGGAACTGCCGACTCATTAATTTCAAAGTTTCATCCTCTTTCTTTGAGATAAGGCAGGGTATCGACAAGCAAACAAACCTGTCCGATGAATATCGTTTTTTACGCACTCTTTGGGAGAGGGCAGGGTATCGACAAGCAAACAAGCCTGTTCGATTAATATCGTTTTTTACGCACTCTTTGGGAGAGGGCAGGGTATCGACAAGCAAACAAGCCTGCTCGATGAATACCGTTTTTTACCCTCTCCCTGTGGGAGAGGGCAGGGTGAGGGCAAAACTGAGTGACTGCAAAATAGTGGCGTTCTTGCGAGGAGCCCTTCGACTTCGCCCAGGGCAGGCTCCGCGACGCGGCAATCTACTGCTTTGTCATTTCGACCGAAGCGCGGCAGCGCGAAGCGGAGAAATCTTGTCTTAATCGACTCGATCGCCAGACTCCACATACTCACTCTGCATAACAATCAACGCACTGCATAAATCAACGCACCGCTCTGAAGTTTCTCAATAATCTCATTGCGGTCAGCATCCGAAAACACCAGACAACCGTGACTGCGTCCCGGCATGCCATAACGGTCGATGAAGGCCGGTTCCATATAATGATTTGCATGAATGACTATCAGACGATCTGCCGCGTTACGGTTTGACTCTGATATCCCCTCCAGCCGCAACGACAAACCATGCCCGGGAGTTTCACTCATGTATGTCTCACCAGTGCGAAAAAAACCGACTGAACTCATTTTGCTGCCTGCGCGGTCACTGAAAAATTCGGCATAGCCTGTATGCGCCGGATCCGAACCGCGGCCATGCGCGACCCGGTAACGGCCAATGACCTCTTCAGTTACCATGTCAATCAGATAAAAGCGCGGTTCCGAGGACGGTTGCCGATAGTTTATCAACGCCACATAACGGTCGTTATCGAGCGTGTACCTGTGTTGCTGGTACTGCGTCAGTAGTGGTTTCAACAAACCCTCAGGTATGCCGGGTGACTCAGTGTCCGCCGCCAGGCACACGCTGACGAACGACTGTAAAATCAAATAAAGCAGGCAAGCACATGAAAATCGGGGCATGATTTTTAGAAAAAGCGGGCGGTGAAGTTAAAGATCATGATAGACAATCCAGCATACAATTACGCTAGTGATAATAGCCAACAATACGGATAATGCCAGCCCCGTTTTCAACAGCCTGTAGGCACGGCCAGCGTAATGG
This sequence comes from Gammaproteobacteria bacterium, assembly GCA_040905025.1. Classification (GTDB taxonomy): domain Bacteria; phylum Pseudomonadota; class Gammaproteobacteria; order Methylohalomonadales; family Methylohalomonadaceae; genus JBBDSJ01. The sequence goes on from JBBDSJ010000093.1 coordinate 26,936, forward strand.
TAATCCCGCGCCGGCCACTGCGCGATACCCGCAGCACCCGACACATCGTGGCAACACGGTGCTCATGCCGATGGTCATTGATGAATCGGTACTTTACTCGGGCTCCCTGGCAAAGTACCGCGCGGCTTTTTTAGGATGTCGCGCTCCTCTTCCGTGCGCCGCAGCTGGGCACGTAGCCGGAGGATCTCGCTCTTCGACTCGACCAGCGCTGTGGCTGCCTGCTCAGATTTATCCGGTTTCACGGCCTTGACCCACTTGTGCAGGCTGTGGGTGGATATGCCCAGACGTTGTGATACTTCGGCGACGGTGTAGCCGCGCTCAGTGACCTGTCGTACGGCCTCGTCCTTGAACTCGGGTGAACATCGTTGGTTGCTCATGTCTTCCTCCTGTGCTCAGATTATAAGCCGGAGGTGTCCATTGAACCCGGGGAAGTCCAGGTCTGAAGCCCAACGCCTTGAATAGTGCCAGTAACAGGTTAACCGATGAATGTC
>JBBDSJ010000094.1:0-4669 GCA_040905025.1 Gammaproteobacteria bacterium
GCGCTGACTTCGACTTTCCATTCAGTGCCATCGTCATCAACAATGTCGATTTCATAAACCGGTTCGCCATCAAATTCGACTTCATATTCGGTTTCTTCAATCTTGCCGGGATACATCGCAGTAGCAGTCTTTTTGGCCTCGGCTTCAGAAACCTTCATACGGTTCTTGAAAAGTGGATCACTGCTGCTTTCAACTTCACGTTCTACTTCAATGATAGTAGCTTCCTTTGCATTACACATAAGTTCCCACTCATTACCATCTTTGTCCATGACTTCAACTTCATAGACCGGGAAGCCGAAATCGCTAAAACTAAGGTATTCAACTTTGACATAATCACCAGACTTGATAGCACTGGCGGCTTTCAGGCATTTTTCCATGGAGCCGCCATGGCCTGCGAGTGCCGGACCGGCCACCAGAGACAGGCTTCCGGCCAACATGTAAATCGGGAGTTTATTTGACATTAGTATGTTCCTTTTCAGTTAAAAATTAGTAACCTATATAATGTTGCAGTGTAGCAATCGTGACTTGATCTGTGTATGGGAGAAATTCCTAATATTCAGTTCCAAAAATTCCCAAAGTTAATGGCACTACATCAATAGTTAATTTATATACAATGATTTACATAGTTTTGTTATCAGGAATTCTACCTATATGAATCATCTCCACAAGCTCATTTCCAGCCGTCGCACTATTCATGAATTCGAACCGGATAGGTTGCCGCCCGCCGATTTGATTCTCAAAGGGCTGGAACTGGCGTGCTGGGCACCGAACCACCATCATGTCGAGCCATGGCAGTTTTATTTGCCGGGGCCGCTGACGCAGGCGGCCATCTGCCAGTTAAACGCCGACTGCGTGGCGAGTGCAAAAGGTGAACTGGCGGCAGAGAAAAAGCTGGCGCGCTGGCAATGCATGCCGGGTTGGCTGGTAGTGACGTCGGCGCGTGCTGTGGATCCGGTTCGCGAGCAGGAAAACTATGCTGCCTGTTGTTGCGCGGTTCAGAATCTGGCGTTGTATTTATGGGAGCATGGTGTTGGCCTGAAATGGTCGACCGGTGATGTCACCCGCAGCGAAAAATTCATGCAATTGCTGGGTGCGGATGCAGAATCTGAACGGGTCGTCGGCCTGTTCTGGTACGGTTATCCGCAGGTCGTGCCGAAAATGAGCCGGCGGCCGGTGACAGAATCCATCAAGGAATTGCCCTGATTCCTGCGCGTCAGCCTGGCTTGATATCAACAGCGTGAATTTCACTGTGCCGGCAGAATTCACACAGTTGTAATATCTGCGGCACAAAACCGTCACACTTCTGCACCATACTCGCGGCCAATCTCAAACCAGAGGACACGGCATGGCTACCGTGCAGAGGTTGAAGCCGTTAACTTACCGCAGCATTTTTATTTCCGATGTGCATCTTGGATTCTCCGGATGCAGCGCCCAGTATCTTCTCGATTTCCTTCGCTCCACACGTTGTGAGTATCTGTTTCTGGTCGGTGACATTGTCGATATCTGGCAAATGAAGAAACGCCTGTACTGGCCACAGGCACACAACGATGTTGTGCGTACGATTCTCGGTAAAGCCAAGCATGGCACCAAAGTGATATTTGTACCGGGCAATCATGATGAGTTGCTGCGCGACATGGACGGTACCGTGCTTGGTAATCTGGAAATCCACAACGAATATATTCATATCACCAAGACTGGCAAGAAACTGCTCATTATCCATGGCGATCAGTTTGACGGTGTCGTGAAATTTTCACGCACGGCTGCGGTGATTGGCAGCACATTATATGACTGGTTGTTAAAGGCGAATATCTGGGTGAACTATGTGCGCCGGAAGCTCGGCTTTTCCTACTGGTCACTGGCCGCGATGCTCAAGCACAAGGTCAAGTCGGCAGTAAATTTCATCAGTAATTTTGAAGATGCGCTGGCCTATGAAGCCACGCGCCAGAAAGTCGATGGCGTTGTCAGTGGACATATTCACCGCGCCGAAATCACCCATATCAATGACGTGTTGTATCTGAATTGCGGCGACTGGGTGGAAAGTTGTACGGCACTGGTCGAAGGGCATGATGGATCTATAGAACTACTGCACTGGACCGATGAGATAGAGTCTTTGAAACGCGTCAGTCTTGCAGCGTAAAAAATGAAAATAGCCATTGCGACTGATGCCTGGGCACCGCAGGTCAACGGTGTTGTGCGTACCTATGAAAATACCTGCAAGGCATTACAGGACATGGGCCATGAATTACTGTTGCTGACGCCGCAGGATTACAAAACCATTCCCTGTCCAAGTTATCCTTCCATTCGTCTGGCATTGCGGCCCGGCCCGCGGTTGACAAGAAATCTTGATGCATTCGAACCTGAGGCCATTCATGTAGCCACCGAAGGGCCGATAGGCCATGCCGCCCGGCGTTACTGCCGGCAACGGCAATTGCCGTTTACCACATCTTTCCATACCCAGTTCCCCGAATACATGCGCATGCGTGCGCCGATTCCGCTTGACTGGATCTATGCCTACATGCGGCGTTTCCACGCTGTTGCTGAACGCACACTGGTGCCGACACCATCACAACGTCAGCGGCTGCTGGATCGCGGCTTCCAGCATGTCGAAGTCTGGTCACGCGGGGTCGATACGGATTTATTCAAACCCGGGGACAAGGATTTCCTCGATTATCCACGGCCGATTTTTTTATACATGGGCCGGGTGGCGGTAGAAAAAAATATTGAAGCTTTTTTGCGCCAGGATTTGCCCGGCAGCAAGGTGGTAGTCGGTGATGGTCCGGATCTGGCCAAGCTGAAACAACAGTATCCGGAAACAAAATTCAGCGGTTATAAATTCGGTGAAGAACTGGCGCAGCATATTGCCGCCGCCGATGTGTTTGTGTTTCCGAGTCTGACCGATACCTACGGTCTGGTGATGCTGGAAGCGATGGCTTGTGGTGTGCCGGTGGCTGCGTTTCCGATCACCGGGCCGATTGATGTCGTCCGGCCGGGTGAAACCGGTATTCTTGATCAGGACTTGCGTGCAGCAGCGCTGGCGGCACTGGAGCTTGAGCCGAAGGCATGTATTGATTATGCCCATGCGCATTCCTGGCAGCGCTGTACCGAAACTTTCGTCAGTCATCTTGCCCCGATTCCGGCTAAAGCCAGGTTAAGCGCATGAATGATGTATCAGTAAAACCCTGCACACCATTTCAATTGGCACCACGCTGGCCGGACTGGTCAATGCTGTCGCCACGTAACCAGGCCTTGCGTGTGCTGGAACAGGCCAGCGGCCTGGCGGCATTGAACAAAATCTATCAAAGCTGTGATTGGCCGGACACCGCCGCTGAGTTTATTGCCGCCGTACTGGCTGAATTCCGGATTGATTACCGCATGCCGGCCCGGCAGCGTGATCATGTGCCGGCAGCAGGCGGCGCCATTGTGGTGGCCAATCATCCTATGGGTGCGCTTGATGGCCTGCTGGCGGCACAGATACTTGGCAGTGTGCGTACTGATTTCAAAATACTGGTGAATTACCATCTTGATGCCGTGCCGCAGTTGCGTGATTTGTTTATTACTGTCGATCCATACGGCGGTGATGAGTCTGCCAGCCGTAACCGGCAACCGTTGCGCGAAGCGATCCGGTTTGTCAGAAACGGAGGTTTACTATTAGTGTTTCCGGCCGGCGAAGTAGCGCACTGGTCCGCGCGCAAACGCAAATGGCGTGAATCGGACTGGCATCCGGCCATAGGTCAACTTGTACGGTTAACCAATGTGCCGGTGATTCCGATGCATTTCCAGGGCCGCAACAGCCGGCTGTTTCAAAGTCTCGGTGTATTGCATCCGTTGTTGCGCACCGTCATGTTGCCGCGCGAGTTTCTGAACAAGCGCGGTTACAACATACCGGTACAGATTGGCCGGCCGATCCAGCCCGCACGGCTGCAACGCCTGGCCGATGATGAGCAGGTCAGCCGCTATTTGCGTTTGTATACCAACATGCTCGGTCGGCAAGTACCGGCTGAAACCCTGCCAGTGGCCACGCAGCGCGATCAAACCGATGGTTGTGAAATCGTTGCGCCAACGCCGGCCGATTTATTACGCGCCGAGATTGCCCATCTTGGTACCAACAACCTGTTGCTGGAACAAAATGGCATGCAGGTTTATATCGCCCGCGCCAGTCAGATACCGTGGCTGTTGCAGGAGCTGGGCCGTCTGCGCGAGATTACATTCCGGGCGGTCGGCGAGGGTACCGGCCGGGCAATCGATCTGGATATTTATGATACGTATTATCGCCATCTGTTTATCTGGCATGCCGAAAAGGCAGAAATCGTCGCGGCGTACCGGCTCGCGCTGGTCGATGAGGTGGTTGCCGAATACGGTCTGAAAGGCCTGTATACACATTCTCTGTTTCGCTATGGCAAACGGCTGCTGCAGGAGATAGAACCGGCGCTGGAACTGGGGCGTTCGTTTGTGCGCGCTGAATACCAGCGCCAGTTCACGCCATTGAGCCTGCTCTGGAAAGGTATCGGTTGTTTCATGGTGCGTAACCCGCGCTACAGCAAACTGTTCGGGCCGGTCAGCATCAGTGCCGACTACGACAGGATTTCGCGGCAGCTGCTGGTGGATTGCCTGGGCGCGCTCTAAATCCAAGTGCAACACTCTTCATGAGAGAATGTTGCATGGCAAAACA
>JBBDSJ010000095.1:0-4665 GCA_040905025.1 Gammaproteobacteria bacterium
TGCAACCGCCGGATCGTGAACATCGATTCGGTCATGGCAAGGCCGAGCCACTCGCGGGTCTGGCCCAGGCCATGTTTATCAGCGGCTCGGCCGTGTTTCTGGTTATTGAGGCAGCCAGCCGGTTGTTACGGCCTGAACCGATTCAGCATGCCGGTGTCGGTATCGGCGTCATGGTTATGTCGATTGCCATTACGATCCTGCTGGTGATTTACCAGCGCCGGGTGATCGCTGCCACCGGTTCAGTTGCGATCAATGCCGATTCCCTGCATTACCGCAGTGATGTGCTGGTCGGTCTGGGTGTGATTACAGCATTACTGCTTGATAGTTTGTTGCATTGGCGCTGGGCAGATCCGGTGATTGCACTGATTGTGGCCGGATATATTTTGTTTGCCGCATGGCAGATTGGCCGGCAGGCACTGGATCAGTTGATGGATCGCGAGCTGTCGGATGCCGAACGTGAACGTATACAACAGATTGTACACCGTCATGCCCAGGTCAGTGATTTACACGAATTGCGTACCCGCGCTTCGGGTTTGTCACAGTTCATTCAATTGCACCTGGTATTGCAGCCGGAAATGACTTTGCAGGAAGCACATCGTATCGCCATGCAGGTGCAGGATGATTTGCAACAGGCGTATCCACATGCTGACATTATTATTCACCAGGATCCGGCGGATGATTCCGGTGACAGGGGTGGATAAGATCCCTCCACTCGCTTCGCGACCGCCATGGCCGCTCTCGCGCATCCTGCGCACGCGGCATTAATACATATATGGACCCACTCCGTTTGCAAGACATTTGATCGCTGAATGTGAGAGAAAATCATTGCTCTCATCCATGCACGTCAGAAGCGGAAGTGCAGGTCATGCAGGAGCAATGACCTGCCTCGGTCGGATGGCAGGATGTAAGGGCTCGGTCGGATGGCCGGGGTTTAAGTATGTTGTGTCGGGATGGAAAAAAGGATGTCATTCCGACCGGAGCGCGTCAGCGCGAAGTGGAGGAATCTTGCTGCCGGTTGATTTGAATGGCCTAGGCAGCGGCTGATTTTGCCGGCAAGCGGCCGCGATTATGCGGTTGCGACAAATCCTGTTCCGGGCCAGCCGGGACGATGCGCGTCGGATTGATCGTCGGATGACTGCGGTAGTAATGCTGTTTGATGTGACGGAAATTTACTGTCGGTTCAACGCCCGGGTATTGATACAACTCGCGCAGATAGTTTGACAGATTTGGGTAGTCGGCAATGCGGCGTCGGTTGCACTTGAAATGACCGACATAGACGGCATCAAAGCGTACCAGCGTGGTAAACAAACGCCAGTCGGCTTCGGTCAATTGCTCGCCAACCAGATAGCGTTGTGCGCCCAGCAGCGCTTCAAGCTCATCAAGGTTGTCAAACAGATCGGCAAAGGCTTCTTCATAGGCTTCCTGGCGGGTCGCAAAACCACAACGGTAAACACCATTATTCACATAGCGGTAAACCTGTTTATTGATGCTATCAATCTTCTTTTGCAACAGGGGTGGATAGTAATCCGAACGGTCATCAGTGAAGGCATTGAATTCGTTATTCAGCATGCGGATGATTTCTGCCGATTCATTGCTGACGATAGTTTGTTTGTGCTTGTCCCATAACACCGGTACCGTCACGCGGCCACTATAATCAGGCTGGGCCAGCGTATAAATCTCGTATAAAAATTTCCTGTTGTTAATGGTGTCGCCGACGCAGACCTCGTCCGGCTCGAATGTCCAGCCGTGTTCACCCATGTACGGATTGACGATGGATACTGAAATGATGTCTTCAAGTTTTTTCAGGCGCCGGAATATCAGGGTGCGGTGCGCCCAGGGGCAGGCCAGCGATACATACAAATGATAGCGATTGGCTTCGGTCTGGAAGCCGGTATGACCATCGGCACTGATCCAGTTACGAAACTGGCTGTCTTCGCGGACAAAGCGGCCGTCATTGGCCTCCGTGTCGTACCATTTGTCGTGCCAGACACCTTCGATTAACAGTCCCATTTCAACTCCGGAATAGTTTTATAAAGCAATTACTACCGACAGCATATCAGCCGGGTTGTTCAGTCTGGACAGAAAAATAGCCGATCGGCGGGCAAGAAAAAGCCGGTCAAGTGACCGGCTGGAGGAGAATGATCTGCTGGCTGGGTAGCAACAGATCCAAATGCTTAAAAAGTGCTGGTAAGGATTCTGCTCAGTTCAGACCCGGCACCAGGAGCAATCCGGCGACGGTATTGGCGCGATCAGCAGGGAACAACCAGTCGCGCAGACGGACAAGCCAGTGACGGTTCTGACGCTGCTGTTCGCGCTGTAATTCGAGTTTCCACTCGCCGGCATTTGCGAACACCAGATCCGCAAGCTTCAGCTGACGCTTGACGCTCTGGTTCGGTTGGCCCTGCTCCGGGACAAACCACCAGCCGCTGTTCGGACTGCGAAAGGTGTAACCGAAATTGCCCTTGTGCCAGACGCGGTAAGTATTCATTTGTTTCAAGCCTCGTAATGAGCGGTTATGTGTTGCTATATACGAAGCAATCGCTATGCCATATATGATTATCTATATAAATCAATAGTTTGGTAATTTTATCGGGGCAGGGAACAGTATTTACGAGGTAAATCTGTCGTCTGCTGACGACAGATTTCTGCGGAAACCAGAATAAATCGCGCTGTCTGCCTGCGCAGACGTTGTCAGGCTGACGCGGTAATATAGCGGCACATTTTTACCCGGACTGATGCCTGCCCATGCTGATCCTGAATTACGCTGCCGTAGCGGTTCTGACCACCCTGGTTTTTTATCTGCTGGTCGTCGGCAAACCCATTTTGTTGCCGTTCGTGATTGCGCTGTTTATCTGGTATCTGATCAATGCGCTGGCAACTATCATCGGCCGGGTGCAAATACATGGTCAGCAGCTGCCGGTCTGGTTGCGTTTCAGCCTGTCGATTTTGTCGTTATTACTGGTGCTGTGGTTTGTGCTGGATCTGATTATTGCCAATATCGGCCAGGTCAGTCAGGCCGCGCCAACCTACGAGCAAAACCTGCGTCAGCTGGCGTTACGTGCCAGCGCCTGGCTGGGGATAGAGGAGTTGCCGAGCATCCGGGCGATGCTCGAAGGTGTGAATCTCAGCAATATGTTGCGGCAATTGTTAACGGCGGTTACCGGTATTATGGGCAGTACCGGCACGGTATTAATTTATGTGGCATTTTTGTTGCTGGAACAAAGCAGTTTCAATAAAAAAATCGCGGCATTGTTTCCAAACCCGGAACGCGAGCAGTTTGTACACCGGATTTTGCAGCGCATTGCCAGTGAAGTGCAGACGTATGTCTGGTTGAAAACCATTGGCAGTCTGTTAACAGCCGTGCTGAGTTATCTGGTGATGAAAGTGATTGGTGTCGACTTCGCTGAATTCTGGGCTCTGCTGATTTTTGCACTGAATTACATACCCTATATTGGCGCATTACTGGGCGTGGTGTTCCCGGCGCTGATTGCACTGGTGCAATTTGAAACACTGACACCGTTTGTGATAACCGTTGCCGTATTAACCGGAATTCAGTTTGCGATAGGCAATGTGCTGGAACCGCGCATGATGGGCAAGGGCCTGAACATCAGCCCGTTGATTATGCTGATCGCGCTGGCGGTGTGGGGCAGCATCTGGGGCATCGCCGGCATGTTTCTGGCGGTACCGATGATGGTCATCGTGATGATTATCTGTTCCAACTTCGAGGCCAGCCGGCCGGTGGCCATTGTGTTATCGGAAGACGGCCAGTTACGTCACTGAAAATCAGCGCGGATGTCGTATCTCAGGGATCAATCGGCGGTGTGACAACCCTGCCTGCCGAGGCGGCCGGTGGTTCCGGTTCAGTAGTCGCTGCTGGAGTTGTTGTTTCAGCTTCTGCTGTATCGACAGGCTCGGTCACTTCCATTTCAACCAGGCTTTCAGGTGTTACCGTATCGCTGCTGGTAATGGTGCCCAGTGTACTCGTGCGCGCCGGTTTTGATTGATCCGCCAGCCGTCGTTCCAGATTACGCAGGTTATTGGCCGCATTGCTGTGGCCAAGTTCAGCCGCTTTCGCATACCAGTCACGCGCGGCAAAATCATCTGCCAATACGCCTTCACCCATCAGGTACATATTGCCGAGATTGAACTGCGCATCGGTATAATTCTGTAAGGCGGCGCGGCGATACCAGAGCAGTGCCCTGTCATAATCCTGGGCGATGTCTTCACCACGAAAATATTTATCACCCAGTCGCGTCTGGGCGACCGGATTGCCACGGACAGCTTCGCGTTGCAAGGCCTGGAGTGTATCGGCGGCATCGGCTGCGGCTTCTAATTCTGCAGTTGGAATTTCATCCGGTAGCGTCGGTATGTTATCGGTCGCCAGTCCGGTAATACTGTCTTCAGGTGGCTCGTCGAGTTTTGCGACCACAATATTGTCAGTTTCACTACTGTCCGGCACTGAATCCGCAGTCATGTCTGCAGTTGTTTCCGTGGCCGCCGCGTTGTCTGTCTCGATAGTTTGCGTTTCTGTACTGGTATCGGCCTGACGGGTTTCTGTTGCGGCGGCAGCAACTACCGCCGCGCTGTCGTATTCGGGTTTTTGCGGCGTTGGATCGATGGGCGGCGTGACAATGCGGCCGGTCGATTGTGCGGCTACTGTCGCAG
>JBBDSJ010000096.1:0-27171 GCA_040905025.1 Gammaproteobacteria bacterium
TGCATTATTGTGGATTTCAAGAATCATTTCACCTGTCGGCTGATCATGATAAGCATGCTGGATCACATTCATGCAAGCCTCATTCACGGCGATGACCAGTTGTTCAGTCAACTCGTCATCACAACCAACAAACTGTGCCGCACGCCGCACCAGCGCACGTACCATGCATAATCGGTCTGGTTGCGCCGGGAAATGCAAGCTCACCAGTTTTCCACTCATAACCTGTTTACTCTCACTCACGCCACTCAGGCTGACGGAGTGCCAATCAGCATCAGCGTCGTGTCGTCATGCTGGGCACGTTCCATGGTTAATTCGGTAATAAGCCCCCGTAAACGGTCCGCCAGGTTCGGCCACTGGTATTGACGGATCACTTTCTGAAAGCCCTCCACTTCCAATGCCTTGCCAAAACCATCTTCAGCTTCGGTCACACCATCGGTATACAAATACAAATGTCCCCCGGTCAGCTTCAATGTCTCGACCGGAAATTCACAGCCCGGAATAATTCCCAGAGGCGGCACCTGGGCCGGGTATTCATGAAACACATCATCGGCATCATGAAATAACGGTGGCAAGTGACCGGCATTGGCAAAACGTACGGTACCGTCCGGTGACAAAAAGCCGGAAACAATACTGATAAACATACCACGTGACGCCGTCTCGCAAACGGCTTCATTGGCCAGCGCCAGCAGACGGCCGGGATTGGTTTCGGTTTTCGCCAGATAATGCAGCAAACTGCTGGCTTTTGCCATTAACAGCGCGGCATTCATGCCCTTGCCGGAGACATCGGCGAGATTGAAATATATCCGGCCATCATCAAGCTTGAAGAAATCATAAAAATCACCGGAGACTGCCTGCGCCGGCAAATTCACGGCCTGAACCGGAAAATCCTCCGGTACCTGGCGTGGTAGCAAATCCAGTTGAATCTCACGTGCCAGTTCCAGCTCCTTTTGCAGGCGCTGCTGCTCAACCAGATTATTGGCCATGCGCGCATTGTGGATGGCAAGCGCAGCGGAAGAAGCCAGTGCCTGAACAATATTTCGATCCTGATCATCGAACAGTCCGTCACCGCTTTGTTTGTTAAGCAATTCAAGTGCGCCCAGGCATTCACCTCTTGCGATCAATGGTGCACACAAAATTGAGCGCGTCACAAAGTCGTGCTTGGCATCAGCCTTGTTATAGAAATCCGGATCCTTGCTGACATCACGCACCATTTCACAGGATTTGCTCTGCACGGTGCGGCCAACAATACCCTGCGTGGCCGGCAACCGCAGCCCGGTGATGTCCACCGGCCCGACACAACCCCGGCACACCAGTTCGGTGCCCTGTGTTTCCAGCAGGAAAATCGCCGCCGCCTCGGCATCCAGGTAATCCAGAAATTTGGCCAGTGCATTGTGCAGTGCTTCTTCAACGTCCAGCGAACACGCAAATGACTGGCCAATCTCGGCCAGAAACGCGAGTTGCTGTTCAACTGTGTAGTCGTGATCACGCTCAAACAGTTTGTGTACAGTAGCGCTCATCATGAATCCTGTGCGGATTTTGGCAGTATGCGGACAGCAATCGCTGTTGGCGTCAGCCTGCTCTGCATAGCAGCATAACCCGCCAGCCGCCGGGGGTACATATCCCGGCGGCTGCCCTGTTTCAGGGCAGCCGCTCAGGGGGACTTGTTGCGCGTCCGGCTGGACTTTGCAGACACAGAATTGCGGCTGCTGACCGCCTGTGCAAGCGGCTTGTCCGGCCATTCACACAAATCAGCGATTACACATTCGCCGCACAGCGGCGTACGCGCCTTGCAGGTATAACGGCCATGCAAAATCAGCCAGTGATGCGCATGGTGTCTGAATTCCATCGGGATAATGGCCTCCAGCCCCTGCTCGACCGCAAGCGGTGTGCGGCCCGGCGCCAGCCCGGTACGGTTACTGACCCGGAAAATGTGGGTATCGACGGCAATGGTTGGCTCGCCAAAGGCACAATTCAACACCACATTGGCCGTCTTGCGGCCGACGCCCGGCAAGGCTTCCAGTGCCTTGCGCTCACGCGGCACTTCACCGTCATGACGCTCGAGCAGTAATTCGCAGGTGGCCATGATGTTTTTCGCCTTGCTGTTATACAGACCAATGGTCTTGATATAGCGCTTCAGACCGTCCAGCCCAAGCGCCTTGATCTGCGCCGGCGTGTTGGCAACCGGGTAGAGTTTTGCCGTCGCCTTGTTGACGCCGACATCCGTGGCCTGCGCCGACAGGATAACGGCAATCAGCAACTCAAACGCGGAGTTGTATTCAAGCTCGGTTTTCGGTTCCGGCAATTGCTCACGCAGGCGCGTGAACAGGGTTCGGCAACGGCGCTTGTTCAATGCGGAATTCCAGAGCAGGTACGGGCGGGAAATGTCATGGCCCGAATTCTACCTGTACAATGCCGGTTTGTTCAGTCACCACAAAAACAAAGATGAAACTTGTCAGCTTTCGTCATAACAACCAGACCCGTGCCGGCGCGGTCGTTGCTAACAGCGTCGTCGACAGTGCGGCCGATAAGCATCTGCCTGCAACCGTAGCCGGTTTGCTGGCACCCGCCGCACAGGCACAAATGCAGCAGCTAATCGACAGTGGCAACGGCCGTTTGCCGTTGAACGAAGTGCAATTACTGGCGCCCATCCTGCAGCCGCAGAAATTCTTCGGGGTTAGCCTGAATTATGCCGATCATATTGCCGAGACCGGTCTTGAACGCCCCGAGTACCCGACGTTTTTCAACAAACAGTCCAGCTGCATCATCGGTCCCGGTGCAGCGATTGAACGGCCGCGCGTGTCGGAAAAACTCGACTACGAAGGCGAACTTGGTCTCGTGATCGGCAAGCGTTGCCGGCATGTCCCGTATGCGAAAGCGGCGGACGTGATCGGTGGTTATCTGATCGTCAATGATGTGTCAGTCCGTGACTGGCAAATGCGTTCGCATACCTGGACGCTGGGCAAATCATTTGACACCCACGGCCCGATTGGCCCGTGGCTGGTCACCAGCGATGAAATCGGCGATCCGCACACCCTCGCTATCAAGACCTGGGTCAATGACGACCTGCGCCAGTCCAGCAATACCGATCAACTGATCTTTGATTGCTACGCACTGGTGGAATATCTGTCCTCAGTGATGACACTCATGCCCGGCGATATTATCGCTACCGGCACCAGCAGCGGCGTCGGCGTGAAAATGAAACCGCGCGGTTACATGAAGCCCGGCGATACGGTCACGATTGAAATAGAAAAGATTGGCCGTCTGCAAAATCCGGTGGTTGAGGAACCGGAAGCTAACGCGGTTTATTAGCAACCAGATACAAGGCTAATGCCCGGCGCTTTGCGCTGCCTTATGCAACATGCTGGCAAGTTGTTTCAGCCGATGAACCGGATCATTGTCTGCCAGCATTTGTTGCCGCAGGGTGACAGGAATGGGCAGACATTCTGCCAGCCGGTAACTGACCCAGTTCGCATCACTGAAATTCTCGACCGACTCGGTCAGTTCCGGTTGCAGTTCCAGCAACACCTGCCGCAGCAGATCCGCCATTTGTTCAAACGCATCCGGCAGCAACAGCGCGGCATCTTCGAGCCAGATCACGTCAGCGGTCTGGGACTTGTCCGCCTCGATGCGTCGTGATTCGATTTGAAAGCGGCGGCCACCACGCACCGTCAACCCCAGCAGGCCGTCATCATGCCGATCCCAGTCAACAATCACGGCCTCGGTACCAATGGCGTGCGGCGTCGCCGGTACACCGGTTTCATTGCCTTCGGCGATTAAACAAATACCGAAGCTGCCATCACCGCGCAGACAACGACTGACCATATCAACATAACGTGGCTCGAAAATGCGCAACGCCAGTTGACCCTGCGGGAACAGCACGCTGGACAACGGAAAGACGGGGAGTTCAGCCATGACGTAATTGTTCGATTAAACGTTGATGAATGTTTTCAAAACCGCCGTTGCTCATGATCAGAATATGATCGCCCGCTTGTGCCTGGCTGGCGACCGCAGCAATAATCGCGCCGGTATCCGCCAACACCTCGACCCGGGCTGTGCCATTGAGCTGCCAGTCCAGCCCCGCCGGTTGATACAGCCAGCAGGCATCGGCGAGCGCCAGCGCCGGCAACAAGGTGTCCTTGTGCACACCCATGCGCATGGTATTCGAGCGCGGTTCCAGAATGGCCAGAATGCGCTCTGTGCCGACCCGCTTGCGCAGGCCGTCCAGCGTCAGCGCAATTGCGGTCGGATGGTGGGCAAAATCGTCATATACGGTAATGCCATTGACCACAGCCAGTGTTTCCAGCCGTCGCCTGACATTCCTGAATTGGCCCAAAGCCTCGCAGGCCCGGCCCGGTGCAACACCGACGGCATGCGCCGCCGCGATTGCCGCCAGCGCGTTCTCGGCGTTGTGCGTACCCAGTAGCGACCAACGCACCTGCCCGACCGTCTGATTGTCATACAACACATCAAATTCGCTGGCATCGGGCTTGAGCAGATTGGCCTGCCAGTCGGCCGCTGTATTCAACCCAAACCGGCTGACCGCACTCCAGCAACCGCGCGCCAGCACCGTGTCGATTTCGGCGTCATCAGCACGGGCGATAACCTGACCGGAACCGGGTACGGTGCGTAGTAAAAACTGAAATTGTCGACGGATATCTTCAAGATCGCGGAAGATATCTGCATGATCAAACTCAATATTGTTAATGACCAGCGTTTCCGGCCGATAGTGAATAAATTTTGAGCGCTTGTCGAAAAACGCGCTGTCATATTCATCCGCCTCAATGACAAAACACTCCCCCTGCCCCAGCCGTGCTGACACGCCGAAATCCAGCGGCACGCCACCGATCAGAAAGCCGGGCTGCAGCCCTGCCGTCTCCAGAATCCAGGCCAGCATACTGCTGGTAGTGGTCTTGCCGTGGGTGCCGGATAGCGCCAGCACATGCTTGCTGCCCAGCACCTGCTCGGCCAGCCATTGCGGCCCGGAAATATAGGACAGCTTTTGAGTAAGCACATACTCCACCGCCGGATTGCCGCGTGACAGCGCGTTACCAATCACCACCACATCCGGTGCCGGTTGCAGCGCGGCGGCGTCATAACCCTCATGCAGGGTAATCCCGGCTGCGCTGAGTTGAGTGCTCATCGGTGGATAGACATTGGCATCGGAACCACTGACGCTATAGCCGAGTTCGCGGGCTATCAATGCCAACCCGCCCATAAAGGTGCCGCAAATACCAAGTATGTGCAGATGCATTAAACCGCCTCCATGGGTACCAGCAGTTGAATAATAACGGCACTCAGGCAGTAGTAGCCGATCGCGGTGAGCATACCGAGTCCAAAGCGGCTGGACAGGGCATGCCGGAAGATATGTGCGAGTATCATGAGATTCCAGATAACCAGCCCGAGAATCAGCAAGGCCGGCATTGTTTGATCGAGATTGGCTGCACGCAGCGACTGCCACCAGACCATCAGAGGCAACGCGACCATGACCAGTATGACATTGGTGCCCGCGAGTGCGGTCAGTGTTTGCGGCCAGCGCGCCCGGCGATTATTGACGGACAGCAATACATAACTGAGCGTAACCATTAATAAACTCTCGACCAGCGCTGAAAACATGGCTACCTCGCCGGACAGGCTGATACTGGCAAGCAGTAGACTGCCAATGGCATGCGCCAACAGGCTGATCCACAGCAATGCCTGCGCGGCCGGTAAATCCTGTGGCCCCTGGCGCAACAGACAAATATCAAAAAATACACGCAACAACGCGGTCAAAAGCTTTCAGCTCCGGGAATCATTGCCGATTGAACGCAAGCCGGTATCAGCATACTAAAGTTATGTGAGCGGGTAACCAGCGGCCCGAACAGGGCATGATTAACCTGATAGTTTTAGGCAATTACGAATATTGAAACAATTATTTTCAATGATAGCGTGATTTCAACTATAATCCTTTTAAAATTCAGTTTATTAACTTCAGGGAGTTTGTATGAAAATCGATATTGGTATCTCAGAGGCTAATCGCAGCGACATTGCCGATGGCCTGTCACGGTTACTGGCCGACAGCTATACGCTGTATCTCAAGACCCATAATTTCCACTGGAATGTCACCGGCCCCATGTTCAGCACACTGCATACGCTGTTTGAAGAAGAATACACAGAATTGGCAATTGCAGTTGATGACATTGCTGAACGTATCCGGGCGCTGGGTTTCCCGGCACCGGGCTCCTACAAGCAGTTTGCCGAATTATCATCCATTGATGAAGAAACCAATATGGTTGACGCCAAGGAGATGATCAAGCAACTCGTGAAAGGCCAGGAAGCCGTAGTCCGCACCGCTCGCCAGGTATTCCCGGCGGCAGAGAAAGCCAACGACGAGCCGACGGCAGATCTGCTGACGCAGCGCATGCAGGTACATGAAAAAAACGCCTGGATGCTGCGCAGCCTGCTTGATTAAACCGCATTGGTAAAACCGGAGACCCCTGACCTGGTGCAGGGGTTATCTTGTTGTGCAACTGTTTGCGCACGTCCGGGTCTATCGTGTAGCAGTATTTCGTCAACGCTGCATCCAAATTAATAAAATCAAGAAACCGGTTATGAAATTAACGCTACGTCTGTTCACTTATGCACTGTTACCTGCACTGCTCAGCCCGGTGCTATTTGCTTCAGCTTCCGACGCTGATGAAACGGCATCCAGCTATCTGAAGATAGACAAGGAATTCAGTGGCAAATGTCAGGGATTGCGCCGCGGAGACATGCGTGTGCTGATAAATACTCACGTCGACAAAATTATCGAATACCGGATGATTCGCTTGCTGGCAGACAAACGTCAGGCCGGTTTGAATCGTGACCGTATTGGTCCGGGCGAAGATAACACCCAGAAACTGGGCTGTGAAACAATCGATGGTATGGAACAAACCTGGGAAATCACCAGCGCCCACTTCGTCGAGGATAAATAATGAGGCTGCAACCAAATTTGCTCGTCATCACCGGACTCTTTACCGCGCTGCTGCATAGTCCGGCAATAGCTGCCGGAAACGAACAGGAATATAAAAATCCGGATGAAATCACTGTTGCCGAACGCCGGTTTCTGATCCAGGCCGGCAGCAGCTACCAGGCGTGTCTGGCAACCGAATTACCCACTATAAAAACCGACAGTAACGATCCACGTCAGCTCGCCGACCTGGCAATGCATGCCTGCGATTCAGTCTTGACTGAATTCGACGACGAGATGGAGCAGCGCAATTTCAGTCCTTCATTTCGTGAGCACCAGCTCAAGCGTGTCCAGCAACAAGCCGTGCGTGGACTGATTGCCCAGGCAACACATATTGCCGCAAGCCGGCAACAAAAAAGCCAGACTGATTAAAGTCTGGTTAAGGAACCTCTGATTTATTACGTCCTTTGGTTTCGTAACCGGCGCATCCATGCGCCACTGCCCAGAGCTTCCTTAGACAATACGGAAATTTTTCGCCGCTTCTGTCCAGGCCGTCGTAAATGGCTCCAGTTCCCGTAGTGCCTGCTGATAAACCTCACGTTTGAACGCGACCACTTCTCGCGCCGGTTTCCAGTAATCCACCCACATCCAGTGATCAAACTCGGGTTTGCCGGAAAGCCCGAGATTGACCTTGCTGTCGTCTGCTATCAGCAACAACATGAACCAGATCTGCTTCTGGCCGATGCAGACAGGCTCGGAATGCTGGCGGATAAAACGTTTCGGCAAACGATAATGCAGCCAGTCTCTGGTACTGGCTACAATCCGGACATCATCCGGCTCGAGCCCGAGTTCTTCATGCAGTTCACGGTACATGGCCTGTTCCGGTGCTTCATTGCGCTTGATACCGCCCTGCGGGAACTGCCATGCATCCATGCCTATACGCCTGGCCCAGAGCACCTGGCCAAACATATTACTGAGCACAATTCCCACGTTGTGCCGATAACCCTCGGCGTCAATCATGGCTTTTACTCCTGAATTTCTTATCACATGGAAACGCTGTTCCTGCCATGGAACAGATTTTTTCACAGTCCCGGCAACTCGGCAAATATCGTCATTGTCAGTGGCTGGTAATTTACCTGCCATGAAGCATCGCCTACACTAACGTTTTTTTGCAACGCAATATCCGGACAATCCATGCAACTGGCAATATTTGATCTCGATAACACGCTACTCAGTGGCGACAGCGACTATCTCTGGGGCGAGTACTTGTGCGAAAACGGTCATATCGACAGTGCCGGCCATCGCGAGGCACATCAGCAATATTATGACGATTACCGGGAGGGCCGGCTTGATATTGATGATTTTCTGCGCTTTCAGCTGCAACCGCTGGCCGCCAACCCGTTCGCCGAGTTGCAACGCTGGCGCGACGAATACATCGAACAGAAAATCCGGCCGATTATCCTGGAGAAAGGACTGGCTACCATTGCGGATCACCGCCGCCGCGGTCATGAATTGTTAATCATTACCGCCACCAATTCATTCATTACGGCACCGATCGCCGAACTGCTGGGTATCGAACATTTAATCGGCACGGAACCGGAATTTGTCGACGGCCGTTATACCGGCCGCGTCAGCAGCATACCGTCGTATCAGGATGGCAAGGTCAAACGGCTGGAGATGTGGCTGGCAGAACGTGGTGAACAAGCCTGCGAAAAATGGTTTTACAGCGATTCACATAACGATATTCCATTACTGGAACGGGTCGACCACGCAATCGCGGTCGACCCGGATGAGAAGCTTGCCGAAGTTGCCACCGAACGCGGTTGGCCGATTATCAGTTTGCGCTAGGAAACCTCTGATTTATTCAGAGGTTTCGCGGCATATCGCTTGCCCTCTACCCTCTATTATCTACTCTCCATGAACCATCCTGCTATTTCATCATTTCCGCGACCGCGTCACGCTCTTCCTCGAGTTCCTTCAACGTTGCCTGCATCATCTTGCGGCTGAAATCATCAATCGTGACACCCTGGGCGATAGTGTACTGACCGCCACCAACATGTACCGGGAATGAATAGACGATACCTTCCGGAATACCGTAACTGCCGATAGACGGCACTGCCATGCTAAGCCAGTCGAATGATTTGCCAATCGCCCAGTCACGCATGTGATCCAGTGCAGCATTCGCGGCTGACGCGGCGCTGGACGCGCCACGTGCCTGAATAATTGCTACGCCGCGCTGCGCAACTTGCGGAATAAATTCCTTTTCGACCCATTCCTGGCTGACCAGATCTTTCACCGGCCGGCCGCTGACGGTGGCGTGAGTAACGTCCGGATACTGGGTGCCGGAATGATTACCCCAGATACAGAATTCCTTGATAGCCGTGACCGGTGATTTGGTTTTTGCCGCCAGTTGCGCAATCGCGCGATTGTGATCCAGCCGGGTCATTGCCGTGATGCGGGCCGGATCGATATCCGGTGCGTTCTGAATGGTAATCCAGGCGTTGGTATTGGCCGGATTGCCAACGACAAGCACACGCACATCGCGCGAAGCCGATTCATTCAGCGCCTTGCCCTGTTCAATAAAAATACGTGCGTTACCCTGCAACAAGTCCTTGCGCTCCATGCCGGGGCCACGCGGCTTGGCACCGACCATAAAAACATAATTGGCATCCTTGAATGCGGTTTTGGCATCATCGGTTGCACTCATGTCAGCGAGTAATGGGAAGGCGCAATCTTCCAACTCCATCATGACACCGTCCAGGGCTTTCAATGCCGGTGTGACTTCCAGTAATCGCAAAATCACCGGTTGATCCGGCCCCAGCATCTCGCCTGCGGCTATTCTGAACAGTAAGGCATAACCAATTTGACCGGCGGCACCGGTAACTGCGATACGGACGGGCTGCTTCATCGCTCCTCCTCAATTAGTAAAACATTCGTAACCAGATAAAATTTGTCTTTCTTATCTTTTAAGTGACTGAAACAACGAGGCAACCCCATATCGATCCGATAATCAATCTGGATTGCCTCATTGCCTGACCGTAATAGAAAGTCTTGTTACAGACTATCCGCGTTCATCCATCGGCACATAGTCACGTTGTTCGGAACCAATATACAGCTGGCGCGGCCGGCCGATGCGGAAATCCGGATCTTCCATCATTTCCAGCCACTGTGAAATCCAGCCGGCCGAGCGTGATACCGCAAACAAGACGGTAAACATCGACATTGGGATACCCAGTGCCTGCAGAATAATACCGGAATAAAAATCGACATTCGGATACAGCTTGCGTTCTATAAAATATTCATCCTTGAGGGCGATCTCTTCCAGCTGCATTGCCGTTTCGAACAGCGGCTGGTTGATATTGTCCATTTCCGCAAGCAATTCATGGCAAGCCTTGCGGATAATCGTCGCGCGCGGATCATGATTTTTGTAAACACGGTGACCAAAACCCATCAGACGGAACGGATCATCCTTATCCTTGGCGCGGGCAATGAATTTGGCGATATTTTCCGGCTTCTCTATCTCATGCAACATGCGGATCACAGCTTCATTTGCACCGCCATGAGCACGCCCCCAGAGCGTCACAATACCGGCCGAGATACAGGCAAACGGATTAGCCTCGGCGCTGCCGGCCAAACGTACGGTTGACGTACTGGCATTTTGTTCATGATCCGCATGCAGGATCATCAGCAGATCCAGCGCCCGCACCGCCACCGGATTCGGTGTATACGGCCGGTACGGCACCGCGAACATCATATTGAGGAAGTTCTCGATGTAGTCGAGATCGTAGCGTGGATGCACAAACGGATGACCAACAGCATGCTTGTAGCAATGCGCAGCCAGAATCGGCATTTTGGCAATGACGCGCTTGGCTGTCAGATCGCGGTCTTCCGGATCCTGAATATCAAGCGCTTCATGATAGTAGGAAGACAGGGCACCGGTGATACCGACCATGATCGACATCGGATGTGCGTCATATCGGTAGGCAGCGTAAAAACGGTCCAGATGATCATGTACCAGCGAACGCTTGTTCAAATCATCCTTGAATTTCTCCATTTCTGCGGCGGTAGGCAATTCACCGTAGAGCAACAGATAGCTGACTTCGAGATAACTGCTGTGTTCGGCTAGTTGATCAATCGGGTAGCCACGATGCATCAGCACGCCTTTCTCACCATCGAGATAGGTAATCTTGCTGCGGCAGGAAGCAGTGTTCATGTAGCCTGGGTCAAGCGTAAACATACCCAGCTCTTTGTACAGCGCCTTGGTATCAATAACGGGAGCCCCATAGACCCCATGGACGACAGGACATTCGACCTGTTTGCCCGTTTTGTTATCGACGATCGTGACGGTATCGGTCATCGAACTCTCTCCCTAACTTGCGGGGGCCAAAAAAGATTGGCAATTGAAATTATTGTTGTGTATGTACCGGATTGTCACCCGGCGCCTGAATGCAGGCCACCCCGAAACCAATCCCAAAGGCAGCCACAGACCCGGCGATGGGCAAAGAATACCTGTGTTTGATGCACTGCGGCAAGATCAGCGTATCAACGACCCCGGGGTTATATTGCTAAGTACATGACAAATAGTCAAAAATAGCTACACTTGCAAGTGACATCCGGCTGTTCAATCATGGGGGACATTCGGCGCGGCGTCAATTCACTGGCGCTGAAATCAGGCTGGCTGGCAAACGGACCCGGTTGTTGGCCAAATAATCATCAAGTATTGATCCGAGCGGGGCTGTAACAAGTATGAGCGAGCAGGCACCTTCCTGGCTCTACAGCGGAAACGCTGCTTTTGTCGAGGCTATATACGAAAACTATCTGCAGGATTCTGCCAGTGTTGATAAAGACTGGCGGGCATATTTCGATTCACTGCAGCAGGGCGGACAGCGCGGTGATGTTGCGCATGCACCGATACGTGAAAAATTTCTCCGGCTGGCGCGCCACCCACGCCAACGTGTAACAACTGCTGCTGGTGGCGACGCGTCCTCGGCGAAACAGGTTGCCGTACTCCAGCTCATAAATGCCTACCGCTTTCGCGGCCACCGCCAGGCCGAACTTGATCCGCTCAAGCAATACCAGCGGCCGCATGTGCCGGAGCTTGAACCTGCCTATCACGGTCTGAATGAATCGGATCTCGATACGGTATTCAACACCGGTTCGCTCGCAGCTGCAGATGAACTCACTCTGCGCGAAATACTCGACGTAGTACAGACAGCCTACTGTCGCAGTATCGGCGCCGAGTACATGCATATTAATGAAACCGAACAAAAGCGCTGGTTACAGCACCGTCTGGAGAGTGAGCAGGCACGGGCAGATTTCAGCCCGGAGCAGAAACGTCATATTTATGACCGCGTCAGTGCCGCCAATGCACTCGAAGAGTATCTGCATAACAAATATGTCGGCCAGAAGCGTTTTTCACTTGAAGGCGGCGACAGTCTGATTCCGATGCTGGATGAAATTGTCCAGCGTGGTGGCCTGCATAAAGTAAAAGAAGTCGTCATCGGCATGGCTCACCGCGGTCGGCTGAATGTACTGGTCAATATTCTTGGCAAAATGCCAAGCGATTTGTTCAGCGAATTTGAAGGCAAGAATGTCAATGGCGATGGTTCGGGCGATGTCAAATACCATCTGGGTTACTCGTCAAATATCATGACTGATGGCGGCTCGGTACATTTGACGCTGGCATTCAATCCTTCTCACCTTGAGATTATCGACCCGGTCGTGGAAGGCTCGGTGCGTGCCCGGCAGGAACGCCGTAATGATCATGAGCGGGATCAGGTGTTGCCAGTACTCATTCACGGTGATGCTGCTTTCGCCGGTCAGGGCGTGGTGATGGAAACATTCAACCTGTCACAAACACGTGGCTATTCAACCGGTGGCACGGTGCATAT
Source organism: Gammaproteobacteria bacterium (assembly GCA_040905025.1). GTDB lineage: Bacteria > Pseudomonadota > Gammaproteobacteria > Methylohalomonadales > Methylohalomonadaceae > JBBDSJ01. The sequence continues at coordinate 12,817 of JBBDSJ010000096.1, forward strand.
TATTATCAACAACCAGATCGGCTTTACCACCAGCGACCCGCTTGATTCACGCTCAACACTGTACTGTACCGACGTCGCCAAGATGATCCAGGCGCCTATTCTGCATGTTAATGGCGATGATCCGGAAGCTGTGGTACTGGCGGCACAAATTGCATTTGATTTCCGCACTGAATTCAACAAGGACATTGTCATTGACATGGTTTGCTACCGCCGCCATGGGCACAGCGAAGCAGATGAACCGGCGGCAACCCAGCCGATCATGTATCAGAAAATCCGCAACCATCCCAAGGCCTGTAAAATCTATGCGGAAAAATTGCTGACCAGTAATGTGCTCAGCAATAATGATATGGCGCAACTGGAAAAGGGCTATGTTGCCTCGCTCGAAGAGAACAAATCAGTCTCTGCGCCTCTGGCTGAAGAAGTCCATACGGAATTTCTGATCAACTATGAACCATTTCGTGGTACGCGCTGGGACATGCCGGTTGATACTACACTCACACCCGATGAAATAAAGCATTACACCGATCTGTTTACACATACACCTGAAGATTTTGTACTGCATGCCACGGTCGACAAGATTATTGCAGCACGTAAAAAGATGGGGCTTGGCGAACAACCCTTTGACTGGGGCTATGCCGAAACACTTGCCTATGCAAGCCTGCTGGATCATGGCTACCCTATCCGCATCTCGGGCCAGGACAGTGGCCGCGGTACTTTTTTTCATCGCCATGCCATCATCCACAATCAGGAAGATGGTGCCACCTATTTACCACTGCAACACCTGCGCGAGGGTCAACCCAACTTTTTAATCATCAACTCCATTTTATCCGAAGAAGCTGTACTCGCATTCGAATTTGGTTATTCAAGCTCGGAACCGAATGCACTGGTTATGTGGGAGGCCCAGTTTGGTGATTTTGCCAACGGTGCCCAGGTGGTATTTGATCAGTTCATCAGCTCCTCCGAAGCCAAGTGGGGACGTTATTGCGGACTCATCGTGATGTTGCCACACGGCTATGACGGCCAGGGCCCGGAACATTCTTCAGCCCGGCTGGAGCGCTATTTGCAATTATGTGCCGAAGACAATATGCAGGTCTGTTTCCCGAGCACTGCGGCACAGATGTTCCACATGCTGCGACGCCAAGCATTGCGACCCTATCGTAAACCATTAATCGTAATGAGTCCGAAAAGCCTGTTGCGGCATAAACTTTCGACTTCAACGCTTGAAGATGTAACTGATCGCGGTTTTCAGCTTATTATTGATGAAATTGATGATTTGAACCGGAAAAAAATCACCCGACTGCTGATTTGTTCCGGCAAGGTTTATTACGACCTGCTCGAAGCACGCCGTAACCATCATATCGAACACATTGCAATTGCCCGCATCGAACAATTGTATCCTTTCCCGAAAGATCAACTCAGCGAACTAATTGATGAGTATCCGAATGTGACGGAAGTGGTCTGGGTGCAGGAAGAACCACGCAATCAGGGTGCCTGCGCCTATCTTCTGGAAAGCCTGCACCTGTTTGGCTCATTGAATGACAATCAACAGCTGATTATTGTTGCCAGACCACACTCGGCATCGCCTGCCGTCGGTTACCCATCACGTCATCTTGAGCAACAACGCAAACTCGTACAGGAAGCGCTGGATCTTGATGCTGAAGCCATGCAACGCAAATCGGCCTGAACAATACCTGTTCCACTTACCCTTCATGCCCCGTTTATTTCAGGATTAAATTAATGATCGTTGACATCAAAGTGCCACAACTGGCCGAGTCTGTTGCTGAAGCTTCCCTGATGAGCTGGCACAAAAAAGCCGGCGATACTGTCAGCCGTGGTGACAATCTTATCGATATCGAAACCGACAAGGTTACACTGGAAGTGACTGCACCGAATGACGGTGTACTGAAAGAGATAGTCAGGGAAGACGGCAGCCAGGTTGGCAGTAATGAAGTCATTGCCCGCATCGATACCGAAGCGGCAGGTACGGCAAAACCCGCAGCTGATAAACCGTCTGGCAAGTCTGCCAACGAAGTCGAATCTGATGATGCACAAAAACAGGCCGGCAGCAAAAATGTGTCTGACGACAAACCTGACAACACCAAACTCAGCCCGGCCGTGCGCCGCTTGCTGGAAGAGAACCATCTCAATGCAGATCAGATACCGGCGGCACGCGATGATGGCCGGCTGACCAAGGAAGATGTGCTGAATTATCTGAAAACACATGAACAGGATAAAGGTACGAACAAGCCAACAGCAGGCAGCGACGACAAGCTGGCAACTTCGGCAAAACCGGCACTGCCCACGGCAGACCGGCCGGAAGAACGCGTGCCAATGACGCGCCTGCGCAAGCGCGCTGCTGAGCGCTTGTTAAGTGCCCAACATGATAATGCGCTGTTAACAACATTTAATGAAGTCAATATGGCGCCGGCGATGGAATTACGCGAGCGCTACAAGGAACTGTTTGAAAAAACCCATAACGTCAAACTTGGCTTCATGTCGATTTTTACCAAGGCGGCAATTGAGGCATTAAAACGTTTCCCGGTCGTTAATGCATCTGTCGATGCTGATGACATTGTCTACCATGGTTATTTCGATATAGGCATTGCCGTCAGTTCACCACGCGGTCTGGTCGTACCGGTCGTTCGTGATGCCGATCAGCTGTCATTTGCCGAAGTCGAATCAACAATTCGTGATCTTGGTACGCGTGCCCGTGATAACAAACTGACCATGGAAGACCTGACCGGCGGCACATTCACAATCACCAATGGCGGTATTTTCGGATCATTGATGTCGACACCGATTATCAATCCACCGCAAAGTGCAATCCTCGGCATGCACAAGATTCAGGAACGGCCCATGGCCGAAAACGGCGCTGTCGTCATCCGGCCAATGATGTATATCGCGCTGTCCTATGATCACCGGATTATCGACGGCCGCGATGCCGTACAGTTTCTGGTTGCCGTCAAGGATATGGTCGAAGACCCGGCACGGCTATTGCTGGAAATTTGAGGTATTTGAGTTAATAGAATCTGGCTGGTAGAAGATAGCGCATACTCAAAATTGGTGCCTTTCTATTATCTATTTTCTATAAACCATCAACTTAACATGAGATTTTTATGGATAAATACGATGTCATTGTAATTGGTGGCGGGCCCGGCGGTTATGTCGCAGCGATCCGTTGCGCGCAACTCGGACTCAAGTCGGCCTGTGTTGAACGCTGGCTCGGTCAGGGCGACAAACCAGCGCTGGGTGGCACCTGTCTGAATGTCGGCTGCATTCCATCAAAGGCATTGCTGGATTCCTCGCATCATTACGAACATATCCAGAAGCATGTTGCAGACCACGGCATCCAGATCAAGGAAGCCGGTATTGATATCGGCAAGATGCAGGCACGCAAGGACAAAATCGTTAAAGTCCTGACCGGCGGTATCGCTTCACTTTTTAAAAAGCACAACATTGACTGGTTACAGGGCACTGGCCGACTGGCCGGCGGCAATGAGGTTGAGATTACACCGCTGGACGATGGCACCAGCAAGACTGTCAGCGCGACGAACATTATTGTTGCCACGGGCTCGGTACCGACGACCATTCCGCAGGCCCAGGTCGACAATACCGGGGCGATTCTGGATTCCACCGGCGCACTGGCATTGACGGAGGTGCCGAAAAAACTCGGCGTGATTGGCGCCGGCGTCATCGGGCTGGAACTCGGTAGCGTCTGGCGGCGGCTTGGCGCAGAAGTCACACTGCTGGAGGCGCTGCCGGATTTCCTGGCCGGCGTGGATAAACAAATTGCCACCGAGGCACAAAAACTGCTGAAGAAGCAGGGTCTCGATATCAAGCTGAACGCACGGGTTACCGCTACCGAAGTGAAAAAAGGCCAGGTTGTTGTGAGCTACAGTCACGGCGATAAGGATGACAGCGAAGCCACCATCACTTTTGACAAGCTCATCGTCGCCGTCGGCCGCAAACCCAACACCGACAATCTGGGCGCCGAAGCCGCCGGCCTCAAGCTGGATCAGCGTGGTTATATTCAGGTTGACGATCAATGCCGTACCAACATTAACCATATCTGGGCGGTAGGTGACGTGATTGGCGGCCCGATGCTGGCACACAAGGCCTTCGAGGAAGGCGTTGCTGTGGCCGAACGTATCGCCGGCCATAGCGCCCATGTCGACTACGGCCTGGTTCCCTGGGTAATTTATACCTGGCCGGAAATTGCCTGGGTGGGACAAACCGAACAGCAATTAAAAGATGCCGGCGAGAGCTATAAAAGTGGCGCCTTCCCCTTTATCGCCAATGGCCGTGCGCGCGGCATGGGCGAAACCGATGGTATGGTGAAAATCCTCAGCGACGCGGATACTGATCGCATACTCGGTGTACATATTCTGGGCGCAAACGCGTCCGAGTTGATTGCTGAAGCCGCACTCGCTATGGCCTTTGATGCCAGCAGTGAAGATATCGTCCGTACCTGTCATGCCCATCCAACGCTCAGCGAATCCATGCATGAAGCCGCGCTGGCAGTCGATCAACGCACCCTGCACCTTTAGGCAACAAAACAAGCCGAGCCCGGTGCGGCCTATGGCCTTTGCCCTGAAGCGGGGCACTGGTACGAGTGCCGGGATTCTGCTAGTATCCGGGAATTATGTTGCACTGCAACGTAAAAACGGCAGGCAAGGAGGCCGAAGCAAACACCCAGGTCAGAAATAATGACCTGCCAAATAATGTTATCAGCGAAGTCATCTCAAAATACTGCACCCGCGATTATTTTGAGATGACTTCTAAATTTACTATAAAATCAGGTATATAAGGAGGAGTCTCAGATGGGAGACAATGTCGTCATCGTCGCCGCCGGACGCACCGCAATCGGCACTTTTAATGGCAGTCTGGCCAGCATTCCCGCCAGTCAGTTAGGTGCCAAAGTTATCACCGCCCTGCTGCAAAAAGCCGGCTTGAGCGCTGACCAGATCAATGAAGTCATACTCGGCAATGTTTTGACTGCCGGCACCGGTATGAATCCGGCGCGCCAGGCCTTGATCAGCGCCGGCATTCCGGACACCGTTCCGGCCATGACCATCAACAAGGTTTGCGGCAGCGGTTTAAAAGCTGTTGCTCTCGCGGCCCAGGCCATCAAGGCCGGTGACGCGGACATCATTCTGGCTGGTGGTCAGGAAAACATGAGCATGGCGCCGCATGTATTACCGAATTCCCGTAACGGCCAGAAAATGGGCGACTGGAAGCTGGTCGACAGCATGGTCTACGACGGACTCTGGGATATTTTTAACAACTACCACATGGGCGTGACTGCAGAGAATATCGTGAAAAAATACGGTATCTCACGCGAAGAGCAGGATGAATTTTCCGCCGCTTCCCAGCAAAAAGCTGAAGCCGCGATGAAAGCCGGCAAATTCAAGGACGAGATCATTCCGGTGGAAATTCCGCAACGCAAGGGCGATCCGGTCATTTTTGAAAATGATGAATTCCCGCGTCATGGCACCACAGCCGAATCACTGAGCAAACTGCGGCCGGCATTTGACAAGGAAGGCACGGTAACGCCCGGCAATGCGTCCGGCATTAATGATGGCGCCGCCGCCGTCATCGTCACCAGCGAAAGCAAGGCCAAAAAGCTCGGCCTTAAAGTCATTGCCCGCGTCGCGGCCTATGCAACCGCCGGTGTCGATCCGACTATCATGGGTACCGGACCGATTCCAGCCAGCCAATTGTGTCTCAAACGCGCCGGCTGGAGTGTCGACGATCTGGATCTGATTGAAGCCAACGAAGCCTTTGCCGCCCAGGCCATTTCCGTTAACCGTGACATGGGCTGGGACACCGCCAAGGTCAACGTCAACGGCGGCGCGATTGCGCTGGGTCATCCGATTGGTGCCTCGGGTTGCCGCGTACTGGTCACACTGCTGCATGAGTTACAGCGCAGTGGTGGCAAGAAAGGGATCGCGACGCTATGTATTGGCGGCGGTCAGGGCGTAGCACTGGCAGTGGAGATTTAATCATGGAAATAAGTTTAAAAGGCAAAGTAGCGCTGGTTACCGGTGGCAGCCGCGGCATTGGTGCGGCAATCGTAAAAGAATTTGCCGCCGCCGGTGCAAGAGCTGTTACCAACTCACGTAATGAAGAGCAGGCAAAAAAATTCAAGGCCGAAATGAAAAAGGCCGGTTTTGATGTGCATGTCTACCAGGCTGATGTCAGTGACTTTGATGCCTGCAGCAAACTCATAACCGATGTCGAAAAGGATGTCGGTCCGATTGATATTCTGGTTAACAATGCCGGCGTAACTGAAGACGTCACCCTGCGCAAGATGACCAAGGAACAGTGGGACAAGGTACTGCGTATCAATCTCGACAGTTGCTACAACATGTGTCGCAATGTCGTTGAAGGGATGACCAATCGTGGTTTTGGCCGCATCATCAATATTTCATCAATTAATGGCCAGAAAGGCCAGATTGGCCAGACCAACTATGCTGCATCCAAGGCCGGTATGCATGGTTTCAGTATGGCGCTGGCACAGGAAGTTGCACGCAAGGGCGTCACTGTAAACACCATATCGCCCGGCTATATTGCCACCGACATGGTCATGGAAGTAGCAGAAGAAATCCGTAATAAAATCATTGCACAGATCCCGGTCAATCGCCTTGGCACACCGGAAGAAGTGGCCGAGCTGGTGACTTATGTTGCATCGGAAAAATCCGGTTTTATCACCGGCGCAGATATTTCCGCTAATGGCGGCCAGCACATGATGTAAGGCCAGGGCTACGATAAAACCGGCCTTGACACTGAACAGCGGCAGGAAATTCTGCCTCTTTGTTACCATAGAAATGACCCAGTGGACGTAATAATGAGCGAAACAAGAGTTATAAAAAAATACCCGAACCGGCGTCTGTACGACACTGAAATCAGCAAATACATCACGCTTGAAGATGTCCGCAAGCTGGTGCTGGAAGGTGTCGACTTCAGCGTTAAAGATGTAAAAACCAACGATGACCTGACCCGCGCGATCCTTTTACAGATTATTTCCGAGCAGGAACATAGCGGCGAACCAATTTTCACAACGGATACCCTGACCAAGATTATCCGTTTCTATGGTGATTCCATGCAGGGCGTAGCATCCGACTATTTGCAAAAAAGTCTGGAAATGTTTGTTCAACAGCAAAAACAATTCGAAAAAAGCATTACTGACGCTGTGAGCTCTAATCCGATCAACACGATGACTGAAATCACTGAGCAGAATCTCAAGCTATGGCGCGAGATTCAGGACAGTTTTTTTCAGGCATCCAGTGCAAAGTCAAATAAACCCAAGCAATAGATAGATAATTGTATTAATTAACTGGTGTTACAGGCAATCAGGATTGTATACACCGGCAAATACCAGGAGAAAGTCATGGCTAAAACAACCGCAGAACCGATACAAGCCAGTCATCCCGTCACTTCACTGCAAACCATGCAGGATCAGTTGATTAATCAATGGCAACAATCACTGGATGCCGGCATCAGTTCATTCCAGGCCATGACCACCGCCGCACACAATGCTGTTGAAGCGGCGAGTCAACAACATGCACAGGCAATTGACATGGTTATCAACCCGAGTGTCAATCCCTATTTCGGTCAGTTCAATATGCTCAGTCGCATGTTTGGCGAACCCAACCTGCAACCACGCCTTGGTCAGCGCGTTGCGATTGTAACCGGTGGCATTGGTGGAATCGGCAGTGCTATCTGTCGACGCCTGAGTGGTGATGATCATTATGTCATCGCCACCTATATTCCGCAGGAAACCGAACAGGCCAAACAATGGCAACGCGAGATGCGTGGTGATGGTTACAACATCGGCATTGTTGAATGCAATGTCGCCGATTATGATTCCTGCGAAGCCATGGCCAGGACCGTTGAAAAAGAATGTGGCCGCATGGATGTACTGGTGAATGCTGCCGGCATTACCCGGGATACCACGCTGCGCAAGATGGATGTAGATACCTGGAATACTGTACTGGATACCAATCTTGACAGCGTATTCAACGTCACGCGCAATGTCATCGACAGCATGGCGGACCGCGGTTACGGTCGCATCATTAACATCTCGTCGGTTAACGGCCAGAAAGGCCAGTTTGGCCAGACCAACTACTCGGCTGCCAAAGCCGGGGTGATTGGCTTTACCAAATCACTGGCACTGGAAATGGCGGATACCGGTGTGACCGTGAATACAGTCACGCCCGGTTACATCGGCACGAAAATGGTCGAAGCGATCCCGGACGAAGTCAAACAGCAGATTATTGCCAAGATCCCGGTCGGCCGCCTCGGCAAGCCGGAAGAGATTGCCTCCGCAGTTGCATTCCTGGCCCGCGAAGACATCGGCTACATGACCGGGGCGGATTTATCCGTCAATGGCGGCCTGTATACCGGGTACAGATAAGTCATATTAGAGCCACCCATGCTCTGGTCTGGATGGGGGCAACGTTCAAACGCCGTGCAATGTTGACAGGACATTCACGGCGTTTTTATTTGATGACTTGTTTAATGGCATGGCACTTCGGGCAGATTCCCGCTGGCTGTTGGCTTCTTCAGCTGCGGCTTCAGCTGGTAATTTCTTGTGACATGTTTATTATGGCTTTCCAATGATAGTGAGCGCTAACTATTACTGGAATACTGCAAACACCAAATTTTTAGCATATTTTTCTCAAAACAGGCTTGACAGTAGTCGCCTTTCTGGACTATGCTGCATCGCAACAATGTTGCAATGCACAAAGGCTCCAAAGGAGGAACCAAACATGAACACAAATGACTATATCAAGAGCATTACCGAGTACAACAAAGTTGCCTACCAGAGCATGACCGAGCTGGCCGGCATCAACAAGAAGACCATTGAAGCCATTGCCGAACAGCAAATGGCCCTGACCGGTCTGATGATCGAATCCAGCACCAAGGGTTTTGAGACCATTGGCAAGGCCAAAGGCTACAAGGAACTGCTGAGCGCACAGACTGAACTCGGTAACGAACTGAGCGGCAAGGTCATGGGTATTGCCCGTAACACCGCCGACATCCTGACCGAGTCCAAGGACGAAATCACCGGTTGGGTTGAAAAGCAGGCCAAGTCAGTACCGACAGTCAATCCGTTCGCTGTCAAAGCCGCCTAAGTAACAGCAGGCATCAGACTTTCAGTCTGAACAAAGGGACTCTGAAAAGAGTAACAGCTTAACGACTCAACCTGCCAAGCGAGTCTTCCCGCTGTTCCCCACGAAACCCGCCCGGTGCAAACTGCGGCGGGTTTTTTTATACATGACTCGCGGCTCTATCTGCTATCAATACCATAACGGCCCGGTAACTGGCACATAGGGCCGTTTGCCTGGACAAATCTCTAGCAGATAATAGAAAAAAACCTCCGATCATGGCAGGCTTAGCATCTTTATTATCCAATAATGAATTTCCCAGCCAGAAAACCCATGCAGCAATCGCTTGATATTCAGCAACCGGATAGAACCTATCCCAAGGACACTTCGGTCGAGCCCGTAAATAGTCCAGAAATACCACAAGTAATCAATAAGATAGATGATACGATCGCGACAGCGGTTGATTGGCTGGGCGAAAACCAGGCGGCTGATGGCTACTGGGTGGGCATGCTGGAGTCGAATAACTGCATGGAGGCAGAATGGCTGCTGGCGATGCATTTTCTCGGTGTCGCAGACGATCCGAAATATCCGCGCGTGGTACAGGCAATTCTGGATCATCAACGTACTGACGGCTCGTGGCAGGTCTATCACGGCGCCAGTGGCGGCGACATCAATACCACGGTTGAATGCTATGCAGCCTTACGTGCTGCCGGTCTGGACGCTGACAGCGACGAACTGACACGGGCGCGGCAATGGATTTTTGCCCATGGCGGCTTGAGCCGGATCCGTAATTTCACCAAATACTGGCTGGCCCTCATCGGTGAATGGCCCTGGCAGCAAACCCCCATGTTGCCGCCGGAAATGATTTTTCTGCCGAAATGGCTGCCATTCAATATCTACCAGTTTGCTTCCTGGGCGCGTGGCACCATGCTGCCGCTGACCATTTTATCTTCACGTCGGCCGGTACGGCCGCTACCGCCGGAACGGCGCCTGGATGAACTGTTTCCGGAAGGCCGGGATCATCAGGATTACCATCTTAAACGCCGGCATTCATGGTGGTCATGGGAAGGACCGTTTTATCTGATTGACCGGTTGCTGCGTTATTACGGCGATCTGCCGTACAAACCCATGCGGGAGACGGCTATCAAGCTCTGTCGCGAGTGGATTATCCAGCATCAGGATGCCGATGGATCATGGAGCGGTATTCAGCCGCCGTGGATCTATTCGCTGATGGCACTGCATGTCGAGGGTTATCCCCTGAATCATCCGATCCTGCGCGCCGGACTCGACACTTTCAATGATCACTGGTCATATGAACGTGACGATGCTGTGTATTTGCAGGCCAGTGAATCACCGATCTGGGACACTGCATTGAGTATGCTTGCACTGCTGGACTGCGGCTACGCGGCCAGTGATGAGCCACGCATGCAGAAAGCCCTGGACTGGTTGCTGGAAAAACAGGTCTGCAGCGATGGTGACTGGAAAGTCTACGTACCGCATGCCAGGGGCGGTGGCTGGGCATTTCAGCGCGATAACTGTTTTTATCCTGATGTCGATGACACGGCCATCATGTTGATGATCCTGGCACAACTGCTGAAACAGCTACCACAACAACGTGGCAGCATCGATCAAGCTATCAGCCGGGCAACAGACTGGGTGCTGGCCATGCAATGCCGTAACGGTGGCTGGGCCGCGTTCGATCGCGACAACATCCATCCCTGGCTGACCCGAATTCCGTTTTGCGATTTTGGTGAATTACTGGATCCGCCGAGTGTCGATGTCACGGCGCATGTAATTGAAGCGCTGGCATTGAACGGCTGGTCGGTCGAAGATCCGGTGATCGTCAGGGCGCTGGATTTCATTCGCAATGAACAGGAAACCGATGGCAGCTGGTTTGGCCGCTGGGGGGTAAATCATGTTTACGGGGTCGGTGCCGTATTGCCGGCATTACAGGCCCTGAAAGTTGATATGCATGAACCCTGGATACAACTTGCCGCCGACTGGCTGTTGGAGCATCAGAATAATGATGGTGGCTGGGGTGAATCCTGCGCGTCATACATGGACGATCGTCTGCGTGGTATCGGCCCGAGCACGGCATCACAGACCGGCTGGGCCTTGATGGGTCTGGTCGCAACAAACAATCAGCAATATCGCGATGCCGTTGAGCGTGGTATTGATTTTCTGCTAAGCCGGCAAGTAGATGGCAGCTGGGATGAGCCGGAATATACCGGCACCGGTTTCCCGGGCTATGGCGTCGGCCAGCGTATCGATCTGCAACGTGAAGCCGACCATCTTGGTCAAGGTGTTGAACTGGAACGAGCCTTCATGATCAACTATAACTTGTACCGGCATTATTTTCCGTTGATGGCACTGGGCAGGGCGCGTCAGTACCTGCATAAACAGTCACTGAATGGCAGCTAGATTCTCGGCCCTGTCACCGGTTGGCAGTCAGCCTGCTGTGCGCGGGCTGGTGTGGTTTAAAATACATAGTAAAAACCAAACGAGAACACTGAAATGAAATACAACTCCACCGCCCTGCGTTTGATTTTCAGTCAGGCATTCCTGCTAGTATTTTTAATACTATTAACAGGCCATCAGGTGTTCGCCAACAGCTGGGGCGATGCGCATGTTGTTTATACAGGCGACAAGGCCATTACCGTCTATCGCAGCCCGCATTGTGACTGCTGCCACAAATGGATAAAACATCTTGAACGGCATGATTTTGTTGTTGAAGACAAGACAACCAGTGAACTGGGGATGATCAAAAGCCGGTTTGGCGTACCGCGCAATATGGCATCCTGCCATACCGCAATTATTGACGGCTATGTGATTGAGGGCCATGTGCCGGCCGATGACATCAAGCGCCTGTTGCTCGACCGCCCGCAGATCACCGGGCTGTCTGTTCCGCAAATGCCGGTCGGCACTCCGGGTATGGAAGTCGGTGATCGCAAGGATGATTTTGCCGTAATACAATTCAAGACTGGTGAAGAACCGCAAATCTACCGTCAATACAGCGACTATTGAATCCGGTTCATCGGTATTCGTCGCCGGCGAACCCACTTAATCACGAGACGTACCTGCTTGGATCTTGAAACATTTATCAGCAGTTATGGCTATCTGGCCATTCTGCTTGGCACCATGCTTGAGGGCGAATCCGTCATGCTGCTTGGCGGTTTTTTTTCACAGCGTGGTTACCTGGAACTGAAATATGTCATGTTGCTGGGTTTTATCGGCACATATGTCAGCGAATCTTTTTTTTATCATCTCGGTCGCAGTCAGGGCTTGCAGTACATTCAGCGCCGCCCGCACTGGCATAAACATTATGAAAAATTCGCGTCCCGATTCCATCGACACAGATATTTACTGATTATTTTTTACCGGTTCTTTTATGGCATGCGCAGCATCGCGCCTTTTGCAATCGGTGCCAGCGGTATACGGCCTGCTGTTTTTCATAGTCTGAACTTTCTCGGCACCATGCTCTGGGTAGGTCTTGTTGGCACTCTGGGTTTCTACTTCGGCCAAACGATTGAAGCTTATCTTGATGAAATTGATGATTATGAAGTCTGGATATTCGCCGGCATAGTCAGCGTTATGTTAATCATCTGGCTAATACATCGATACCGTGCCCGGCAAATTTGATTACATGGAAATAAAAAGCCGGCACTGAAACCAGGTGCCGGCCATAGTAAAGTTGCAGTTAAAATATCTCTGAGGTGGGCTTGTTTAAAGCTTGCCTGATTTGAATGACGGAATTAAATCTTGCCGTCGATACCCATCTGGTAGTACTTGTGGGTAATCTTGTCCTGGTTTTCGAGTAACCAGTCAATCGTCGGTTCATGATTCATGGCCTTGTGAATTGCCTGTGCCGTCGCCTTGCGATGAATGTCGAACAGAATTTTATGATCCAGATTATCATCACTGGCAACGCTCGGGTTCAGCCAGACTGAAACAATAATTCCGAGGTCATTGGCTTTTTGTTTCGGGATATCGCCGGCCCGGACGGCATCGAGGACACCATTGGCAATCGCTGCCTGCACCGTTCCCATCAGAATGTTGGTGTAGCGGTTATTATTCACTGTGACCTTGCTCACCATCAGCGTCAGCGGCCGCACCTGAATATCGGTATTCAAAATTGCGAATACACGTGAGTGACCCTTAACCTGGTCACCCGTCAAGGTTGCCAGCGCGGTGCCTACCGGGCCGTCCAGCTCGCCGATAATCACTTCCGGCTCGGCTGCAGTCCCGGGCGGGCCGCCGGCAACCAGACTTTCGCCAGAGCGAAATACAATACGATCTGTCATTTTTTCGGAACTCCTGTGTAAAACCGGGGTGCTATGATAACACAGACCGGGGCCGTTGCTGACCGGGTGACCTTTCGCAACTCTGTGATAACATAGAGGAAAGTCTTATGGAGCCTCTGATTTAATCAGAGGCTCCCCAAATAACAAGTCAAGATTAAAACAAGAAGGAGATTCCATGGATAATGACAGCAGCCGCATCGCGAATGATACATCCCGCGAGACCAACCGACTGGCATTTTTCGTTGGTTTTTTGCGTTATCCACAGCAAGTGGGGTCGATTATTCCGAGTTCACGTTTTCTGGAGCAACGCATTCTGGATGCCGCCAGATTACAGGAGGCCCGGCTGGTGGTAGAACTCGGGCCCGGTACTGGTGGCACTACACGTACTTTTTTACGGCATCTGTCGCCGAACGCGAAGCTGCTCACCATCGAACTGAACGCTGAATTTACTGATCTGCTGGATCAAATCGATGACGAACGCCTGATCAATCATCAGGGCAGTGCCGAAAACCTGGCAACAATACTTGCTGATCACAAGCTTGGAGCACCGGATGTTGTCATTTCCGGGATACCATTTTCGACCATACCAAAATCGGTAGGCCAGGACATTATCAAATCTGTTCGCGCCAGTCTGGCGCCAAATGGCCGGTTTGTTGCCTATCAGTTCCGCAATGAAGTCGCCAATATTGCCCGCCCGATAATGGGTGAACCGGATTCTGTCCTGGAAATGCGCAACGTACCACCGATGCGGGTATATCGCTGGCAAAAACCGGCATTGAATGGTAATGCTACTGCATGAAAATATGCAGGCATATCAGTATGAAACCGCGAGTATGAACCCCGGGCAATGGCATGGGTCTTAATTTAGGGAAGCTCTGATTAATTCATTCATGAATACTGCATCCTTGGCTCCGTTAGCGGCACATCCGTGTGCCACTCCTCAG
>JBBDSJ010000097.1:0-4511 GCA_040905025.1 Gammaproteobacteria bacterium
TTGTAAAGCTTCTGGGCATCAAGATTATCAAACAGATAAAACTCGGTCTTGTAATCGTATGATGCCATTAACATCGAGGTCAGACCGGTCATCAGTGCAAATACCCGATCGCCATGATAAGCGTCATCAAATGTAAGATAAAGCGCCTCAATCCCGGTTTTGCCGTCAAGTTCCGGAAAGGTCCAGTCATCAGTACGTGCAAACAACCTGTCAATATTTTCGGCAATAGTCTTATGCCGGGATTTTGCCAGCTCGCGAGGATTGCGTTTGTACAACTTGACCATTAACCGGCGTAAATGATCCTGCACAATTTCAAGATTGATTTCTACGACAGTATCAATATCCGACTTGATAACCGATTCCAGCTTGAACGGTTTGCGCGCCGGGCCATCTGTCTGTATAGCAGCGCAGGCGGTTAATAAACCGAGCCCCAGAATCAGGCAAGGCTGCAATATAATCCGCCGGGCGAATTGCATACGCTATAGCCGGTAACGTTGATCAACTGACATGAATCCGGTCAGCGGCATCTCGAATTCCTTGCTTAAGGCCATCACCTTGAAACGTTCGCCCATTTCCGCCGGCAACAGTAGTTGCTTGGCGGCATGTGCCTGTTGCATGAACGCCCGGCTATCCGGCGGCCCGCTTTCCAGTAACAGTCGATCCAGACCACAGGCAAGCAGAAACTGCGCCTGTGTAGTAAAGCCACTGACCTGTAAACCCGCTGCTACAGCCGCTTCTGCGAGTAATGTGAAATCCACTGATGCGCTGATGTCCTGTAAGCCCGGATACAAAAACGGATCCTCGTGCGCACGCTGGCGATAGTGGCATATCAAAGTACCGTGGTTACGCTGCGGATGATAATACTCGGTCCGCGGATAACCGTAATCAATAAACAGTATCAGTCCCTGTTCAATACTTTCAGCCAGCGCGGTCAGCCAGTCCGGCAAGCGCAGATTGATTTCAGTCTGGTATGGATCAGGCAAAGAGCCGGGAATTGTATTCGCAACGGTTTCGGCAAGTTCGCTCGACAGCGGCTGTGTTTGCCAGACAAGCTCTTCTCCTGAACAGGCCACGCATTGCTCAGACCATTGACCGTCCTGCTGTAAAACCACATGCACCGGTAACGCATCCAGTACTTCGTTGGCAATAACCACGCCGCGAAAGTCCTGTGGCAACGCGTCCAGCCATACTATCTGCTCATAATAATCCGGCATTGTGTCAGCGAGATGGCGTTGCTGGCGCGCGCGCAAATCTGCGCTGACTTCAAGAATATAATAATGCTCCGGCAAACAGCCGGCGCTGGCCAGATCCTGCAATAACGTCACTGCCAGCGCACCACTGCCGGCACCCAGCTCAAGTATGCTGGCGTTATCAATGCTGGCCAGCAACGGCTGACACTGTACGGCCAGGCAGCGGCCAAATAACGGAGACAATTCCGGTGCCGTGATAAAATCACCACTGGCACCGAACTTCTGTGCGCCGGCACTGTAATAGCCGAGTCCGGGCGCGTACAGAACAAGCTCCATGTATTGTGCAAAGCTGATACTGCCACCTGCTGCATCAATTTCAGCGGCAATATGTGCCTGCAGCCGTTGGCTATGGGTCAGTGCTGCGGCTGCCGGTACCGGCATGTCAAGTTGGCTTGCAGAAAATGCGGCCGTGCCGTTCATCGACGGTGAGAATCCGTCAGCCGGTTTAATCGATTGAATAAAGGATGTGACATCAGTAATGAATAATACCGAAGCGCTGCATGGCAAGACAGCATTGATTACCGGCGCGGCCCGCCGGGTGGGCGCTACTATTGCCGAATGTCTGCATCAGGCCGGCATGGACGTGGTGATTCATTATTACACCTCGAGCCAGGCCGCCGCCGCACTGGCGCAACGGCTGAATCAGCAACGGCCGGGATCTGCACTTACTATCAAGGCGAATTTGCAAGACAGCCGCGAACTGCAACCACTGGTGCAACAGGCCATTGCTTTCAAGGGCCGGCTTGATGCGCTGGTCAATAATGCCTCGGCGTTTTATCCGACCCCGCTTGCTGACGTCAACGAAGACCAGTGGCAGGAGCTGCTGGATGTCAATCTGAAAGCACCATTGTTCCTGACCCGGCATGCAGCGGCAGAACTAAAACAGCGCCAGGGTTGTGTGGTAAACCTGACGGACATTCATGCCGAGCGAACGTTGACAGGCTACCCGGTTTACAGTGTCAGCAAAGCCGGACTGGTCACACTGACACGGGCGCTGGCCAAGGCACTGGCACCGGAAGTTCGCGTTAACGCCGTGGCGCCGGGTGCAATACTCTGGCCTGAAGATATGGATAATGAACTGCAACAAAACATTCTTGATCGTATTCCGTTACGGCGGCGCGGCGAACCTGACGATATTGCCCGTGCCGTACGCTACATGATTGCTGATGCCGACTACGTCACCGGCCAGATACTCAATGTCGATGGTGGCCGGACACTGGATTCGTAAACAACTGCCCGGCTATTTGAGCTGTGGCAACTCACCATCCAGAAACCAGCGGCGGCTATCCGCTTCATACCACCAACTCTGGGTTTCCTGCAGGGTGCTGATAGTCGCAGTCTGGTCATTGTAGTACTGAATCTCGGCATAGACCGTGGCCTCGGTTTCTTCAAGATTCAAATCGCTGCGGATGTAGTTAACAGCGGCGATACGAAAACCGTCGAAACGACTGACATCCAGTCCGGGCTTGCTGCCATCCGGTGAAAATACAAAATCGTGGGCATCATAATACCGGGCCCAGCGCAGCATCGCGCCATAATCCTGCAGACTTTTCTCCAGCCGCGTAATCTTCTCGCGTGATTTCAGGCCGGCACAACCGGCCACCTGTGCAACGATGCACAACAACAGCAGCAAAACCGTGAAGCGACGCAGCATGTCTGTTCTCCCGTAAACGTGGCGGTGCCTGAAAATTCTGCAACTGAGTATGCGACAAAAAACCTGATTCAGCCAGTCACGGCCAGCACTGTGGATCGCAACCCGGCCAGAATCATGTCGGCATAATGCCGGTTGCCTTCTGCTGACAAGTGCAACTGGTCGGCAGCCAGCATTGCATCAGTATCAATATTCTGTGAGATCATCAACGAAGGCAGGTCGATATAAGGCGTATTCAGTGTCACTGCCAGTTCACGCAAGGCCGCGTTGTAAGGTGCGAGATTATCGCGGAAGCCCGCATTGTTGCCCTGCTGGCCGACAACATCACCGAGCAGATGATTAATCACGAACACACATTGGCCACCATGATGCAGTGCCAAGCGTTGAAATTCGCGCAGGTTTTTCCTGAACTCATCGACACCGACCCGTGGTACCCGCGCCCAGTCGCGGACATTGGCGTCGTTGAGTCCGAATTCCAGCAACAGAATTCCCGGCAGAAACGGCAACACATCCAGTGCGAAGCGATCAAAGCCCTGCGCACTTGTGTTGCCACCGACACCGCGATTCAAGACCATGAATCCATCCGGCCAGAGCGCATCCAGCTGCGCCTGCAGCAGCGTCGGCCAGCGTTGTTCATACGGAAATTCGGCAGCTTCAGTTATTGAATCACCGAAACAGATAATATTGATTGGCATAAGTCAGGCAGGATTCAACTCAATCTGTAGCGGCCACATTTCAAGATCAGTCTTGTCATACGCGGCCCATAATTCAGCATATGTTTTACCCTTGAGCGGATGCCGGCGATCACCATCAAGTTCCGCCAATGGCGCCAACACAAACGGATATTCATCGATGTCATAGCGCGGGATTTCAAATTCCGGCGTTTTCAGCACCTGATCGTCATACAACAATAAATCCAGATCCAGAGTGCGTGCCGAATAGCGCGGCTGCTGGCGCTGGCGTCCGTGTGCCGTCTCGATCCGGCGCAATGTCTGATAGACCTCGACCGGTGTCAGATCAGTATCGACACCAATGACCATGTTATAAAAGTTATCGCCCGCGAAACCGACGGCCACGGTTTCATAGACCGTCGACAACATCAATTCACCGAATGCTTCGCGCAAATTGTCCAGCCCGATACGCAGATAACGCTCACGGTCAATATTCGTACCCAGACCGATATACACCCGCGTCATCAGAATTTCTGCCCACGCTCTATGATGACACCGACATCACGCACGCCGCGAACAGCGCCCTGCTTGTTCACGCGCAAACGTAGCCACGGCACATTGAATTCCTGCATCAGCAATTCGGCGACACGTTCGGCCAGCGTCTCGACCAGTTCAAACTGGCTTTCACCGATATACTCAAACAGGCGTTTGGCCACCAGTTTGTAATTTAACGTATCGTCGATATTGTCACTGTTGGCCGCGGCACGTATGTCCGCGCCCATTTCAATATCCAGGATAACGGTCTGTTTAATACGCCGCTCCCAGTCATAAATGCCGATCACAGTGTCTATGCGCAGATCATTGAGGTAAATAATATCCATAAGCAATTCGATAGTTGATGGTGAGTAGATGGTAGATAATAGACAACAGATATTGATA
>JBBDSJ010000098.1:0-15700 GCA_040905025.1 Gammaproteobacteria bacterium
CTCAAAATCCGGTTCTGGCAACAGAGTGCGAGTTCGACTCTCGCTCCCGGCACCAATACTAAGCAACTTTACAAGTATCTAATGTTGCCCAGGCTATACTTCCGCACTGCTAAGACAACAACAAATGTCTTAGCTAACGCGAGACCCCTAATCTACCGTTTGCTCAAAAATCCGATTTTTTGAGCAGTTATTCCGACACTTGGTCAAAATTACGTAATTCTGAGCATATCCTGGCATTACAATAGCTTTCAAATATCAACTCAACAGCTATAGTGGTTACAAAATAGAAATTGTTTCAGCCAATCTCGTCGAGAATCTCGTCGAGAAACTCGTCAAGAACTCGCTGATTAATATGCCCCGAATTTATTTGATGAATTGCGATAGCCACTCGTTTAGCCTTAGCTTTTGATATGTGTCCACTCCCAACCAAATCTATCATGAGGCGAAGTCCCCGACGGCAAGCAATGTCATTTTCCCTGCAGGTGCGGATTAGCGCTTTATCGTTGGTAACACATACCCATCCGTTTCTCTCACATTGCAAGTAGCAAAGCCAATCTTCCGGGCTCATTGCGCCACCTTTTCCGCCTGCCGTCAGTATCAATTCAGTATCGGTTTCTATGACTTTAATACCGTGATGTCTGCATAAAGTTTTCGACAATCCGTCGACCGTTACAAGTATTTCCTGCAATACATACACCGGTGCAGTATATCTGGCGACCAGGCCGAGGATTGAAAAATCCGACTTGATGTAATCAATCAGGACATCAGCATCGGCAAGCAGTATCGTCCCTGACTTCGGCATGATTTAACCAGCCCATGAAGCTGCGAGTTCTCGCATATCATCACGAGAAATTCTCAGCAATTCTGCGGCACGGCCCATTGATACCGCGCCTCGATCGAAGGCAATCCGCACCAGTCTGTGCAATCGATCCTGCAAAAAATCACTTTCAGACAGTCCATCCGGTTCCCCCGCGCGAGGCCATTGGAAACGAAACTCGCCTGCCTCTAGCCGGTCAGGTTCATCAATTTTTTTCAGAGTCTTACCAAAGCGCATACGATGCTGGACCTGAAATACTTTCCAAACTGATTCATCTTCATTGCCAGATGCTTTTAGCCTGTACAGGACAGTCTTGTAGCTCACACGGTAAATACGCTTTACCTTGAGTACACGTTGCAGGAATGGCAAACCATAAGTTTGTTGCCATTCTTCATCAAAGCCGGCCTCAGGCATGAGAAAATTGCTGGCAAAAAGGTCAGCTTCGCGTTCTTCCTGTTCTGCCTCCTCCGCCTTGCGGCAATCGAAAGCTTCTTTATGCAGCAGAATATGCCCCAATTCATGCGCGGCAGTAAAAATCCAGCGCTCAACAGAAATTCTATCCCAGGTATTTACAACAACCGCCGGTCCGCCATCATTGGGACCAACACTAAGGCCAAAAAAGGCATCAGTGGCCTTTTTCAGCAACAGCACTTTCACACCGTTATCCTCAAGCAAGCCACAGATGTCGCGTACCGGCTCTTTCTCACCCAGACCGAGCTTGGCACGCGCTTTTTGCGCAAGCACCACGGGATCGGTGTACTGGCCTACCAGCGATAACAGCTTGAAGGTTTCCTTATCATCAAGCTCGGATTCAAGCCAACGGTATGCAGCCAGCCAGGCAGAAACCTCGGCGAGAATCTGCTCGCGATTATTAACACGTTTATCAGCACGAAACCGGACATTGGGTACCACATCAACAGCGGTAACCAAATCACGCAAACTTGCATTCAAGGCTTTGGCAAGATCAGTGAGGGTTTTTGAACGCGGCACAACCGCACCACGCTCAATTTTGCTGAGTGAGACACGCGAGATTTTCGCTGCTTGCGCCAATTCCTCCTGACTCATGCCGCGATCCGCCCTCAGGCGGGCCAAATTGGCGGCAATGACGCTATGGGTAGACATTTTTTTCTCCTCGATGGGCAATCAGCTACGGAGGCATGGATGTCGCAGCCTAAGCCATAAATTAATTTAATTATAAATATCAATAATTTAAATACTACAATTTCATTAAAAGTATAGTCATAAGTTATCATCTTGACAAGTTTTGTTTTTTTGTATACTATTTAATCATCAAAACTCTCGCTGTAATACGCTGCACTTCAGAATCTGCGGTAACCCGCCTGTAACCAGCCTCTCAGCTTAAGTTTGAACTGACATTTCAATTAATCTTTTTTGAGGAATTTATCATGAGCAAAAGAAATCCGCCGGGACGTCCTGATGTTCCCAAAGGCCCACCAAGCGAAACGCCCGGCAAGGGTCAACCTCCCGATCCGCCACGGCCCGGACCACACGAGCCACCTCGGCCACCCAAAGACCGTCCGGTAGGCTGAGCATAACCATGGAATGTTGGTGGCAGCGATATCCTGAGAAGCTCAGGGAAGAGCTGGAGGCGCTTGAACGGGCGGGCATCGAGTACACCATACGTCTACAGGACGAAGCGACGGGCCGCATGGTCATCGACCTGCGTTATTCCAGCAGCGGTGAGCAGGTGAATCTGGAGGCGCTATATCCAATCGAATACCCCTGTTTCCCGGTACTGGTCAATGCAGACGGACTTAAGCTTCCACGCCATCAAAACCCGGTTAATAAAAACCTCTGCCTGTTGGGAAACCCGACCGGCGACTGGCGAGTTACTGAGACCTTAGCAGGCTTGCTGGAAACACAATTCCAGCGCCTAAGGGAAACAGCTGAACAGCCCGATAGCGATATAGCCAGCCGAAGCGAAACACATCAAGGGGAACCCTGGAGTGAATATGCATCCTATCCAGAGGGGGCGCAGATAATTGCCGGCGATCTACAGGTGCCTGAAGACCGAAATAAAGGAAACCTTGGCTGGCGCTGGGAAACACAAAACCTTAGAGGCGCTTTGATGAGCATATCTGATGAGAAAAATATAACGATTGCCAATACCGAGCCATGGATCAAGCGTAAATATGCAAATTGCAGTTCATTACAAGGCAAGTGGATTCGAACTAATCAGCCTCCATGTATTGAATCAGCACAAGCGCATTTTGAATCGGTTCATCCGGAAACAAAAGGTCAAAAAAACCCGGTTAAAAACGGCCAGCCAAATCTCGCGGCGACTTTATTCCCGGAGGAAACAGCCTGGCGGCATCGTCAGGATGGCTGGATATTCAGCGTAGCGGTTCCGAATAAAGAAAAACGAAAAACAGACTATCATTTCCTGCGTCCGGCTCAGGCTGGCGGCGCGCTGTTTGCCAGAACTCCTGAATTACACCCGCTCAGAGATAAACATGTACTGGTTGTCGGCCTGGGCATGCTCGGCGGGGCTGCAGCATTACAACTTGCGAAGGCTGGCATCGGCAAGCTAACGCTATGTGACGGCGATTTCGTCGAATTAGGCACTATTTCGCGCTGGGCCCTCGGCTGGTCTGCATCAAGCAGATCCAAGGCACTGTTTTTGCAAAACTACATACAGGCTGAATACCCTTATGTTCATGCGAAACCCATCAACTATCGAATAGGTGATCCGTCAGCCCATGCAAATGATCAGCGAAGAAAGCTTGACGAAGCAATAGAAGCAGCCGATTTGGTATTCGATGCAACAGCTGATTTTACCGTCAGCAACTATCTGCGTCTGGAATGTCTGCATCGTGGCAAAACTCACCTGTGGGCTGAAACAAGTCCTGGCTGCTGGGGCGGAGTTGTTGGTCGCTATCTACCCGGAAAATCGGGTTGCTGGTCCTGCATGAAAAATTATCAAAAAAATGGGCAAATTCCTGTGCCGGACTCTATGCCGGGCGAGGATATTCAGCCAGCAGGTTGCCGCACTCCAACTACGACAGGCACAGCCTTCGATTCGGATGTTATCGTACTGGAAGCGGTGCGAATGGCGGCAAGTATTCTTTCAGCAGGTCATGAAAACGCATATCCGAAAATGAACTGGGATGTTGGAGTCGTTCGACTACGGCAGGCGGACGGGACGTTACAACCGGTTTCATGGGAAACCTTTCCGCTTGTACCTCATCCTGAATGCAATCATGGCTAGGCAAGTTGTTCTATGGATTCAGAATGCATTATATAAAGAACTTCTTTTTCAGGCAGATAAATACTATCCTGATGAAACTGGCGGCATTCTCATGGGATATTGGAATGAGGCCCAAACTGAAATTGTTCTAAAGCACATCATTGGCCCGGGGCCAAAAGCCATACATGAATTACATCGATTCGAGCCGGATACGGAGTACCATATCGGAGAAATTGCGCGAATCTATGAAGAATCAGCGCAATTATTCAGCTATCTGGGAGACTGGCATACCCACCCTGATGCCACTGCCATGTTGTCCCGGCTAGACAAGCGGACACTTTGTAAAATTGCAACGCATCCCCCATCAAGAACGCCCGAACCTATCATGTTGATCATCGGCGGTGATCATGAATCACCCCAGCTGAAAATTCATATATTGATGTGGCGGAAATTTATTGGTTTGTCATTTCCTGGCTATCACGAATGCGTATTGCGTTTGTACGATGAATCATAATAAATAATCAGTGATCCTGACTATTCGCCCCAGATACGGGCAAGAGTAGCTTCAATCTTCTTTTCGAAGCGGGAAATCAACTCTTGATTGGCATGGACCAGTTTTTGCTCGGCTTCGATATCAGAAATCATCTCCTTTTGAATCTCAAGAGATGGTAGCGGGATATCATAATTTTCTATGACAGACCGCGGAACTCTCTGCAACCCTCCTGTCCCTGTCATTCTTGGAATAGCCCATGAACGGAAAGCGGGACATGAAACTGATATGTATATCCATTCAGAAAGCACATTTTCACCCGGTCTTAAGACATAAAACTCACTGGAACCAAAACCAATACCATTGTATAACCCAGCAGCAATGCCGGCCTTACCATTTTCGAAGCACGGCGTTACCTTGGCGATCAAAACATCTCCGTTCTTGAAGAAGGTGTAGCTTGCTGTAACCTCATCAAGGCGCTTGGTATCCTTTGGCTCAAAATACATTTCATGCTCATTTATATTAGCCATTGGAACAAAAGACACCTCCGTGCAAGCATCCAAAGCATTGGTTTCTGACTTCCGTGGATTAATAACGCATACGTCGCGGATTGGTTTCAACGGCCAGTCAGGATGGATGGGTATATGCGGGCGGTAGTTATCGATGACGGCGCGGGCGCCGTCGATGATTTTCTGATAGCCCTGAATTTCCGCCACGATTTCTTTCTGCACATCTAGCGGCGGCAAAGGAATTTTAAGAGATGCAAGAAAATTTCGGGTGACACCGCGCACACCAATTCCTTCAGCACTGCGTTCGACAATTGTAGAAATATACGGTGCAACCACATGAATATATTCCGAAGCTAGTCGGTTTTCATCCTTTGAAACAAGGGCAGTAAGATCCTGATTTATTGCATACTCATCATCTGCAATAGCATATTTACCAACAGACACACGTGTAATAATGATTGTTGATCCGGCATTTGCAACTCGTGTGGATGTTTCATTAACCGCGCTTTCTGTAATTAACTCATATCCTACTATCCTGCCTCCCGAATCAATATGCTTAGAGGATATCCATTTTATGGTGCCATTCTTCCAGTAAGAGTCCTTCTTTTTCGAAGGAGTTGATCCGCCGATCAGTTCACACAAATCTCCTAATGGAAGAAGAGGGAAAATTGTATTTTTTTGTGTTATCTCCCTATACCGCTCTCCACTCAGATTGTAATCACCATTGGCAACGATCTTCTCCTTGGGCACTACCAGTCCTAGTGTCGGTGACCAACCCTCAGCCTTCCCTTTTCCGGTCAATGAACCTTGTACTGCTTCACCTGCATGCAGGCGGCGCATATATTCAGCAAACTCAGTCTGAACCTGTGGCAGATCGTTTTTATCAATCGGGCGGCGCTGGGCACCGAGGCCAAAACCATCATTCTCGATTTTAAAAAAAGCTATCGTGGAAGTTTTTTTCGAGAGTGATTTGTCCAGGATCAGAATTGAGGTTTTGACGCCGGAATACGGTTGGAACACACCGGCCGGCAATGAGATGACCGCGACGAGATAGTCCTCAATCAGCATTTTGCGTAATTGTTTGTAAGCAGTCTGGCTCTGGAAGATCACGCCCTCTGGCACGATAATTCCGGCCCGACCGCCGGGTGTGAGATGCTCGGCCATGTAGTCCACAAATAAAACTTCACTACGCTTGGACTGCACCGAAAAACGGTTATGCGGCTTGATGCCGCCGCGCGGTGACATGAAGGGCGGATTTGCCAGAATTACATCGGCGTATTCATTCCAGCGATCCTGTGAAGTCAGCGTATCGTATTCATACACATGCGGGTCACTGAAGCCATGCAGGTACATATTGACCAGTGACAGCCGCACCATGTCAGGCGAAATATCATACCCCTTGAGATTACCGGCCAGCTTTTTACGCTCATCCGGCGTTAGCAAATCACCACGGGCAGGCGGGATCTTTGAAACATGCAACGCTTCTACTGCTACCGGCTGATCACGGCCATTGACCTCAATTCCTTCCGGCGAACTATTGGCGCGAAGTATGTGCTTATAGGCTGAAATCAGAAATCCAGCCGTACCACAGGCAGGGTCAAGCACGGTTTCATGCTTTTTCGGGTCCAGCACCGCAACGATGAAATCAATAATATGGCGTGGTGTGCGGAACTGGCCAGCATCCCCCTGCGAACCGAGTACGGATAGAAGATACTCGAAAGCATCGCCGAGCCGTTCACTGTGATCATATTCAAACTCGTCTATGATTTTCAGGAAGCTTTTCAGTGTTTCCGGATCGCGATAGGGCAAGTAGGCATTCTTGAAAATATCGCGAAACAGCGGCGGGATACCGGGATTCTCCGGGATTTTGGTAATGGCCTCGGCATACAAATTAAGGGTTTCATGACCACCGAGACCGGAACGCATCAACTTGGCCCAGCCATAGCGGGCATACTTGCCAGCAAAAAATTTGCGTTTGCCACCAAATTCCTCACTTTCGGCATCAATGTCATCCATGAATTTATAAATCAGTGCAATGGTGATCTGCTCGACCTGGCTTTTCGGGTCCGGTACCTTGCCGACGAGAATATCGCGGGCAGTATCAATACGACGCTTGGTATTGGTATCCAGCATGACTTGCTCAGGCAGTAAATTGATTCAAGGAAACATAATCCTTGACGTATTCAGGAATGAGTTCCCGATATTTGGTAGGCACGGCCTTGAAATCACGGTTATTGAATGCAGCATTGGTGGCAAGGTCCTGAAAGTGCCGCTGCTCGATGATATAACGAATTTGATCGCTGGTAACGTACGCCTTGAAATAATTTTTAATCGCCGGGATTGATTTGGCCTCATCCGGTTTGTGATCAGCAACAAATTTGGAGAACTCCTCTTCCAGCAGTTCATCTCTGGATTTGAAACGCGGAATCATACCAAAGACCTTTTCCAGTATCTCACGCAAGGTCAGACGCCGATCCACGGCCGCCGCACGGCGCAGTTTATCCAGATTAAAATATTCATCGGGCCTGTCGAAAACCTCACGATTGACGTAATCAATTACACGATCCCATTGACCGGCCTCGACAGCCGCCACGATATTCGGATCTTCGCGTACGGTGTCTTCGAATCTCTCGAAAAACATCCGATCAATCTTCATTCCTTCAGCGCCGATAGTCTCTTCCCGAATACCGGCCAGAATATCGTGGCCGAGATGCTCATATTGACCGTCGTATATCACCGGTGGCTCACCGCCTTCACCATCCTCAATACGCTTGCCACGCGGGCGTGGCAATTTCAGTACTTCGTCGTAATTGAATTCCTTTTCAAAATATTCACAATTGGCAAAAAAGTCGAATAGCTTGAATGCCGTCTTTTGTGGCTGGGTAATATCCTGACGGAGATTATCATCGAAAAGCTGCTCCAGAAAATTATGCCGGCGCGTACCACGGCCTTTAATCTGGATAAAGTCCGTGGGCGAGAAAATGGGCCGGAACAGCCCAAGATTCAGAATATCCGGGCAATCGTAACCCGTGGTCATCATCCCGACCGTGACACAAACCCGTGCCTTACTGGTTTTGTAGGTTTCCAGGAAATTGCCGGAGCCAAGCAGGTTATTGTTGCTGAAATTAACGGTAAATTGCTGCGCATCGGCAATTGATGATGTGACCTGTACGGCAAAGTCTGACTGGTATTTGCCGGGAAACATGAGATCGGCGATTTCGTTTAACACCTGCACCAACTTTGCAGCATGATTCTGGCTGACAGCAAAAATGATGGATTTACCGATTTCCTTGCTAACCGGATCACGCAAGGCATTTTCAAGAAAGGTGCGGCAAAAAAGCTGGTTGGTCGTCTCGGAGAAAAAGCGCTTTTCAAATTCACGCTGTTTGTAGGCTTCTTCCTTATTCTCGCCGGTATCGTCAGTAACGGTTACGATGAAGCCCTCTTCTGACAGCAATTCGGTTGTAACCTCGGTGCGGGCATCGACGACTGTAGGATTGATCAGGTAACCATCTTTAACACCCTGCAATAGCGAATACCGAAAGGTCGGCTCGCCACTGTCACAGCCAAAAGTCCGATAGGTGTCCAGCAGTAACCGCCGCTCGGCTTCCCGTGGGTCGCGTGTCGTAGCTCTGGCACCATCAAACCGCCTGAGATAGTCACGTGGTGTCGCGGTCAAGCCCAGCTTGTAGCCCACAAAATAGTCGAATACAGCGCGCGCATTACCGCCTATTGAACGATGGGCTTCATCAGAGATAACCAGATCAAAGTCTGTCGGCGAGAATTTTTTCTGGTATTTATTGTTGAACAATAGCGACTGGACGGTTGTTACCACGATTTCGGCCCGCTGCCAGTCATCACGGTTTTCCTTGTAGATAACTGATTTGAAGTCCGCAGCCAGCAGTGCCTTGAATGCCTTGTTGGCCTGTTCCTCAAGCTCTAGCCGATCAACCAGAAACAGAACACGGCTGGCATTACCTGTCCGCAGAAACAGTTTAATAACTGCGGCGGAAGTCAGCGTCTTCCCGGTTCCGGTAGCCATCTCAAACAAAAATCTGTCCTTGCCCTGTTTTACCGAAGATTGCAGGGCATGCACCGCCTGCAATTGGTAGGGCCGCAGGAAACCCAGTTTGTTAGCCTGAATATAGCCAGGCCGCTCGGCTTCATTTTTCCATGCGGCTTCCGCTGCATAGTTGGGCCGTTGGGTCAGGACGATATAGTCGTCCTTGACGGGCTCTTCAATGAGCTGTTGTGGATTCGGGGCAACCTTCTGGTAGCAGATTACAGATTCGGGTGCGGGGAACGCAGTAATCACATAAGGATTGCCGCGTTCCAAATCCCAGAAATAGTGCAAATTGCCATTGGATAGGATAACAAACCGGCAATTCTGCGAGCGGGCATATTTACGTGCCTGCTCCTTACCAACCAATGGATTTTTATCCTCGGACTTGGCTTCAAGAACAATCAGTGGAAAACCTTTGGCATCCAACAGCAGAAAATCAATATAGCCCTTTGAGGTTTTCTCGAAATCATCGCCGAGGGCATCAAGATCCACTGATTTGATGCTGACGCTGGGCTCCAGACAGATATTTGCCGGCGCATCGTCCCCCGGGAAAAAACGCCAACCTGCTGACTCAAGTAGCCTGTTGATTTTTATTCGCGCAGTTGCTTCTTTTTCCATCCGCCCGCCATCCATCATAGGAATTAACTGCAATTATTTTACTGACCCGGTTACTTTATCTTCTGTAGTTCCTGAAAGCAGCCTAAAAAAGTACCCTCAATGTTCTCCCACGGTTCTGGGAAAGGGAATTAATCTTGAGGTCATTTATAGTATGTACTAGTCATCCAGCCGCTGCACTTCACCGTCGAGTGATTTGATCAGGGCTTCCACTGCATTTGCGGCGTTATCAAGCTGTTCTGTATCGATGCCACGCAAGACCAGATTCACGCCAAGTTTGTCGTGCGTGAAAAACGGATAGCTGCCGATACTGATGTCGGCATAACGGTTTTGAATTTCATTCAGGCCTGCAGCAAGTTCGCCTTCGCGCAGATCGGTGCGCAGTGTGCGACTGAGTATCGGTGTGCCTTGCCGCAGTTGCGGAATGATCGCATCCATCATCGCCTGCATGATTGCCGGCACTCCGGCGAGCACGAATACATTTTCTATCCGGTAGCCTGGTGCCATGCTCAACGGGTTCGCGATAAGTTCGGCGCCGTCCGGCACGTCGGCCATTTTCATGCGCGCGGCGTTGGCTTTCGCGCCATAATAATCGCGCAGCGTCCGGTCGGCTTCTGGATGCCGGATCACCGGCAGATCCAATGCCGCAGCAACCGCGACAGTAGTGATGTCATCATGGGTCGGGCCGATACCGCCGGTGGTAAAGACATAGTCATACTTATGGCGGCATTCGTTCAGTGTATCGATAATAACTGCATGAATATCGGGAATAACCCGCGCTTCCATTAAAGGTATGCCAATACGCGCGAGCGCCTGGCCAATAAAGCTGAGGTTCTTATCCTGGGTACGGCCGGAGAGAATTTCATTGCCAATCAGCAGCACACAGGCGCTGGGCGAGAAGGTGGTGTTTGTCATGAGCTTGGGCAGCTTTTTGTTTTGCGAAAAGTGCTATCTTACGCGGCCACCATTCAATCCGCAGCAAGGGCTTGAACAGCTGAATTTCGACGCTATATTGCGGATTGTAAACAGCAGATGCTGAAGCGCGCACGCAAAAGCTGCGCCCGGCCGTTGCCGCGCACATTTACACCAGAGATGACAGCTGCCGTATAAAAAAGAGCACGTCCCTGTGCTTGCCAAGTTATCGCTGAGCTGCGGGAAGAATAATAGCTATAACTAAAACTAAATGCAAATAGTTTTTATTTAGATTTATTAAATAATTCCCGGGCAATGGCCATGCCCGTCTGCGGCAACGCGTCGCAGGTCTGATCGGGGCCAGACCGCTATAATGCCAGCGTATGCATACATCCGCAGAATTCAGTCCGCGTGACAGCGCCCGCCCGTTCATGCAGCAGCGCTTGCGCTATCTGTTGCTGCTGCGGCTGCTGGCCGTCAGCGGCCAGGTGCTGGCGCTGCTGCTGACAGCCGGTCTGTATGACGTCAGTTTGCCGTGGTGGCCAGTCGGCCTGGTACTTGCTCTGCTGCTCGGCTACACAGCCTACAGTTGGCAGCATTTGCCGCATACCAATGCCAGCAGTGATGGTGCGATACTACGCCAGCTGCTGGTGGACATTGCCGCGCTGAGTGTCCTGGTCTACTTCACCGGCGGGCCGTTCAATCCGTTTATTACGCTGTTTCTGTTACCGATCACCTTTGCTGCCGCCAGCCTGCCATTGAAGAGTGCCGGGGTACTGGCGGGTCTGGCAGTTATTGCCTATACCCTGCTCATGCTCTTGCATCAGCCGTTGCCGGATCAGGCGCTACATCATAGTCATCAACATGACACCGAAACCGGACTCATCGGCAGCGGTTTTGATTTACACCTGTGGGGCATGTGGTATGGCTTTATTCTGAGTGCTGCGTTGCTGGTTTTTGTGGTCAGTCACATTGGCCGTGCATTACATGAACGTGATGCGGCACTGGCACGCGCACGCGAAGCGGCATTACGCAATGAACAACTGATCGCACTGGGCAGTCTGGCCGCCGGCACCGCCCATGAACTCGGCACACCGCTGGCAACAATGGCCGTGCTGGTCAAGGACATGCAGGCAGATAATACAGAACCGGAGATGCAGGCATCACTGGCGTTGTTACGTGACCAGATCGATCGCTGCAAAAAAGCACTGGCCGGCATGGCCGAGAACGCCGGCCAGTTGCAGGCCGATGCCGGCCGGCCATTGCCATTAAACATTTATCTGGATGAAGTCATTAGCGAATGGCAAACACTGCGTGACGGCGTCACCGTTGATGTTGACTGGCACGGCCAGACACCGACGATTCTGACGGATCGTACACTGACACAGGCGTTGCATAACGTATTGCATAATGCTGCTGACGCCACTGCGACACAGATTGCTATACAGGCTGAATGTGAACAACATATTCTGCGATTGATGATTATCGATAATGGCCAGGGTTTGTCAGCGGCAACAACAGAACAGATCGGCAAACTTGCCTATAGCAGCAAATCAGCAACCGACAATCCCGGCATGGGACTCGGTCTGTTTCTTGCCCGCACCACGTTGCAACGCTTTGGCGGCAGCCTTGAGATTACAGATCATGAACACGGCGGCACTCAAGTGAACATCAACCTGCCATTACAGTCCCTGCTTACCAGAGCGTCATGACACAGTCTGCATTCCTGCTGGTCGATGATGACCCGACATTCGGCAACGTACTGGCGCGGTCATTACAAAAGCGTGGCTTTACTGTCAGCACAGCCATTGATGCCAACAGCGCGCGCGAACTGATCAGCCAGCATAGCTTTGATTACGCCCTGGTGGATTTGAATATGCCCGGCGATTCGGGCTTAACGTTGATACCACAACTGCATGCCGCCCAACCGGCATTGAAGATCGTTGTACTCACCGGTTATGCCAGTATTGCGACGGCGGTCGAGGCCATCAAACTGGGCGCTTTGCATTACCTGACCAAACCGGCCGATGCCGATGAGATTATTGCCGCGTTTACACGCAACGAGGGCCAGGCCGACATGCCGGTTAATCCAAAACCGGTACCGCTGAACCGGGTGGAATGGGAACACATCCAGAAAGTGCTGGCCGAGTGCGACGGTAATATTTCAGCGACTGCACGGCGACTGGGCATGCACCGGCGTACGCTGCAACGCAAATTACAAAAGCGGCCAAGTCGTGCCGATGAATAGATGCAGAAAAAACAGAACTAGAGGATGTTACGTCAGGCGGCCTGGACAGGAATGGATTGTGTCACCCGGCGAACATGGTTGTGCTCGTCGAGGTAAACCAGCGTCGGCTTGAAGCTGCTCATGGCCTCGGCCGGCAGGCCGGCATAGGCGCAAATAATCACCCGGTCACCGGGGCTGGCCTTGTGCGCGGCAGCACCATTGACTGAAATAATGCCGGAACGTTCTTCAGCACGGATGGCATAGGTCGTGAACCGTTCACCGTTGTTGATATTGTAAATCTGGATCTGCTCGTATTCGTGAATACCGGCAAGATCGAGCAAATAGCCGTCAATCGCGCACGAACCGTCATAATCAATCTCGGAATGCGTGACACAGGCCTGATGCAGTTTGGCTTTGAGTATGGTGAGCTGCATGGTCTTGGATGCTGTTCAAGGACTCGTGAAAACGGTCGATAAGTATGGCTGATCAGGGCTTGTGCTTCAATGATACCGGCACATTATCAATCAGGCGGGCGCGGCCCAGCTGGGCCGCCGCCAGGATTCTCAGATTCTGTATATCTGCACCGTTTTCGGGCACACGCAAATCGTCGGCATGCCGAATAGCCACATAATCCGGTTTAAAACCTGCACTTGCCAGCTGCTTGCAAGCCCCGGCCTCAAGCATTGTCAGGGACTCGTCAGTCAATGTCCCCGCATCAGTGGCGAGTTGCGTGGCCAGTGCCGTCAGAATCTCGTATAAACGCGGCGCAATCGCACGTTCTGCCTTGCTGAGGTAGGCATTGCGTGAACTCAACGCCAGACCATCGGCCTCGCGCAGGGTCGGCAGGCCGACGATCCGCACCGGCAGGGCGAGATCAGTACAGAGCCGGCGAATGACCAGTAATTGCTGATAGTCCTTTTCACCGAATATCGCGACTTCCGGCTGCGTCAGGTTCAGCAGCTTGGTCACAATCGTCGCCACGCCGGTGAAATGCCCGGGCCGGCTCGCACCACAGAGAATATTGTCCAAATCCGGCACCTGCACATGGGTATGCCGGGACTGTCCCGCCGGAAACAGTTCGGTAACCGTCGGCATGAATACGGCATCGACACCGGCTTCTGCCAGTTGCCGCCGGTCATCGGCCTCGGTGCGCGGGTAATCGGTAAAATCTTCACCGGCAACAAACTGAATAGGATTGACAAAAATTGTGGCCAACACCCTGTCCGCCTGGGCGCGGGCTGCCTGCATCAATGCCAGATGGCCGGCATGCAGATTACCCATGGTCGGCACCAACACAATGGACTGTGCCTGCTGCCGCCAGGCCGCTGTTTGCGCATGCAGCGCCGAAATATCACGTAGTGTTTGCATGGCTGCCAGTCAGCTCGCCGGAGTATGTTCCGGACCGGGAAATTCACGTTGTTTCACAGCGTTGATATAGGCCCGGACTGCAGCTTCGATACCGTCCTGACCGGCGAGAAAATTACGTGCAAAGCGTGGTTGCCGGACACTGATCCCCAGCAAGTCCTGCAAGACCAGCACCTGACCATCGCAATCGGCGCCGGCACCAATTCCGATCACCGGAATATCGATCGCGACAGTCACTTTGGCCGCCAGACTCGCCGGCACACATTCCAGCACCAGCATAACGGCGCCTGCCTGCGCCAGAGTTTTTGCATCCGCCAGTATCTGCGCCGCGCCGGCGCTATCACGCCCCTGCATATGATAGCCACCGTATTCACGAATGGATTGCGGCAACAAGCCCAGATGTGCGCATACCGGAATGTGATTTTTTGTCAGCAACGCGATAGTCGGGGCAAAGGTTTCGCCGCCCTCGAGCTTGACGACATTGGCGCGGCCCTGGCGCAGCAGCCGCTGGGCGTTGGCAAGCGCCTGCGCCGGGGTTGTGTAGGTCATGTACGGCATATCCGTCACGACCAGCGCCCGCTGCGCTGCAACGGCCACCAGCCGACTGTGGTAAACCATGTCGTTCATGGTTACACCCAGCGTATCGTCGGCACCGTGCAAGACCATGCCGAGCGAATCGCCCACCAGCAAAACTTCAATGCCGGCACGATCAAGGACACGGGCAAAACCGGCGTCATAAGCGGTCAGGCTGACGATCCTTTCACGGCGCGATTTCATCGCCCGGAGCTGCGGTAATGTGAGCTTGTCAATCATGGCGGGAACATGTCAGGCGTCGATGGGCAGTAGATAATACTGCAAAATGCTGCGTTGCGGCAGTGTCTGTCAGGCGTAGGCTTTTTCCATTGGCATCGACTGGGCATTGAAATAATGCCGGCCCGGCGGCAGCTGGCGTATCTGCTCGAGCAGCAGATTGAAGTCGTCTTCACCCTCGGCCAGATTGAGTCCGGCGGTGTTGACGATTAATAACGGCGAGCGATCATAATGATAAAAGAAATCCACATATGACGCCGCTACCCGCGCCAGATAATCTTCATCAATCAATTGCTCATAATCAATACCACGAGCCCGCACCCGCTTGAGTAATACTTCCGGCGGCGCCTGTAAATAGATCACCAGATCCGGAACCGGTGCTTCCAGTGTCATACGGGCATATACCTGCCGGTATAATTCCAGTTCATCAGGTGTCAGTGTTAATTCCGCAAACAATTGATCCTTGTCGAGCAGAAAATCCAGTACCCGGCTTGGCCTGAATAAATCACCCTGACGCAGCGACTGAATTTGTTGTGCGCGTTGAAACAGAAAAAACAGCTGGGTCGGCAATGCCGCTGCCTGCGGATCCCGGTAAAAACGCGGCAGAAACGGATTCGCTTCGGCCTGCTCAAGCAGACTGTCGACCCGGAGTGCTGTGGCCAGGCGTTTCGCCAGCGTTGTCTT
>JBBDSJ010000098.1:15800-25975 GCA_040905025.1 Gammaproteobacteria bacterium
CCGGAATCATGATATCCGGCGCCAGATCATGCAACGGTTGCAGAACAAAACCGCGGTGTGCCATTTCCGGATGCGGCACCTGTAAACGTGACGTCGCGATCATCCTGTCACCATACAACAAAATATCCAGATCCAGTGTCCGTGCTCCCCAACGCAGGCCATCACGCTGACGGCCCTGCGCCAGTTCAATTGCCTGCAATGCATCAAGCAGGGACTCGGGTGCCAGTTCTGTCAGTACTGCTGCAACGGCGTTAATGTAATCGGGTTGATCCTGTGGCCCGACCGGCGCACTGCGGTAGAGCGGCGAACAGGCCTGCCACTGACTTTGCGGTAATTGTTTTAATTCGGCAACAGCATTTTCTATACGCGACTGCGGTGTCAGCAAAGACGTATCTGCCGGGGTGTTGCCCAGATTGCTGCCCAGCCCGATATAAACCTGTGCGGCCATGAAAATTCAGCAGTTCAATCAATACCAATACAGCGGTTTCAGTTGCTGCCACCGCGCCGCCGGCGGCGGCGATTGGTACGCGGTGCCTGTTGTTCCACCTCAAGCATGACATTTTCATCAGCCTGTAATGCCGTCCACCAGTCTGCTACTTCAGCCAGTGGTTCGCCGGCGGCAACGCGTAACAACAAAAAGTCATACGCGGCCCGGAAGCGCGGATGTGACAATAGCCGTATGGCGCGTTTCCCGGGTTTGGCCATGGTATTTTTCAGCCGCAGTTGCAGTGCCCAAATCTCCTTGGACATCAATGTAAACCGGCGTGGCATAGCCAGGCTGGTGATCTGTTTGGCCACTACATCGTCAGCGGCCAGTTTCATGGCTTCATGTTCGGCCAGGCCTTTGCTCACATATTGATCAAATTGTGCACGCACCGGCTCCCATAACAGGGCCGCGAGCAAAAATGCCGGCGTAACCGGTTTGCCATCACTGATACGTTGATCAGTATTTTCCAGCGCCTTAATCGCAAACACATGCGGATAACCACCTTCCTGCTCGGCCAGTATTGATTCAGTTTGCGGAAACAGGTGGGCAAACAAACCATAATGACGCAGTCCCTCAAAACCCTGCACCGCATAGCCGCTCAGAAACAGCTTCAGAAATTCTTCAAACAACCGTGCGGGAGGAATGTCGCCAAGCAATTCTGCCAACAATGGAATGGGGGTTTCACTGGCCGGATCAATCCGGAAACCCAGTTTGGTGGCAAACCGTACTGCCCGCAGCATACGTACCGGATCCTCGCGGTAGCGGCGTTCCGGATCACCG
This sequence comes from Gammaproteobacteria bacterium, assembly GCA_040905025.1. Lineage (GTDB taxonomy): Bacteria > Pseudomonadota > Gammaproteobacteria > Methylohalomonadales > Methylohalomonadaceae > JBBDSJ01. The sequence continues at coordinate 17,068 of JBBDSJ010000098.1, forward strand.
ATCATACGCAGGCAACCGGCCTCGATATCTTGCATGCCATTGACATAATCGACTACCGAGAAATCCTCGATGTTATACAGCAGTGCATTGACTGTGAAATCACGCCGCCAGACATCCTCGTCAACCTTGCCGTAGACATTGTCACGCAGAATCATGCCATCGGCACTGGCAAAATCGACTTCATCGGTATCGCCATCGGCACGCTCCGCCTGGTTTGCACGAAACGTCGAGACCTCGATAATCTCCGGCCCGAAATGCACGTGAGCAAGCCGGAAGCGGCGGCCAATCAAACGGCAATTACGAAATAGTTCGCGCACTTGTTCCGGCAATGCGCTTGTCACAATATCAAAATCTTTCGGTTCACGGCCCAGCAACAGATCACGCACACCACCGCCCACCAGATAGGCTTCATAGCCGGCATTCTTTAACCGGTAGAGCACTTTCAGTGCATTGGGGCTGATGTTGTCACGGGAAATATTATGTTCGGCGCGCGGTACTACACGCGGTACCACCGGCAGGCGGGTAACATTGTCAGCGTTTGAAATTTTATCAGCCTTATCTGGCATACAACTTTATTCCATCAATAATCTTTATAATCACAACACAAGGGGGCGAGCCCAATTCAACTTCTTTGGAACCTCTGATCTATTCAAAGCTTCCATTTCAATATCAGCAAACTACGATATTTTCATGCAAATACCGGCGAGGTCAAAAATAATCAGCCATTACGCTTGGAGCCGCTTCCACAGAGCCCTATAATAGCATTAGCTGGGCTTTGGGGTTTGCCTGCCCGGTAATCTGCAGCCATCGCTCCCTTCGTCTAGTGGCCCAGGACGTTGCCCTCTCACGGCGAAAACGGGGGTTCGAGTCCCCCAGGGAGCGCCATTCACCATACAGCTTTGGCGTCAACTTCTTCGGTAGCAGCAATCAACGCCGACAGCCCGGCAAGTAATCTGGAAAATAGAGAGGAGTTGAGGGCAGTGAAATGCGGCTTTAACGAGTGCTCAAAGATGTCCACATATTCAGCGGAATCCGTTAAAACTACAGGCGAAAATCAGCAGTGCCTGCTGACATCAGTAGAGGGTCAGGACTGAAAAACTTCAGTGCAGACCCTCCCCAGAACCTATGCGGCCATCAGGCGTTTAATACGAACCGCCGCTTGTGCGCCCAGCCGTTCTTCAACTTGTTCGGCAAGATAATCGCGCTTGAAGCCTTTTGCGCTGAGATCTTTCAGCACTTCCTTGACTGCATCATCCGATTTGCCGGACTTGAGAGCGGCATAAAGAATTTCCAGCAGCGTACCAGACCATAATGTTGCGTCATCATCACTCATAAATAATTTCCTGCGGTGTTATTGAAGAACTCATGATACAGCCTTCATTGACGAAATCAGGGTGTTCCGGATTTGGACTGATCCCCTGATGCAATACCAGACCTGATATTATGCCAGCAGGTCCCCGGCATAACCATGTTCCGGCAGTTTATTTCCTTGCTGCAAGCGGCCTGAACTCCGCCAGCGGCAACGGCCGAGCAATACCATAACCCTGGGCATAATCGACACCCAATTGGCGCAAAATTGCGAGGATTTCGTCATTTTCGACAAATTCTGCGATGGTTTTCTTCCCCATCACATGGCCAATCTCGTTAATCGAGCGCACCATCGCACGGTCAATCTTGTCAGTTACCATGTCACGGACAAAGCCGCCGTCAATTTTCAGATAATCAACCGGCAGGTTTTTCAGGTAGGCGAATGAAGACAGGCCGGTACCAAAATCATCCAGCGCAAATTTGCAGCCACGCGCTGACAATATCTGCATAAAGCGGCGGGCATTGGCCAGATTGATAATAGCGGCGGTCTCGGTAATTTCAAAACACAGGTTATCGCCGGCGATATGTGAACTTTTGAGGGCCGCATCCACATAATCAAGAAAATCTTCGTTGCCAAGTGACAGGCCGGATATGTTGATGCTGCAAAAAGACAGGTGCCGGGCAATGTCCGGCGTGGCCTGCAACCACTCAAGCGCAGTCTTGATCACCCAGCGATCAATCGAAGCAGATAATTTATAACGTTCAGCGGCTGGCAAAAAGGCACCAGGGGGCACCATCTGACCGGTTTCATCACGCATGCGCAATAACAATTCCAGATACACATTATCGGATTCAGCCGCTACCGGAATAATCTCTTGCGCCACCAGATAAAAGCGATCTTCATTCAACGCCTGGTTAATGCGTGACACCCACTGAATTTCACCACGACGGCGGCTCAGTTCAGTATCACTGTCATAGTACATCTGTACACGGTTACGACCGGCATCCTTGGCCGCATAACAGGCTGTATCCGCAGCGCTCATGATCTCCGGGGTTGTCGTGCTTGTACTGTTAATACATACCAGTCCGATACTCGCAGTCATGGAGAAACTTTTATCATCCCAGACAAAGCGAAAAGTCTGGATCTCATGCAACACGTTTTCGGCAATCTTGATACCCTTGTCACGGCCGCAATGTTCAAACAACAAGCCAAACTCGTCACCGCCAAGCCGCGCGACGGTATCGCCGCGCCGGATCTGGGTTTTGAGCAAATCGCCGAGCTGGCGCAGCAATTCATCACCGGCCACATGGCCACAAATATCGTTCACAACCTTGAAATTATCCAGATCCATATACATCAATATATGTTCATGCTCACCGGCGCGTGTGCTTTCGAGCAACCTACCCAGACGCTTTTCAAATTCACGCCGGTTCGCAAGCCCTGTCAACATGTCATGACTGGCCTGGTAGTTGAGTTCTTCCGAAAGCTGGCGTGCTTCGGTAATGTCTTCGCAGACCACCAGAAACCTGCCGTCACCGCCAGGATCTTCAGTTGCGCGAACGGTCTTGCGTACCCATAAATAACTGCCATCCTTGCGCAGCAGCCGAATCTCGTAACGCTGTATCTGCCCGGGTGTCTTCAGGAGTTCCGCATTCATGTTTGCAGTCAGTTCGCGATCATCCGGATGCTGCAACATGTTTGCCGAGTATTGTTTCAATTCTTCCTTGCTAAAACCCAACTGGGTGGCAGCAAATTCATTTACTGAAAGAATGCGGCCATCAGCAGCCACGGTAAAGAACATGGATGGCGTATTGTCGTAGAGCAGACGAAAGCGTTCTTCACTGGCCCGCAGTTCCTGCTCTTCCTGCTGGATAAGCACATAAATCAATATTGCGCTGAGACTGACAAAAACAAGACCTTTGAATGTTTCGATATACGCCAACGAAGCTACGCTATCGCTGAGTACCAATGCCATTTGCGATGTGCCGATAATCCAGACGACCGAGAACACCAGAAACAGCAGACTGACACGACGCGCTAGTCCGGTACGTACGACGGGTATCTTGCCGGCTTGGCCTGATGACGACTGGGAAGATGTTTTACGGAACATGGCGTTGTCCAAATCGGAATGAATCAATTATTGTTGGCTGACTGTAGTTAAAAAAGTCCGGCTTGGGTAGCACCGGGCACAAATGTATTCAGCACAAGCGAAATACTGGTGTGTCTTCCACGGTGACTGAATTCACGGCGGGATTACTGACAATAAAATGATGCGCCGCACTATAGATGTGCCGGTTTGCGTCAAAATAGTGCGGATTTCTGCACCTGCTCCGGCCACCTGTTCTCCAAGTCATTGAAATACCAGTATTCCAAACATGGCACGGAAGATGCGTTACTAAAAGTGTATTTATCCTCTCCTCTTAGTACCAGGCATGCAGCACTTCCTGCCTTTCGGGCGCTTCCTCAAGCGCCCGTTTTTTTTGCCTGCAATTTGGCAATAAAACCTGCTGCGTTAAACTACGCTGGTGAAATTTACCAATGACCTGATATGAGTTCCCGTCCCAGCGCGCTTAACCTGCTCGGCCGCCGGCTTGCCGCACTCAGTTACGACAGCCTGCTGCTAATCGCGGTACTGTTTTTTGCGAGCCTGCCCCTGAATCTGCTCCACGGTGATGTCATCAGGGCCGGCACTATTACCTTCCAGCTATACCTGTTCGGGATTATGTTCATCTATTTTGGCTGGCAATGGACGCATGGTGGCCAGACACTCGGTATGAAAGCCTGGCGGCTGCAACTTGGCGACACCAATAACGAAGCCGTGAGCTGGCAGCAAGCATTGATCCGGTTTTGTGGCGCCTGGTTGTCACTGGCGTGTGTTGGACTCGGTTTTATCTGGATACTGGTCGATCGGGAACGCCGCAGCTGGCATGACCGTCTCGCCGGAACGCAGGTCATACTGTTGGGCAAACCTCAGGCAACAGCGGCCGACACGATTTCGTAATCATGTGTAATGGTTGCGGTCTTGCCGAGCATGATTGATGCCGAGCAGTACTTGTCCGCCGACAAGGCGATGGCCCGGGCCACGGCTTTTTCATCCAGCCCGTCACCACTGACAATAAAATGCGCATGGATTTTGGTATACACCTTGGGATCGGTCCCGGCCCGCTCGGCACTGAGTTCAACCTTGCAATCCGTCACCGGCTGACGCGACTTTTTCAGGATACTCACCACGTCATATACCGTGCAGCCACCCATGCCGAGCAGCAGCATTTCCATCGGCCGCGGCCCGAGATTGCGGCCACCGCCGTCCGGCGGTCCGTCCATCACAACGCGGTGGCCACTGCCCGACTCACCGATAAACGCCGCGCCTCCGGCCCAGGTAACTGAATTCTGCATGATTGGCTGACTCCTGCTCCATTGCGAAAAAAAGCACATTATCATAGTTCGACAAGCTGTCAGAGCTTGCTTACACTAGTAGTTTAGAGTTCTGGAGAGAACGCCCGTGAACATGATGACGACACCTGACATCAATCGCGAAAAAACCATCGCCCGGTTTCTTGAGCATTGCCACATACGCAATTTCCCGGCAAAACACGTCATTATCCGGGCCGGCGACCCGTCGCGGGATCTTTATTACATCGTAGATGGCTCGGTTACTGTACTGATTGAAGATGCCAAGGGCCATGAAATCGTGCTCACCTACCTCAATCCGGGCGATTTTTTCGGCGAAATCGGCCTGTTTGATGACAATAAACGCAGCGCCTTTGTGCGCGCGCGCGGCAAATGCGAAATTGCCCAGATCAGCTATGAACGCCTGAAAACCCTGCAACCGCTGCTGCCCGATCTGCTCTATTCGATCGGTGCCCAGCTCGCCATGCGCCTGCGCAAGACCAGCCGCAAAGTGGGGGATTTGGCCTTTACCGACGTCAAGGGCCGGATTGCCCGAACATTGCTGGATTTGTGCAAGGAACCTGACGCCATGACCCACCCGGACGGCATGCAGATCCGCATTACCCGCCAGGAACTCGGCCGGATTGTCGGCTGTTCACGCGAAATGGTCGGCCGCGTATTAAAAGACCTTGAAGAAGACCACCTGATTTCGGTTGCCGGCAAAACCATCGTCGTTTTCGGCACCCGCTAGCTTCGCGCCGAGTCGGTCTGCTTGACAGAACCGGCCCCAGCCCGGAAAATCCCGCTTCTTTTTCATTCGACCGACCTGAATTCGTATTACAAATTCTGCAACCTGAACGGGCGTGCAGGGTTCGGTTGTCATTCCGGACTTGATCCGGAGTAGCGGTACACGGATGTACCGTTTGCGAATCAAAGCATGGCATCCAGCAGTCATGGCTTGTCATTCCGGACTTGATCCGGAGTAGCGGTACAAGGATGTACCGTATGCGAATCAAAGGATGGCATCCAGTAGAATAAAGATGCCGCCCGGCGGGCGGTCCCTCACATTGACTGGATGCCGGCATACGCCGGCATGACAACACCATATGTAGCTGGGTGAGCATCGGCGGCTAAATGCCAAAGGCATTTAACCCGCGAACGCCTTGCCAGGATGGCAAGGCTGGTAGTTAGCGAAGTTACTTTGGTGGCGTCAGGGATGACAACGATAAACTCAAATTTAGGCTATGTAGCTCAGCTGGTTAGAGCGCGGCACTCATAATGCTGAGGTCGGTGGTTCGAGTCCACCCATAGCCACCAATCAAATCAATCTCTTAAACATTTGTAGGTTTTACTGATTAGTGAAATATTTGTACTGATTAGTGAAATATTTACCTCAATTAATGAAATAAACCCTTTCCTTAGCTATATCCACACAACCTGAATTGCACTGCTTCACTCGAACTTTTGCTAAACACCATATAACTATAATGCTTCAATAACCCACGCAGCTTTGCTGCGTCCGGCTCTGAAGGCACGTAGTTAATTGACTTGTTATAATTTATACGATTTCATCTGACTCACGCGCTAATATCTTCGGCTGCTGAACTTCAAGGATATCACGCAACTTTAATTGATATTCCTTTTCGCCTTTCAAGTGAAAGTACCTACCGGTGAAAGAATTTTTACTTCTTGGTGTTGGATTCCAATGTGCATAAATATGATATCTTCCCGCAGCGGTATATCCGCTTACCTTGCACAACCTTTCGTTATTTGACTCTTCGGATTCATGCAATTTCTCATAATGCACTTCCGTTGCAAGCCTCTTTGATGAAGGCCACTTAACTTTCCAAGATTTTCCAGATTGATCATGAATTTCAACTTTGACAATGTCGGTAATATTTAAACCATTTGGCATAGATATTTTAATTTCTTCCTTTTTCCCTTCCGTGATCTGCATTGTAGCTTTTGGTTTATCATCGTATACCCATCGATCTTGACTCCATACAACTTGTTTGAATAACGACTGCCAGAAACCTTTTGGCTTTATGAAGTAACGGACATAATCAACAGTTACCGATCTTTTTCCAACGGAGCGGACTATCAATTTATATTGCGGCCGAGCTACACCTGCGGAATGTTCGAATGAAAAGTTTGAAGAGCAGAGAATTATAGGCTGATCCTCTTTATGCTGCTTGAATCTAAGGATCAAGTTAGCTATACCCGCGATAGTTCCAATCGTGCCAGTAACTGCGCCCCACATAGCCATGGTTTGTGTTAGTGATTCTGCTTCCATACTTCCTTGAAAGTATTAGGCCTACATAAAAGGCCGACCGAAAGGGAGGTCCAGCCTAACGAAGTGGAGCGAGTTTTAATGTGTTTGTTATGCATATTACCAACCATAGTAGTGCTTTAAGGCATCGACTAGAACAGAACTAGCCATGCCTAGTTCGATTTGCCACGATGTATCAACGGCCTTATGTGACATGTTTTGCACCCATTGATTTACAGAGGATCCAAATTCTCTTTTAGTTTCATCGATTTCCGACTCATCATCCTGTATCGCCTGCTTCAGGGAAGAAATATCATTATCGGCAACGTTGAATTTTTTTAGTTCATGTTCCAGCGCCGCCAAGTTTCCTTTTAAATAGAAATTAACTATATCAGCCTTATTTTTGTCGCCGATGATGATAGTGGCGTTGTCACCTAATATAGCGTTATTGAATAGAGCTTTGGTATCTATTGCTTGCCGATCCTGAGGGCTAGAGTCTTCAGGCAACTGATCTTTAAGATTCAGCACAAAATCCAATAAGCGTGATCTTACTTCGGTTAGTATTTGTATTATGGAGGAGACTTCTACTTGCGACCAAGCCCTCTGAATTGAAACTCCATTGGCGAGATGCTTTCCAAGCAATCCGTTGTATTCAAGAGGTATTGGCGAGGAAAGACTTCCGTCGGGATTTTCAGAAAACTTTTCTAGTACAGCAAGCGACTGAGTCAGATTTGATGATTCTAAATTCTCACGCTGCTTATCAGATAAATGCCCAATTGGCAGTGGATGCGAATTCGCTTGAAAAGTCATACTTGCAAGATTTGCAAGGACTTGGGCAGGAACCTTTCTATAATCTGGAATGTCTTGGTCGTCATGGTAACCATTTAGTTCGCTATTTACCCAAGCGATTAATTCCGTTTGACCAAGAGAATGCAAAAGCACTTTCGTTTTTAATAAAGCATCCGTAAGGCTACCTTTTTCAGTGCTAAGCAACTCTATAATTTGATCAATTAATTTCACGTGATCACTCTATGCATAACGACTAAGCTGTGCGGTGCAAACGGAGCGCAGTGTAGTTTGCATCCGAACGAGCACCTTGTTAGCTGTTATCTGTAGCAGCATTATCAATGCCTCTTTGAATTTTGGCTGGAAGCACGAAAAGATATTGTCCAAATGCACGAACGAAATCTATAGCACGTTGAGCATCTTCAGTGGTTGGGAGTGCTGCCATTTCGTCAGCATGGCGCTGGTCATTGGCATCAAGTCTTACTTCATGGGCCCATGCGGCCATTTCATTTGTAATTAAATGATCTTGGGCAGCAGCATCTATCCGATTGTATAGACTACCTTCTGTGTAACCTTTGATTTTCAACATGGAGTCAACAGAGCTGGCCGATAGCATTATAGAGCCAGCAGGGGCGTGTAAAGATTCTAGTGCTTGTTGAAGATATGCTCTTGGGCGCTCAGGAATATCATCTTCAACTGTAAGGGATACTGGAAACCACTGTATAACTGCTTGGTTAAATTGTAACGCCCATGCAGTAACAAGTCCGCCGCAGCTAGAACAACAATAGACTCGCCATCTTCGTGGCATTTGTCCTGAATGGTCATTTGTTTCATGACGACCCACCTCATTTAGTGTTGGTCTTGCTACTTGGCAATGCGGACAACGCTGTAGCTCTAGTTGTTGGTTAAGGTTCATGGCGAGTCTCTTTAACAGCCAACTAAATGTTATGCGGCGTGTTGGCAAATAATATTATATAGAGGGCTTTTGCAGGCATGGCGCTTTCTCCTTGAGTATCAGCATTTTCAGCATGTGCTTGTTAGTTCAGATTCAATATGTACCAGACTCGCTTTGGCATTTCCAATAATAATTTCCTGAATGCTGCATATTCCGGCCCAAGGTGAACAGCCATTCCGATTCAACGTGAACACCGATT
>JBBDSJ010000099.1:0-2141 GCA_040905025.1 Gammaproteobacteria bacterium
GATTTTCGTATTTCTTCATTTTTCAATCACTTATATGATTGAAAAATGGCGGCACATTCATGTGCCGCAGGAACCTCTTAATTAATCAGAGGTTCCTTATGTTTTTGTAATGGGCCTGGAAGCCATACGTCAATGACGTGTGGCTCCCGGGCGTATTGCTGTGTGGACAAGTTGAAATATCAGGGCGGAATACCGGCAAACTGAAAACCAATTAAATATTTTTATTTTTATGTATATACGGATTTATGACTGATGTCGAAGCGTGATTATTACGAAGTTCTGGGTATTGATCGCAATGCGGATAACGATGCGATTAAAAAAGCCTACCGCCGGCTGGCGATGAAGCATCATCCGGATCGGAACCCGGGTGATACCGAGGCGCTTAACAAGTTCAAGGAAGTGCAGACGGCGTATGATGTCCTGTCGGATTCTTCCAAGCGCCAGGCTTATGACCAGTTTGGCCATGCCGGGGTTGATGGCAGTAGTGGCATGGGTGGTCAACGCGGTGGTGCCGGGTTCGGCGGCTTCGGTGATATTTTTGACAGTGTGTTTGGCGATATCTTTGGTGGCGGCCAGCGCGGCGAACAGATGTTTCGTGGCAGCGATCTGCGTTATGACCTGGAGTTGAGCCTCGAAGAAGCTGTCAATGGCGAGACCGTCAAAATCCGTATTCCGAAGCTGGTCACCTGTCAGCCCTGTAACGGCAGTGGTGCCAAGCCCGGCAGTTCACAGATAACCTGCGAGACCTGTGGTGGTGCCGGTCAGGTCCGGATTCAACAGGGCTTTTTTGCTATTCAGCAAACCTGCCCCGCCTGTCACGGCAAGGGCAAGGTCATCAAGGATCGTTGCACGAGCTGCCATGGTGAAGGCCGTGTACGTGATAACAAGACCATCTCGGTCAAGGTACCACCGGGTGTCGATAATGGTGACCGCATACGTTTGTCCGGGGAAGGTGAAGCCGGGGTTAACGGCGGTCCGTCAGGTGATTTGTATGTACAGATCCGGGTCAAGCCGCATCCAATATTCAACCGTGAAGGCAGCGATATTTCCTGTGAAGTGCCGATAAGTTTTGCCACGGCGGTGCTGGGCGGCGAACTTGAAGTGCCGACACTGGATGGCCGTGTCAGTCTGAAGGTCCCTGCTGAAACACAGACCAGTAAATCCTTTCGCTTGCGCGGCAAGGGGGTGCGCACAGTGCGTAGCGCGGTCAAGGGTGATTTGATTTGCCGGGTTGTTGTGGAAACACCTGTCAACCTGAGCCGCAAGCAAAAGGATTTGTTGGAACAGTTTGAGCGTGATATGAAGGAAGACAATCGCAAGCACAGTCCGCGTTCGACATCATGGTTTGACGGTGTGAAAAAGTTTTTTGAAGACATGAAGCTGTGAAAGTCAAAAGTATATTGATTGGGGAATAGCATGGCCAGAATAGCCGTTGCCGGCGCTGCCGGTCGTATGGGTCGAACCATAATGGAAGTTTGTCAAAGTACCCCGGAAACCCGGCTGGCGGCGGCACTGGAAGCGCCTGGCTCAAGTCTGGTCGGTAGTGACGCCGGTGAACTGGCCGGTATTGGCAAGCTGAATATAGCAGTCAGTGATGACCTCGCCGCATGCAGTCAGGAGTTTGATGTACTGATTGATTTTACTGTGCCGCAGGCGACGCTGGCGCATCTGGAACAATGCCGTGCTGCCGGCAAGCGCATGGTGATCGGTACTACCGGCCTGGACGATGCGCAGAAAGCAGCCATCAAGGCCGCATCCAGTGATATTGCTATTGTATTTGCACCCAACATGAGTGCCGGTGTAAACCTGTGTTTCAAGTTGATGGAAATTGCAGCGCGCTGTATCGGCCATGATGCTGATATTGAAATTATTGAAGCGCATCACCGCGAAAAGAAAGATGCACCCTCCGGGACATCACTGCGTATGGGCGAAATTGTTGCCCATGAACTCAATCGCAATCTGCAGGAATGCGCTGTCTATGGCCGTGAGGGTATCACCGGCCCGCGTGATAAAAAGACGATCGGTTTTGAAACCATTCGTGCCGGCGATATTGTTGGCGAACACACCGTCATGTTTGCTCTTGAGGGTGAACGTATCGAAGTGACTCACAAGGCGACCAGTCGTAAAACCTTCGCCAGTGG
>JBBDSJ010000099.1:2241-4337 GCA_040905025.1 Gammaproteobacteria bacterium
AGTGCCAGCAATCTTGTCATGGCGGGCACGCAATTTTCGCGATTTCTTTTTGTCGCTGCTGCCATGACTTACCAGGATGCGTTCCCAGACGGCATGTTTTTCTTCGGCGCTTAAATCCTTCCAGTTTTTCTTTTCGGCTTTGGTTCGGCCACAGGCCTTGCAGATGTTCTTCTTGTTGAATTTGCAAATATCAATACAGGGATTGCGTGTCCATAATGCGGGCATATAAAAATTCTGTTGATATGAAATGTATGGTTACGGTTTGTGATTGCTGCCGTGGCAAAAATTCATGATTGCAGCAGATAAACACTCTTGTCGATGACAGCCATATCGACAGGTGTCAGTGTGTCGCCCCGGCAGGGTCCGGCGACACAAAAGCCGTCGTCCATCCGAAACAGTGCCCCGTGCATCGGAACAGACAATATGGTTTGCGCCTCGCTGAGGAATGTGTCCGGCTGCCAGTCCAGGCACACGCCGGTGTGCGGGCATTGATTCTGGTAGCCGTAGATATGGTTATCCCGGCGAACGACAAACAATTCCAGCCGACGGCCTGCTGTTTCGACACAGAATCCTTTTGCACCGGGATCGTCAATATCGTCCAGATAACACAGAAAAACAGCTTTTTCTTTATTCATCAGTCATTTAATCGTCGCCAGCGCAGTGCAACAGGCATAGACCCGGCGCAGCTAGTTCGGTAAAATTACTCTAATATCTATGGGCGGGAGTAGCCAGCGGTTACTCCCGCCTTTGCATGTGATATTTGCGTAAACCGTATTCGTCCCTGACGTTAAGGAACCTCTGATTAATCCAGAGCTTCCTTAAATTTGGCCCTTGCTTTTGGAGACATCATCTTGACTCAACCGTTGCAACAACCGGCGTTGCTGGTGCTCGAAGATGGCAGCCTGTTTCGTGGTCGTTCCATTGGCGCTGTCGGCCAGACGGTCGGCGAAGTGGTGTTCAACACCGCGATAACCGGCTATCAGGAGATTTTGACCGACCCGTCGTATTACAAACAGATTGTGACTTTGACCCAGCCGCATATCGGCAATGTCGGCACCAATGCCGAAGATGAGGAAGCCGCCGAGGTCTATGCGGCCGGCCTGGTGATCCGTGATTTGCCGCTCGTGGCCAGTAGCTGGCGCTCGAAATCCGGTCTCAGTGATTACCTGAAAAAGCATGATGTTGTCGCGATAGCAGATATCGACACCCGCCGGTTGACACGGATTCTGCGGGAAAAAGGCGCCCAGCGCGGTTGTATTGTTGCCGGCGATGCCATTGATGAGGCGGCAGCTCTTGCTGCCGCACGCGAGTTTGCCGGGCTCAAGGGCATGGATCTGGCGCAGGCAGTATCTACTGATAAAGCCTACGAATGGCTCCAGGGCAGCTGGCAACTGGGCCACTCTAACCAGGATGTTGCCGCAGACAAGTTACGCTGGAATGTGATTGCCTATGACTACGGCGTTAAGCGCAATATTTTGCGGATTCTCGCCGACCTCGGTTGCCGCCTGACGGTGGTGCCGGCAAAAACCCCGATCCGGGATGTGTTGGCGGAAAAGCCGGACGGGATTTTCCTGTCGAACGGGCCGGGTGATCCGGAACCCTGCGACTATGCCATTGATGCTATTCGTGAGGCCGTAGCAAGTGGTACGCCGACATTCGGCATTTGTCTTGGTCATCAGTTACTGGGGCTTGCCAGTGGCGCGAGTACTACCAAGATGAAGTTCGGCCATCATGGCGCCAATCATCCGGTGCAATGCCTCGATTCCGGCCGGGTGATGATAACCAGTCAGAATCATGGTTTTGCTGTCGATGAAAAAACACTGCCGGATACCATGCGGGCAACGCATCGGTCGCTGTTTGATGGCAGCCTGCAGGGTATTCATCATACCGAACAGCCGGCATTCAGTTTTCAGGGTCATCCGGAAGCCAGCCCCGGCCCGCATGATGTGAAACCGCTTTTTGACCATTTTGTGAAGTTAATGGACGATAGAAAGTAGAGTGTAGACTTTGGATACCTGGCACTTACAGCCAGTGATAACCGGACAGGGAGTGTCTTGAATGAGCGTTGGTAATTACCATAAGTTGAAAATCTGGCA
>JBBDSJ010000100.1:0-4269 GCA_040905025.1 Gammaproteobacteria bacterium
TCATACTCAGCATGAGTGCCGATCCAGAACCATAGAATGCCGTTTGTGACTTCGATGCCGAGTGCCCGATGTTGACGGCCAACGCGGATTGAACAGAATTGCCCAACTTTTTTGAAGTGCAGGGATGGATGACGCGGGTTTTCTTTGAGCAATTCATAGTTACGTTGGGCCAGTTCCCTGACTCGCTCAGGCTGTGCCTCGAAGCATTCCTAGAACCTTGGGGAGGCAAAGTGCTTCAAATCTCCCGGCTCTTGCCAGCACCATGACTTGCCAGAGCCTGTTCGGCGAGAGTATTCAGTTTGCCAGCTTTCGCATCATCCTCGATCTGCCGGTCCCATGTCGTGGCATCGAAATGCAAAAACCACTCCCGGAGATCGGCCAGTTCCCGGGAAGAAAGCGTTTTGATTTCTTGCTCAATGGTTTCAACTTTGCTTATGACTAACTCCTCTCTAACTGGTTAACATTATACTATTTTTTGCTTTAATTTCGAGTGGAGCTCGGAATGGAGAAGTCCGGTTTTGCGGCAAGATATCTCAAGATAACATTCATAAAATGTCACGTTCGGAAAGGATGACTAGATTAAGTCTGTCATACCGGACAGGGAATGTCCGGTATCCAGATGCAGGGATAGCCTGTGAATACAGATAGTCGGTATCCAGTCCTGAAAGTCCTGCGGAATGGTTCGACTGGGCCCCGGCCTGCGCCGGGGCGACGAAATTTAAAGCGCCGAAGTCGCCGCCTCTTGAGCCATTTCGACCGAAGCGCCGTCAGGCAAGTAGCGGAGGAATTCGACGGCAGCATGTCATTTCGACCGAAGTGCCGTCAGGCACGCAGTGGAGAAATCCGATTGGTGTGTGTCATTTCGACCGAGGCGCGATAGCGCCGAGTGGAGAAATCTTCATCACGAAACCCGGAGGCGACTCAGGCTTTCTCATCCCCGGTCTGCACCCGCTCCATCCACTCCTCAATACTGATCTCGCCGCCACTCTTTGCCACCTGCTCGGCCTCATGTTTACGCAGCACATCTTGCACCGCATCCGTACGCTTCCACTCGGCAACCGGCGTTTCACAGGCATCACGCGGTACATAGCGCGACGGCTGCACCTTCTGATAACGATGAATATAACGCGGGCAGTTCTGCCAAAGCTCTGACAGTGTTACCCGTACCACCAGCTCGGCTTCCTTCCATTGGTCTTTCAGCGGATCATTCGCTGCTACCGAGGCCGTGCCCTGTACACGAATACGGTGCGGTTTTTCAAAATCGATAAACAGCATGCCGACCTGCGCCTGACCGGCGATATTGCCGACAGAAAAATACATACCGTTGCCGTCATAGCTCGGAAAGGCCAGTGTGGTTGCATCAATGATTTTTACAAAGCCCGGATCACCGCCCTTGTAGGATACCGTCGGCCGGCCGCGATCATCGACAGTCGATAAAAAGAACATATCACGCGCTTCAATGAACGCTTTCGCATCATCAGTAAACTCGGTGACAACGACCAGTTCCTCGATCCGGTCCGCCATACGGCGGGTGTCGAACTGATCCTGGAAGGTGCGATGCTGCTCGTTATAAAGTCGGCTCATTCGGAATAACCACCTAGGTCAGGATTTTCTGCAATAATTTATTGAAACTGCGCCAATTGCTCTGCAGGTACCATGAACATAAGTGCAGTAGCCACAATCAGCATGATGAAAGGTTTGGATGCCTTGTCCCAGTTCAACAGGCCGAACAGGTAGGCCGCCGGAAAGAAAAGAATCATCACAACGCCCCAGACGATAGCGTCGCTTTTGAAGGCAATAACAATCAGCCATATCCAGGCGAGGGTCAGCAAAAGTCCAACAAAGAATATCATGTGTCCTCTCTCCCTGTGAAAGGCTCAAACCGCGTCAATCAACATACACGAGCATACATCTTGTGAGAATCAAGTGACAGCAACCTGTTCAGTCTAGCAAACGCGACCTGCATTTTCTGACGAATATTATCCAGCCAAACCGATCCTGTCGTAGTTGCATCATGACGGCCTGCAAAAGCAGCTGCCATTGCGAGGAGCGTTTTTCGACTACTCCCAGGACAGGTTCTGCGGCATGGCAATCCGTTCACAACTACTCAACATGGTCATTGCGAAGGAGGCCGCAGGCCGACTGCGGCAATCTAGTACGTTAGTAATTTGACTATTGAGACAGTGCTCTAAGGACAGCCTTGGGTTCCTTAACCATGACGTTCAGAAGAACGCGTGCAGGACCAGCGGGACTACGATCACCTCTTTCCCAATGGCGCAATGTGCTGATGCTGATTCCGAATGCCATTGCGAACTCTTCCTGGGTCATGCCTGCCCGTGAACGAATGTCTTTAATATCCACTGCATCCAGGTCGTGGACTACGGCCTTCGACGGTTTTCCCTTTGCGAATTCGATGGCTTCTCCCATGCCACGTTTGATACTTTGAAATGCTTTACTCATCGCCTTTTACCCGCATAGTGCGAACGAAGTATCTGAGCCAGCTCAGCGAGCTCATTGCGTTCTGATTTAGTTAAATTGGGCTTATCGCCTTTGGCAAATAGCGTCAGCAAAAATAGCGGCGTACTTTGATTGTGGTAGTAATAAATGACCCTGACACCACTACTTTTACCAGTGCCTGGTCGCACCGATCTGAGCTTTCTGATACCGCCAGTGCCCGTTATCAACACTCCAGATTTCGGCTTTCTTGCCAATGTATTTATAATCCATAACATCTCTTCATCGCCAAGCACTTTTTCTGCTTCCCGCAGATATTCTGGAAGTTCCACTATTGTCTACATGTGCAGATACTAATCCAATGGATTAGTAAATTCAAGCTTCTGTAGGGGGTGTCAGCCTGCTAACGTCGCCGTAAACCGGGTAACGCAATAATTCACCACCCGCTCGCGGTCATCCGGGTGTATGCGCTCGGCCCAGTCGTTCACATTTACCCAGCTATCGCGTTTCCAGCCGAGTAATTCCTCGATCTGCGGGTCATGCGGTGTTGACTCCGGGGAATGCTTTGTCCTGGCTATTGAGCCTTGCGGCATGCATGACATTCCACCGCCGTCGCATCGATGTGCCCTCTGGCTTCCTCGTAATACCACTTCTGGTCCCGGGCTTTCCAGATTTCCCGTTTTCCGCACTTCCGGTAAATAAACGGCCGGTCAAGATAGAAGTCCGGCAAAGCACCGTATGTGTTGATGTGCTTGAGCTTGTCGTGGTCGGCGGCGATAGCAGCAGGATGAGCTTTCTGTTGCTCCGGGGAAAGTTGCAACACGCGCTCCGCTTCGCGTAACTCTCGTTCGCTTGGGTTACGGCCTGTATTGTGATGTTTGGTCATGTGCCACGAGCTAACGGCAAAGTGTGAGACACGCATTTCTTGTGTAACCCGAACGATAGATTATGCGGCAATTTTGACGTAAGAAGATTGGCTGACAGGTTTGGGAATTTCACGACTCTAAAAAAGATAGCAGGCCGGCTTTTTGAGATCAGCGGCGTACATTAGTACGTCTGCTGGAACGTTTTGTTGGAATTGGTTGTTGGTGCGAAGGTGCTGTTTGTAATTCTATGCCCAATGCACGGATCACTTTCAGCACAGTGTCATACCGTGGCTTCGCACCTGGTGCCAATGCTTTATACAAGCTCTCACGTCCCAGCCCGGCATCTTTCGCCAGTGTAGTCATACCGCGGGCTTTTGCTACGTCACCTACAGCGGTCAAAAAGACGTTGGGATCTTCATCTTCGAGTGCAGCATTGAGATATTCAGCAATAACCTCTTCACTATCGAGGTAGTCTGCCGCATCAAATCTTGTCAACTTAGTCATCAGGGGTCCCTTGGTATTTCTTGGCTAGTTCACGAGCTTTACCGATATCTTTCTTTTGGCTCGACTTGTCGCCACCGCACAAAAGCAGATAGATAAATTCTCCCTCGCGCGCGTAGTACACCCTGTAACCCGGCCCATAGTTAATCTTCATCTCTGAGACCCGATCACCAACAGGCTTGCAATCTCCGAAATTTCCCGCCTAAGCAGAGCGAATACGGGCGACAATGCGGGCTTTGCCTGCCGGATCACGCAGCTTTTTCAGCCATTTATCAAACTCTGCTGTCCTTAGAAAGGTGCGCATCGCCCAAGAACTGTATCTATACGGATACTACTTGTCAAGAATTCAGTAGAGTGTTCATAAAACAGGCGGAGTCCCGTCCTTGAGTAATTGATCAGGCATTTCTGGATGAAATCCGGGGCGGGTTCACTCTGGCCCCGGTTATTG
>JBBDSJ010000101.1:0-98413 GCA_040905025.1 Gammaproteobacteria bacterium
CTACCACTATTAAAATAAAAAGCCGCTTTTAACCGAGCGGCTTTTTTGTGTCCGGGTCATGCGCCCGACGCACTACGTGCTCGCCGGCCTCAGAATTCAGTAATCCGGGCGAAGGTCGCAGGTTCAAATCCTGCCCCCGCTACCACTATTAAAATAAAAAGCCGCTTTTAACCGAGCGGCTTTTTTGTGTCCGGTTCATGCGCACTGCATATCAGTACAGCGCTAACGCGAACGCAGCCTTTCAATCTGCAGGCGCGCCTGCCTGGCACCGGCAGAATCACCCAGACCGGTTTTCGCGCGTGCGATCAGTTCCCAATTACCCATTTGCAGGCGCTGGTCACTGGCCGCCAGAGCATTGGATCGGTTGGCAAGTTCAATAGCCGCCCGGTAATTTTCCTGCTGCAGACGCAAGACTCCCAGGCGATGCCACAGCCATGGATTTCTCGGCTCAATACGCAACGCCCGTTCCAGACTCGCCGCCGCCTGCTCGCCATCACCGGCCGCAGCATGGGTGCGGGCATTTTCCAGCAAAGCGACCACAGCCGGACTCACAGCAGGTTGTTCGACTGTTGTTGCCGGTGCTGTCGCTGGCGGCGGTGGCGTAACTTCGCTCTCTGCGGGCGGCGGCAATTCACGCAGGATAGTGGCTGGTGGCTCCAGAACTGTGACGGCAGGCTCCGGCGATGGTCGCGGCGATGGTAAACGTTCTTCTACCGGCACATCGGGACGTGATGTTGGTGCAGAGGTACAGGCTGTCAATAAAGCCATGAGTGTAAGTGCAGTAAAACGGGCTACGGACTGGTTCATCGCTTGATTTTACCGGAAAGCACGCTCCCAGGGCGACTTTGACTGTGCCGGTTGTTGCAATGGTTCACAGTTCACATAATCGGCTGGCAAATACGGCACAATAAATGGATAAGCATGCGCATGTGGACAGTCAGTGTCAGTACGCCGTCCTTCCAGTATTTTTTCCCAGCGCACATCTGCTGGCGGCTCAAGATTCACTGGTCGGGGTTGGACATCCTGCATAATGTCTGTCCAGAGTCGTAACGCGCCACTACTACCTGTCAATCCCGTCGAAGCATTATCGTCACGGCCTATCCAGACGACACCAAGCACGTCCGCGCCGAATCCGGCAAACCAGCTGTCACGTAAATCATCTGTCGTCCCGGTTTTACCGGCAAGCGGTAAATATTTAGCCAGTGGTACAGCGGCGCTGCGTGCCGTGCCATTGGCAATAACGCCGGTTAATAAATAGTTGGTCAGATATGCCGGGGCTACAGCCGTCACCTGGTCAACTGACAATGAATAGCGGCTGAGAGGTTCACCATTGCGGTCAAGCACTGCATGGATGGCTTTTAATGGCGTGCGAAAACCGCCGGCTGCCAATATCTGATACATCTGCGTCACCTGCAATGGTGTCAGATCAATGGCACCGAGAAATAATGAAGGATAATGCGGCACACGCACACCAGGCAGTAATTGTTCAATTACGCTGGCAACGGTATCGACACCCAGATCAAGGCCAAGATTTACTGTCGCAACATTGTATGATTTTGCCAGTGCTTCATGCATAAGTACTTCACCATGAAACTGGCGATCATAGTTTTCCGGTTCCCAGTAACTGCCATCAGATTGCGGTAACTTGATTGGCATATCGATAAGCCGGCTAAGCACATTATAGTCTTGCGGCTGCGCCAATGCGGTCAGATAAACAAACGGCTTGATCAACGAGCCAATCTGACGTTGTGCCCGCAGTGCCCGGTTAAAACCAGGTGCTGCAGTACTGCGACCACCCAAAACCGCAGCAACCTCTCCATTATTTGGATTGGCGATAATAACCGCTGCCTGCAAATTGTCAGTTTCCGGTAGCGTTTTTTCCAGTTGCAGCAGTCGTTCATCAACACGCCGTTGCACCAGCTGTTGTTGAACCGGATCCAATGTTGTAAAAATACGTAGCCCCTCGCTACGCAGATCCTCATTATTGTAATCGCGTTGGAGTTGCTCACGTACCAGCTCCAGGAACGCCGGGTAACGATCTGACGTCCAACCCGGCATTGCGCTTATGCCGAGCGGTTGTTGTTGCCAACCAGTGACCGCGTCCTTGTCCAGATAGCCCTGTTCAGCCATCAAACCAAGAACAAGATTGCGGCGCTGCAACGCGCGATCAGGATAACGCCGGGGATTGTAATATGATGCACCGCGCGCCAGACCAACCAGCAAGGCGAGCTGATCAGGCTTCAATTCTGTCAGCGGCCGGCGAAAATAGAACTCGGCGGCCAGACCAAAGCCATGCACGGCATTCCGGCCCTGTTGACCGAGATAAACCTCATTGAGATATGCCTCGAGTATAGTTTCCTTGTCGTAATGCAATTCCAGCAAAATGGCCATGATGGCCTCGTTGATCTTGCGCCACCAATTACGATCCTGTGTTAGATAAAAGTTCTTGACCAGTTGCTGCGTCAGGGTACTCCCGCCCTGTCGAATCCGGCCTGCCCGCAGGTTGACCCAGGCTGCACGCAGGATCGCCACGGGATCAATGCCGTGATGCTGAAAGAAATCGTTATCCTCAACTGCAATAAGTGCATCGATCAGCGCTTCAGGTACATCAGCATATTTCACCAGCACCCGATCTTCGTGGTGCTCGGGATAAATCTTGCCAATTACTTGCGGCGCGAGACGCAGTAGCGGCACAACATCACCGGTTTGCAAATCGAACATCTGGCTGAGTTGTGTGGCATTGAAACGTAACCGGATCTGGCGTGCCGGTTCATCCATATCCCAGAACCGGAATCGGCGGGTATAGATTTGAATCATATCCGCTGATTTGACGTATTCGCCTGACTGGTGCAGTTCTCTCACCTCACGAAAACCGCTTGCTTCGAGTTCATTTTGCACCGCTGTCATCGAGATAGACTGGCCCGTGTACAAATCCAGTGGCCGGGCATAAACCTGCGCCGGTAAAGCCCAACGTTTGCCGACAAAAGTTTGTCGAATGTCACGATCCAGCCAGGCAACATAAACTGCGCTGCCTGCCAGACTGACGATCAGTAATAGCAAGATGGGGCGCCAATAGCGCAGGAACAACGGAGATTTATGTGGGCGGCGTTTTCGAGCCATTATCAAAACGAGAGGATGCGGACGGATTGCATACGGGATCTATTATTCGCTGATTCAGCAAAACTGCAAATTGACTGTCAGAATTTTGACAGTTTCAAACGGATATTCAAATCAAAACAATACAAAAAAGGCCCCTAGTATTTAAGGGGCCTTAATTAAAGTACTTCACTACCTCCAACACCAGCTGCCTAGACCAAATCCGCAACAGTCAGTTTCCTGGCCAGTTTACGGCGGCGCTCCTTGCGGGCCTTGATTGTCGCCTGCGCTTTGCGCCTGCGGCCAAGGTCGGTTTGAGCCGGTGTCAGGGCCTCACGTCTTACTTTTTTTTCGTACGACGCTTGGCCTTTTTTTTGGTAGCTTTTTTCTTGGCTTTCTTCTTGGTAGCTTTTTTCTTAGCCTTTTTCTTCGAGGCTTTCTTTTTAGCCTTTTTCTTCGAGGCTTTTTTCTTGGCCTTTTTCTTCGCGGCCTTCTTCTTCGCTTTCTTCTTAGCTACCTTCTTCTTGGCAACCTTCTTCTTGGCTACCTTCTTTCTCGCTGCTGACTTCTTTCTAGCAGCGGTCTTCTTCTTGCTGGTGGACTTCTTTTTACTCATTGCCATAACGTTACTCCCCGTAAAGTTAAAAGATTAAGTTCTGGCTAATAACGACAACACAAACCAGAACTTGCAATTATTATAGTAATCTTTTTGATATTTTCTAATTTTTTTTTGCATTTTTTTTTCGACAGTGCTAATTGCGGCACCTCAGACTGTCTGAATTTACGTTATGGAGAGACGATCACACGTTCATCTGAACGCTGCCGGAGCTAATGGTGACAGCCCTCATCCAGCAACGTCAGCAACTCGTTTTTGACTTCGTCAACATCGCGCATGCCATTAACCTGGAAGTAGCAAATAGCGCTTTCAGAGCCTGATTCAGCCTGTTTTCGATAAAATTCGACTAATGGGCGGGTCTGCTGATGATAGACTTCAAGGCGCTTGCGAACAGTCGCTTCGTTGTCATCATCACGCTGAATCAACGGCTCGCCGGTAACGTCATCAATGCCTTCCAGCTTCGGCGGATTAAATTTTCTGTGGTAAGTCCGGCCCGACCCCGGATGTACGCGTCGACCACTCATTCTGCCGATAATTTCCTGATCATCGGCTTGTAATTCGATAACCGAGTCAATTTTGATACCTGCTTCACGCATACCCTCGGCCTGTGCGATCGTTCGCGGGAAGCCATCCATCAGATAGCCATTGGCACAATCAGCGGCAGTTACGCGTTCCTTTACGAGCGCCAGAATCAGATCGTCAGATACCAGTTCACCGGCATCCATGACCTGTTTGGCCTCTTTGCCAAGGGGTGTACCTGCCTTGACCGCGGCACGCAACATGTCACCTGTAGAAATCTGGGGGATAGCAAAATGATCCTTGATAAAACCGGCTTGCGTACCCTTGCCTGCGCCGGGCGGGCCTAACAAAATTATTTTCACAGATTCTCTCCTCGTCTCGAATTCTGCACAATTACAGCCTGTAAAGTGTTTGAGAATATTTTGAAAAAACGCTGGCGTAATGTCAGACTAGATGTTTATCTAAATTAATTTTTTCTATCTTACCCAGACACTTACAAAATAAAATTAAACCTGCATACATGAAATGAAAATCGAACTGGATACCAATAAAGGCCCCCATAACCACATTCAATCGTATGCGGCAAATCGCATCGTTGTCACTGACCGGCACTATAACACGAGCATAATTGTCAGCCCGGATCAGCTCGATGATAGCTGGCCACCACGACATGTTCGCGAGTTACGCGACACACATTTGGAGTCTGTGCTTGAGTTCAATCCGGAGATAATGTTGTTGGGTACAGGCAACACCCTGATATTTCCTGCCGATGATGTATTGCGGCCATGGATCGAAGCAACTGCCGGTTTTGAAATAATGGATACCGGCGCCGCCTGCCGCAGTTACAACATTCTCCGGGCCGAAGGCCGGCATGTCGTCGCTGCCTTGATCATGCTGGAATAAATACACCCACTCAGTTTTCAGAAAAAAGTGTCTCCAGGGAAAAACCCTCGCGTTCCAGTATCTGGCGGAGCCGTTTAATCGCATCGATCTGGATTTGCCGTACGCGTTCACGCGTCACACCAAGTTCGTGGCCGATATCCTCAAGCGTGGCCACTTCACGGCCGTGCAGACCAAAACGACGCTCCACTACCGCACATTGCTTGTCAGTCAGTTGTGTCAGCCAGGTGTCGATATGCCGCTGCACATCGCCATCCTGCAATAACAACGCCGGATCGAGATTGTGTTCATCCGGAATGGTATCGAGCAGGGATTTGTCGGAGCCCGGCCCACTCGGTGTATCTACCGAAGCAATACGCTCATTCAGTCCAAGCATGCGTTTGACTTCATCAATCGGACGATCCAGCATCTCGGCGACATCTTCCGGGCTCGGTTCACGATCCAGCTTCTGCGCAAGCTGGCGCGCAGCCCGCAGGTAGATATTGATTTCCTTGACTACATGAATGGGCAATCGCACGGTCCGTGTCTGGTTCATCAGGGCGCGTTCTATGGTCTGGCGTATCCACCAGGTCGCATAGGTGGAGAATCGGAAGCCTTTTTCAGGATCGAACTTCTCCACCGCCCGGATCAAACCAAGATTGCCTTCTTCTATCAGATCCAGCAATGCCAGACCCCGGTTCATATAACGCCGGGCAATCTTGACAACCAGCCGCAGATTACTTTCAATCATGCGCTTGCGCGCACTCATATCACCTTTCAGTGACAGTCTGGAATAGTATTTTTCTTCATCGGCAGTTAACAGCGGCGAAAAACCAATCTCACCAAGGTACAGGCGGGTCGCATCAAGTTCGCCGTCAGGAATCACGCCGGGCGTGTATTCCACAGGCGCGGTTTCAGTCGAATCCGTGTCGACAGCTTCATCATCAACATTATCTTCGTCATCAATAAGATTTTCCGGCTCATTGAGATCATCAGCATCAGCGTCGTTCGAGGTTTTGTTTGAATCGACGGAAGCCATAATCAGAATTCGCTCAGATGCCGAACCAGGCTGATTCAGCCTTGTCGCTGTGGTAAATGCTTGAGAGGATCCACCGGCTGGCCATCGCGGCGGATTTCAAAATGCAGCAGAGCTCGACCATCAACACCTGCCCCCATGGTCGCAATCTTTTGTCCGGCTGTGACGTTGTCACCTTCTTTCACGAGCAATTCATTGTTATGTGCATAAGCACTGAGGTAGGTATCATTATGTTTAATGATGATAAGCTTTCCATAGCCGATAAGTCCACTCCCGCTATAAACCACCCGCCCTGGTGCCGAAGCACTGACGGGCTGATTGATGCGGCCGCCAATGCGTATACCTTTTTCACCGGTCGGTGTGCGCACCTTGAGCAATTCACCAGCAGTCGGCCATTGCCATTGCACTGGCCCGGTGACAGCAGCTACAGGAGATTTACTCGTTGCTGCTGGCGGGGTTGTTTGTTGTGATTCTGGACCGGCTGCAGACACCGGCGGCGATGGCTTTTGTGCCGGCTTGCGCCGGGTTGTGATTGGTGGCGAGGTCTTGCCTGTCGTTGCAGACGGTGATGGTTGCCGTGTTGCTGTTGTTCGTTGTGCCGGTGCTCGCACCAGAATTCGATCACCGGGGCGAATCAAAAACGGTGCACGAATATTGTTCCAGCGCGCCACATCACGATAATCATGGCCATAACGCCAGGCAATGGAATACAGCGTATCACCGCGGCTGACAACATGATGACCGTCGGCTGTCATTGTGGCACGCCCGACCGGCGCCTGTTGAGTCGTACGCGCAGCCGCAGGTTCATAGCCTCTGGGAGTCCCTACCGGCGCCAGTGTCTTGCCACCACAGGCTGTCAGCAACAACATTAACGGCCAGATACAATAACAACGCCAGTACGATTTAGTCAGGCTCATTTAACCCAGTCCTTCCAGCATCGGTACAAAACTGACACCATCAAGTCGCTCTTCCTGAAATCCGTCCGCCGTGCGAGTGACAGCCAGTAATTGTTGTGCGCCGCTGTGACCCACCGGGATTAAAAGCCGACCACCGATTGCCAGCTGATCGAGTAATGCATGCGGTACACCCAGCGGGGCTGCCGCCACAATAATGCCGTCATAGGGCGCATGTTCCGGCCAACCCAGATTACCATCACTGTATTTCGTCCGAATATTGCGAATACCGAGAGACATGAAATGCTCACGCGCCTTGCCGAGCAATGCATCAATACGTTCGATGCTGTATACCCGGCCAACCAGTTGCGCCAAAACGACACTTTGATAACCACAGCCGGTACCAATTTCCAGTACCCGTTCCATTTTCTGCCCCTGCAACAAGGCTTCCGTCATGCGCGCGACAATATATGGTTGCGAGATGGTCTGGCTATAGCCAATCGGTAACGCCGTATTTTCATAGGCCCGGCTCGCCAGTGCTTCATCGACAAAAATATGCCGTGGCGTCTGGCGCATTACCGCCAATACCTGCTCATCGCGAATACCCATCTCATGCAGCCGGGTAACCATACGGTCACGCGCCCGCTGCGAGGTCATGCCAATACCATGAAACTGGTTTTTCACAGGGCGTTATTCAACACGAAATCATACTGCCATTGGACAAGAAGTGATTATTGATCAGGTAAATCCTGTAACCACACCCCCACCTGATCAAGACGATTGTAACGCGTCAGGTCAATTTGTAACGGTGTTATTGAGACCCGGCCATGGGCAACTGCATAAAAGTCCGTGCCGGGCCCGGCATCATGCTCTGCGCCAACAGGACCGACCCAATAAACGTCATGGCCACGCGGATCCTTGGTGCGGACAGCCGGCTCTGCCCGGTGCCGGTGACCCAGCCGCGTCACTTCAAAACCCGTTAATTCTGCATACGGCAAATCCGGTACATTGATATTCAACAGAATATCATCACCAAGCGGGTTTTGATTCAAATGTTGCACCAGCCGCATTACGACCTTGATGGCAGTATCAAGATGCTCAGTATTGTGATTCAGCATCGATACAGCCACTGCCGGGCAACCCAGAAACCGGCCCTCCATCGCGGCGGCCACTGTGCCCGAATAAAGCACATCATCGCCCAGATTGGCGCCGTTATTGATACCACTCAACACCATATCCGGTTCCTGCTCCAGCAATCCGGTTATTGCCAGATGTACGCAATCAGTCGGTGTACCGTTTACAAAAATAAAACCGTTCGGGGCATATTGCGGCCGGATCGGCTGATCCAGCGTCAGGGAATTACTGGAACCACTGCGATCCCTGTCTGGCGCCACAACGGTAACTTCACCGAGTACCAGCAAGGCCTCGGCCAGACCTGCCAGACCCGGCGACTGATAACCATCATCATTACTCAGTAAAAAATTCATTCTGCTCACATCACGCCCAGCAAGAATTCAAGCAGGGCCTTTTGTGCATGCAACCGGTTTCCGGCCTCTTCCCAGACGACACTCCGGGCACCATCGATAACATCGGCTGTTACTTCCTCACCGCGATGCGCCGGCAGACAATGCATAAACAACGCATCTTTATGCGCGTGCTGCATCAGGCCGGCATTCACCTGAAACGGCGCAAATACTTCCGCGCGTGATGTGGCCTCCTGTTCCTGCCCCATACTCGCCCAGACGTCAGTCACAACAATGTCCGCGCCTGTAACTGCAGCAACCGGATCTGTAAATACTTCCGCATGCGAACCGGCCGCCTGCAAGCGGGCTGCATCCGGGGCATATTGCGGTGGACAGGCAATATTCAATTTGAAATCCAGCAAGCAGGCAGCATTGATGTATGAATTACACATGTTATTGCCATCGCCGAACCAGGTCACTGTACGGCCCTGAATGCTGCCGCGCAATTCATACCAGGTCTGCAAATCGGCCAGCAGCTGACACGGATGCAACGCATCTGATAGACCGTTAATCACCGGCACCCGGGAAAATTCCGCCATGCGTTCTATCGTGGCATGCTCGAAGGTACGGATCATGATGGCATCCACCATGCGCGACAAGACCCGTGCAGTATCTTCCACCGGTTCACCACGGCCAATTTGCGAGCCGTTCGGCGACAAATAAATCGCATGGCCGCCGAGTTGGGCCATAGCGGTCTCGAATGATACCCGCGTTCGCGTCGATGATTTTTCAAAAATCATCGCCAGGACCTTGCCGCTCAGTGTTTGCCGCAAGCCACCACCATGCAGTTCCCGCTTTAACTTGATCGCATGCGCAATCAACTGCTCGAGTTCTTCACGGCCCAGATCTTTCAGGCTCAGAAAATGACGTACTGCCATAATGTTCAATCTCAATTCTTGAGGAAATTTTTGATACAACCGCCAAGCACCGTCACTATCTGATCGGCTTCAGCATCATTCAGAATCAACGGTGGCAATAACCGGATAACATTATTCGCTGTTACATTGATCAGCAGCTTTTCTGCCAATGCATGTTGCACCAGTTCGCCACAGGGCCGATCCAGTTCAATACCAATCATCAGACCCTTGCCACGGATAGAGGTGATATTTTCACAATCGTCAAACTGTTCATGAAAACCCTGCCGCATCCGCTCACCCAGGTTTACCACATGTTCAGCCAGGCGTTGCTGACGAATAATATCAATCACCGTCAATGCCGCCCTGGATGCAAATGGATTGCCGCCAAACGTTGATCCATGACTGCCGGGCTGAAACAGATCTGTTGCCAACCGCGCTGCCAGACAGGCGCCGATGGGGATACCGTTGCCAAGCGCCTTGGCCAGCAGCATGACATCGGGCTGCACCTGCTCATGCTGACAGGCAAACCACAATCCGGTACGCGCCATACCGGTCTGCACTTCATCCAACATCAACAACCAGTTTTTTTCATCACAAAATTCGCGTACGGCTCTGAGGAAACCCGGCGGTGGCACGCGGATGCCACCCTCGCCCTGAATAGGCTCCAGCAGCACGGCGACAATTTCAGAATGTTCAGCTGCCACCTGTTTGATCGCATCAATATCGCCATAAGGCACACGCACAAATCCCTGCACCAGCGGCGTGAAGCCTGTTTGCGCCTTGACACTGCCGGTTGCACTCAAGGCCGCGAGCGTACGGCCATGAAACGCATTTTCCATGACCACAATTTTCGGCTTGCTGATTTCCTGCCGGTGGCCGTATAGCCGGGCAAGCTTGATCGCGGCCTCATTGGCCTCGGCGCCGGAGTTGCAGAAAAAGGCCCGCTCCATGCCGCTGGCACAGATCAACTCGGCCGCAAGTTGTTCCTGCAGTGGTATGCGGTAGATATTCGAGGTATGCAATAACTGCGTAGCCTGATCCGCCAAGGCTGTTGCAAGCTGCGGATGCGCATGGCCGAGACCACATACGGCAATGCCGGCCAATGCATCCAGATAGGCATGCCCATGCTCGTCATACAGCCAGGCGCCGGCGCCGCGTACGAACGCGACATCAAGACTGGCATAAGTTGTCATCAGATAAGGTTTCATCGAATACTGTTGTTCAATAAAAAATACCGGTATAAAAACAAAAAGGCAGCCCTTGCGGGCTGCCAGTAGATTAACGTCTGCTGTGTTTACAAACCGGCCGGATAATGGCCTTGCAGCGTTAGCCTGTGCAGACGGTCATTACACCGTCATGCGTATCAACCGCCGAGATTCCGCGCCGCAAAATCCCAGTTTACGATGTTCCAGAAAGCCTCGAGATATTTCGGTCGCGCATTGCGATAGTCAATGTAGTAGGCATGTTCCCAGACATCACATGTCAGCAACGGCTTCAAGCCCTGCTGTAACGGATTCCCGGCATCATCGGTATTCACGATTTGCAACTTGCCGTCTTTACCGGCAACAAGCCAGGACCAGCCGGAACCGAAATTCGCAACGGCCGTGTCAGTGAATTTCTGTTTAAAATCCGCAACCGAACCAAATGCACTATTGATAGCTGTGGCCAGATCACCGCCTGGATCCTTGCCACCTTGCGGGGACAGCGAGTTCCAGTAAAACGTATGATTCCAGACCTGGGCGGCATTATTGAACAAACCACCGGCCGGTGCCTTGACAATAATATCTTCCAGACTCATATCGGCATATTCAGTATCCGGCAGGGCGGCGTTGAGTTTGCTCACGTAAGTCGCATGATGCTTGCCATAATGATATTCCAGCGTCTCGGCTGAAATATGCGGGGCCAGCGCATCTTTGGCGTAAGGCAGTTCAGGTAATTGGTGTTCCATGGTGACTCCTTGAAAACTTTATGCAGCTCTAATGAATTCAACTATTTATACATCATTATAAAGTATGCAGACCGTCACTCCAAGCATTGTCAGGCGGCCTGACGGGCTGTCCGGGCCGGAATTCCGGGTCCCGCGCATCTGCCGGACAAATTAACAGTCTGTTATAATGGTAAATTATTGAAGTGGGCTTTGCCCGGCCCGGTAACTTGCCGGCATTTTGCCTGACGAGTCGTTTAATTTTCGTTTTGAGGTAGTCATTATGGATGTTCTGGAACATATCAAGCAGACTGTAGAAACCAATCCCATCGTATTGTTTATGAAGGGTTCACCAGATTTCCCGCAATGCGGGTTCTCGATGCGCACAGCTGAAGCCCTGAAAGCCTGCAACGTGGAATTTTCCTACGTGGACGTGCTGGCACAGCCGGAAATTCGCGCCAGTCTGCCGCAGTACTCAAACTGGCCCACTTTCCCGCAGGTGTTTGTGAATGGCGAACTGGTGGGGGGTTGTGACATCGTGCTGGACTTGTACCAGAAAGGTGAACTGCAAACGCTGATCCAGGAAACTGTCGCCAATACCGTCAAGTAATCCTGTGACTCAATCCTGATAGTCGCTGCGCCACAGGCATAACCCGCCGTTTGTCTCCGAAATTGTATCGAGGCGCCGTTCGTGTGCCTCGCGTTCTGATGCCGGCACCTGGATCCGATGCAATATCGGCCTGGTGCCCTGCGGGAGTGATGTTTTGCTATTACCTTGCTGGCGCGACGGCCGGGTCTCCAGCAGTAATGCTTCCTGGCCGCTGGTCATGGCCAGATACACATCCAGCAGAATCTCGGCATCCAGCAGTGCGCCGTGTAATTGGCGTTGCGAATTATCTATTTCATAACGCTTGCACAACTCATCGAGACTGTTACGTTTACCCGGATGCTGTTCCCGCGCCATCGCCAGCGTGTCAATCACTTCACAATAATCAGTAACCTTGCCCCACTCCGGTCCCAGCAAAGCCAGTTCAGCATCAATAAAACCTACATCAAACGGCGCATTATGAATAATCAGTTTGCTGCCGCGGATAAAATTTATAAAATCCTGGGCCAGATCGCCAAACTGTGGTTTGTCAGCCAGGTCTTCATTGCTGATCCCGTGCACTTCAAAAGCACCGGCATCTATTTCACGTTCCGGATTGATGTATTGATGAAACTGTTGTTCAGTCTTGCGTCGATGCAACAACTCGACGCAACCAATTTCGATAATGCGATGGCCCTGACGCGGGTCAAGCCCTGTGGTTTCAGTATCTAGTACGATTTGACGCATTACAGTCTGGCTATTAGGTAGATCTGCTATTATTAGATTCAAAATTTAAGACTTTAAAACTTTTAACTTTACGCTTTACACTTTTTCAGCATCTTGTCAATTGCTGCATTCGCCAGTTGATCGACAAGTTCATTTTCATAATGCCCACTATGGCCCTTGACCCAGTGCCATTCAATCTGATGTGTCTGCGTTGCCTGTTCCAGACGCTGCCATAAATCCTGATTCTTGACCGGCTGCTTGCTTGCAGTCTTCCAGCCACGGCGTTTCCAGTTCGTCAGCCATTCAGTAATACCCTGACGCAAATACTGGGAATCCGTTGTCAGCTTGACCTGGCAGGGTTCGCGCAACGCTTCCAATGCAGCAATCGCAGCAAACAACTCCATCCGGTTATTGGTTGTCGCCGCTTCAGCGCCTGCCAGGGTTTTTTCCTGTGTTTGTGAACGCAACAGCGCACCCCAACCACCAGGCCCCGGATTACCGCGACAGGCACCATCAGTAAATATTTCAACCTGCTTCATTCAGGCAATCAGTTCCATTATTGACGCACAGTGGGTTCTACCACGCCAGTGGCAATCTTGTGGCGGCGATGACGCCAGACTTCCCGCATGGGCAACAATTGCACCACACGTTTTTTTGCCAGAATAACATGCGCCCCGCCCCACCATGGCCAGGCATAGCGACCCAGTTTGTCCATGAAAGCCAGTCGTGCCAACAGTTTGTCGTTTCTTAATGGCGGCCGATAAAACAATTTTTCAGTATGCATGATTTGAAACCCGAGCAGGTGCAGCCAGTCCTGAATCCGCAACGCACTGAAAAAATGCCCGCACCATGGTGGCTCTTCACGCCAGCCAAGCAGCGCCCGCGAAATCCCCCATAAACTCCACGGATTGAAACCGATAATGACTACATGCCCTTCACCTATCAATACTCGTTCGACTTCGCGCAAAAGCTGATGCGGATCATCAGTAAATTCGAGCACATGCGCGAGCACCAGAACATCAATGCTGTCCGCCTGCAATGGCAAGGCTTCGGCAGCACTGATTAAACCTGTTGCTGATTCCGCTGTGGCTGTCTCTGCTGTATCTGCTGCTACAATCAGCTTGTGACCAATACGGCTGGTCGCGATGAAATTCTGTGACTGCGGCAAGCCGAGTTGCACAATATGATAGCCGAACAAATCCGCAAGCAGACCGGCGACCCGGCGCTGCTCGGTCTGCAACAGTGCCTGTCCAGCCGCGCCTTGCAACCATGCATGCAGGCGTGAGGCAAGCGAAGTCTGGGTGTCATTTGCAGTCATGTCAGTACTACACCTGCATATTTTCCACCCGGCGTTTTAAAAAACACGATTAATTTTCATACTCTAATAGAAACTTGACCGGAAAGCGGCTTGACCATAGCATTGCGCCATGCCTATCCAGCGTATCATCTTCACAGCCTGCCTGATCGTTCTAGCCGGTTGCCAATCAAATCTGCCAAAGGATTCCCGGGATCACCACAGCCAGCGTGATCCGATCCGCGTCGACAGTACCGGGTTCGCCAGTTCCAGCCAGCCGGCGAGCCTGAATGACTGGGCCATTGAGGCTCACGAATCAGCTTCGCCCGCTGGTTACGACAACCTCTGGGATCGTATTCGGGCCGGGCTGGTGTTGCCGCGCAATCTGGACAATGAACTGGTACGCAAACGTATCGAATGGTACAGCAAACACCAAAGCTTCATGGATCGGGTCGCCGAACGTGCCGAACCGTATCTCTATCATATCGTGGAAGAACTCGAGGCACGTGGTTTGCCGCTTGACCTGGCATTGTTGCCGATTGTCGAAAGTGCCTATGAGCCGCTGGCACTGTCACCCAGCCAGGCGGCCGGGATCTGGCAGTTCATACCGAGTACCGGCCGGCATTATGGCCTGAAACAGAACTGGTGGTATGACGGCCGCCGTGATATCCACGCATCCACAGATGCCGCACTGACTTACCTCGATTATCTGAACGAGTACTTTGACGGTGACTGGCTGCATGCTATTGCCGCATACAATGGCGGTGAAGGTACTGTCGGCCGTGCAGTTGCCAGTAATGCGGCGGCCGACAAGGATACTGCCTTCTGGGCCCTGAACCTGCGTGCTGAAACACGCGGCTATGTGCCGGCCCTGATGGCCATTGCCGAGATCATTGCGCGTCCGGATTACTATCAGATCAGCCTGCAACCGATTACCAATCAACCCTACTTCACACAAATCGAAACCGGCGGGCAAGTCGATCTGAAAAAGGCGGCCGACCTTGCCGATATTCCACTCGCTGAAATCAGTCGCCTGAATCCCGGCTTCAAACGCTGGGCGACCGACCCGGAAGGGCCCCATGCGCTACTGGTTCCCGTCGACAAGGCCGAAAAACTTGCCGGAGAGCTGCTGGCATTGCCCAAGCGTGAGCGTCTGAGCTGGCAACAGCATCGTGTTCGCCAGGGCGAAACACTGGGTCAGATTGCCGCACGCTACGGCACAACTGTAGCCGTGATCCAGCAAACGAATAAATTACGCGGACATCTGATCCGTACCGGCCAGGATCTGATTATTGCCGCACCCGGCGCAGCACCAGCAATCGCAACGGCTGCCGCCCCGGCACAACCAGGCAATAATGCCACAGCTGCAAATGAATACACTGTGCGCAACGGCGACAGTCTCTGGCAAATCGCCCGCCAGCATAATCTGCGTATCGCCGATATCAGCCGACTTAACAACCTTGGCAGCAAAGCTGTACTGCAGCCCGGTCAAACCCTGCAGCTTGTCGATCAACAGGACACTGCAACCAATCTGGTGAAAACCGCCACGCACTCACTGGAGAGCAACTCACAGCCGGTAAAGTACACTGTGCAACAGGGTGACTCACTCTGGGCAATTTCCCGGCGTTTTCAGGTAAGCCTGGCGGCATTACAGGAATGGAACCGCCTGCCTGTAAACACGACGTTGCGACCGGGGCAGGAAATAAAAGTGTATGTTGATGCGGAGGATACACCGCATGACATCTAGCCTGTTGTGCGAGTACTCCTGTTAACGATGCAGTAGCCAACAGCGCTGGAGGCAGGATGAAATTTATCAAATGGCTGTTGCGCGGATTTTTAAAGCTGTTGTTCCGGGTCGATTGCCAGGGACTTGAGCATTATCACAAGGCTGGCGATCGTGTATTGATCGTGGCCAATCACACCTCACTGCTGGACGGCATATTACTCTATGCCTGGTTGCCGGAAACTCCCACCTTTGCCATCAATACCCATATCGCGCAACGCGGCCTGTTCGCCCCGTTTCTGAAGTTTGTCAGTCTGTTTCCGATGGATCCGACCAATCCATTGTCATTGAAATCAATGATCCGGTATTTACGTGAGGACAATAAAGCCGTCATTTTTCCGGAAGGCCGCGTTACCGTAACCGGCGCATTGATGAAGATATATGCCGGGCCGGCGTTAATTGCCGACAAGGCCGAGGCAATGGTGTTGCCGATTGGTATTGACGGACCGCAGTTCAGCCGGTTTTCCTACATGAAAGGACGCGGTCCGGTACGCTGGTTTCCACGTATCAAAATCCGCATTTTGCCACCCCGTCGCATTGATATAGACGCCAAATTACATGGCCAGAAACGCCGCGAAGTTGCAGCCAGAATGTTCCAGGACACCATGTATGAACTGGTTTACAACACTCATGAACAGCGCCAGACAATTTTTGCAACGTTGCTGGATGCGAAGGCGCGCTATGGCGGCAAACAAATCATTCTTGAAGATATTCAACGCCAACCGCTGACATATTCTCAACTGGTACAACGCAGTTTTATTCTGGGCGGGGCATTGCGCAAACTCACCAGCAGCAATGAACATGTTGGCTTGCTGCTGCCGAACACCCTGGCGATGGCCGTCAGTTTTCTGGCATTACAATACCTCGGCCGCGTACCGGCGATGCTGAACTTTACTGCTGGCGCCCATGGCATTGCGAGTGCATGCACGACCGCACAAGTCAGACGCATCATCACGGCGCGTGCATTCATCGACAAGGCGCAACTTGGAGAGACGCTCAAGACACTCGAGCAGCAGGTTGAAGTCATCTATCTGGAAGACTTGCGTGAACACATTTCATTGTTCGACAAACTGCGCGGTTTATTGCGCAGCCTTTATGCGCGGCGGCATTATCTGCAGCAAACCAGAGAACGTGATCCTGATACGGCTGCGGTTATCCTGTTTACTTCCGGCTCGGAAGGCACCCCCAAAGGCGTGGTACTGTCACATGCCAACCTGCTGTCAAACAATGCCCAGGTACGTTGCTATATTGATTTCCGTACCAGTGATATTTTATTTTCCTGCCTGCCTCTGTTTCATTCGTTTGGTCTGAATGCCGGCTTTCTGATGCCGCTGTTCGGTGGCAGCAAAATATTTCTGTATCCGACCCCGCTGCATTACCGGATCATTCCCGAACTCGTTTATGAACTCGGCGCAACCATTCTGTTTGGCACCAACACGTTTTATCGTGGCTATGCCAGACATGCCCATCCGTATGACTTCAATACGCTGCGCTATGCCGTCGCCGGGGCAGAAAAGCTGCGTGCCGATACCCTGCAATTATGGCTGGAAAAATTCGGCATTCGTATCCTGCAGGGCTACGGTGTCACGGAGACCAGCCCGGTGATTTCAGTCAATACACCGTTTGAGAGCAAAATCGGCACCGTCGGCCGCTTGATTACCGGCATGCAGGCGTATCTGGAACCGGTCGAAGGTATCGAAACCGGTGGCCGGCTGGTCGTCAGCGGGCCGAATGTCATGCGCGGCTATTTGCTCGCTGACAATCCGGGCCAACTGGTGCCACCAACAACGCAACGTGGCCCGGGCTGGTATGACACCGGCGACATTGCAACGATAGATGCTGCCGGCTTCATTACGCTACAGGGCCGCGCCAAACGCTTTGCCAAAATCGGTGGTGAGATGGTGTCGCTGACAGTGGTTGAGGAACTTGCGCTGGCTGTCTGGCCAGGTGACAGTCATGCTGCCGTCAATCTGCCGGATGAGCGCAAAGGCGAAAAAATTATCTTGATCACCACTCATGCCAATCCCGACCGGCATGAGTTAATCGACCATGCCAGGTCACAAGGCTACAGCGAGCTCGCCATTCCGAAAGATGTCATGGCAGTCAGGGAATTGCCGGTGCTCGGCACCGGCAAAACCGATTATCAGGGACTGCAGAAACTGGCCGGGAAAAATACTGACGACTGAAACAGTATTCCTTGTTCAGTACTTCTCTAGTCTTCGCCCCCTGTCATCGGCACAAACCCCACCGCCAGCACATTGCGTTGTTCTATCTCGCCGTCAGAACCCCTGGTCAATAGCATGAGTTCCTGATGTGCCTGCTGTGGCCCCACCGGAATCACCATACGGCCGCCAACGGCGAGTTGTTCGAGTAATGCCGGTGGCACCTGCTCCGGCGCCGCCGTCACAATAATCGCATCAAACGGCGCCTGCTCCGGCCAACCCTGATAACCATCGCCAATGCGCAGCTGAATGTTGCCGTAGCCAAGTGACTGCAACACCGATTTTGCCTGCTCGCCCAGTGACGCAATGATTTCGATGCTGTACACCGTGTCCACCAGCTCGGCAAGAATCGCGGCCTGATAGCCGGAACCGGTACCGATTTCGAGCACCCGATCCGTGGGTTCCAGCGCCAGCAGATCGGTCATGAATGCCACGATAAACGGCTGCGAAATCGTCTGGTCCGCACCGATTGGCAGTGGCCGGTTCTGATAAGCATGGCTGCGTGCCTGCGGCGGCACAAATTCATGCCGCGGGACATCAGCTAATGCCTGCATAACCCTTGCATCAAGTGTCGGCCGGCCGGTATATGTTCCTACCTCGCGTGCCATCGTAGCCACTTCATCTGCCATTGCCATCCGCCGTGCCTCCCAGTCCGGTTCGGCCATGCTGCACGATACCGATGCAAGCCACAGCAAACCCACGCCGCTGTAGCGCAAGCGTCTTGTCAGCATGCTTACCTGTCCCGATCGAGACTGATCGGTCCGGCACCGTGTACAACGATATAGAGCATGCCGCCCATCAGAGCGACATTCTTGAAGAAGGCGTTGAATTGCTCAGCATCGGCCCAGAATGGATGAAATACGAAGTTGATCGGGATAATGAAGAGGAAAATTACCAACGCCGCCCAGCGTGCCTGCCAGCCAACCAGAATCAACAAACCGCCACCGAGTTCAATCAGTATGGTCAATACCAGCAGAAATTCGGCCATGGGCAATCCCTTGCCGGCCATGTAGGCGGCCGTTTCTTCAAAACCGCCAATCTTGTTCCAGCCAGCGAAAATAAATAACAACGCCAGCATAATACGACCAATCAGAGGGCCGAATTTTGCCAATGCAGTACAATTTGCCAACATGGTTCTCTCCTTACCTTTAGTATTTCGAGTTGTGCGTTTATTATTGAGGAACCTCTGATTTATTACGTCCTTTGGTTTCGTAACCGGCGCATCCATTTAGCACTGCTCGTGCTCTGAGGAGTGGCACACGGATGTGCCGCTAACGGAGCCAAGGATGCAGTATTCATGGATGAATTAATCTGAGCTCCCTTAATATTCCAGTAAACCCAATGCGGATTTCACTTTCAATGGAACACCTGAAAAAAATCATACGTGATATCCCCGATTTTCCGGAACCCGGCATCATTTTTCGGGATATTACGCCGCTATTGCGCGACCACGCCAGCATGCTGCAAGTCACCGAACATCTGGTAGCACCATTTAAAGATAGCAGTATTACGGCTGTCGCGGCCATGGAGGCACGCGGTTTTATTTTTGGCAGTCTGGCCGCGCAGGCCTTGAATGCGGCCTTTGTGCCGCTGCGCAAGCCCGGCAAACTGCCATTTACGACCGAATCCGAAGCCTATGCACTGGAATACGGTAATACCAGTCTTGAGATTCACACCGATGCGGTCAGTTCTACTGATCGGGTCTTGCTTATAGATGATCTGATTGCCACGGGCGGCACCGCTGTCGCCGGCTGCCGGCTGCTTGAGCGGCTCGGCGCAGAAGTGGCAGGTTGTGCCTTTGTCATTGAACTGGATTTTCTGCAGGGCCGGGAAAAACTCAATGGCTATGACATTCACACCCTTCTGCACTACTAGGCCGGTCGGGTCCATTTTCCCTGACGGCCAGCGGTAAACTGTTGTCAGACACAGCCGCCATCGATTATTTACTACTGGCCGACCTGCTGGTCATCCTGCATGCCTTGTTTGTGGTGTTTGTGGTACTGGGCGGGTTGCTGGTCTGGCGCTGGCACTGGCTCGCCTGGCTGCATCTGCCGGCGATCCTCTGGGCGATCATTCTTGAGAGCTTTGGCCTGATTTGCCCACTGACACCACTGGAAAACCACTGGCGCATGCTGGCAGGAGATGCAGGTGTATATGAAACGACGTTTATTCAGCAATATCTGTTGCCGCTGCTGTATCCGGCCGGACTGACAGCACAAATCCAGTGGCTGCTGGCCGCTGGCGTATTTCTCCTGAATTTACTGATCTATGCCGGCCTGTATTGGTATTGGCGGCAGCAACCCCGCACTAGTTGGCAATAATGGCCTGATCACGGCCGGCGGCCTTGGCGGCATACAGCTGTTCATCGGCGACACGTATTAATTCCTTGCTATTGCTGCCGTGCCGGGGAAAAACAGCTCCACCTATCGATATGGTAACCACGGGCAGCGTCTGGCCGGCATAGTCAACCTGCAAGGATCGAGTCTCCTGACAAAGCTTTGTGGCGCGCTGTTTAAGGATGGTTTCGTTCGCACCAGGCAGCATCGCGGAAAATTCCTCGCCACCATAACGACTGACCACATCCTCGGCGCGCATATTTGCTGTCAGGTGGTGCGCCAACTCCTGCAATACCGCATCACCGGCCTGATGACCGTAGTTATCATTAAACGGTTTGAACTGATCAATGTCGATCATTAACACACCGATTTCATACTTGTCGCGTGTCGCCCGTTTGATCTCGCGTTCCAGCGACTCCGAGAAATAGCGGCGATTAAAGCATTGTGTCAACGGATCACGAACAGACTGCTCATAAAGTGCCTGTTCAGCCTAATGCCGCTCGGTAATATCAATCGATGCACCGACATAACCTCGAAAATCACCTGCTTCATCATAGTTAGGGCTGCCACTATCAAGCATCCAGCGGTATTCACCATCATGCCGGCGTAACCGGTAGATAATTTCAAACTCTTTCTGCGCTGCGAACGCCGCCTTGATACTGGCAACCGCGCCGCTGCGATCCTCCGGGTGCAACGCCTGATACCAGGTATCACCGTCCAGCTTGACATCATCAGCGGCACCGGTAAATTCACGCCAGTGATGATTGAAATAAAAACTGTTACCGGAACTGTCTGCCATCCATAAAATCACTGGCGCACTTTCGGCCATGACCTGATATCTGTAGCCAGCTTTTTGCAAACGTGAATTGTTATTCTGCTGTGGTTTGGCCATAAATTATCATAACTCGCCGACTGACATACATACAGTCATTAATTCAGTGCTATGCGCTCAGGCCGCCATTAACCTTTAACGTCTGACCGGTAATAAAGCCCGCATCATCAGAAGCAAGATACGCTACTGCCGCGGCAATATCATCCGGCGTACCGAAACGCCGTAGCGGCGTCTGCTCAATCACACCTTGATAATATTCCGGCGTCATGGCCTCCTGTGCAAACGCTGTCGCAATCCAGCCGGGCGCAACGTCATTGACACGCACGTTCGGCGCCAGACTCTGTGCCAGACATTTCGTAAAGGCATTTATTCCACCCTTCACCGCTGCGAACATTTCCGGATTACGACCCGGCATACCCTGATCAATCAAATCCCAGGAAATATTCACAATCACACCACCATCTGCCTGCGCCTGCATCACCGGCGCGACTGCCCAGCTGCCATACATGGTGCCTTGCAAATCCACTGCCAGCAGTTGTTGCAACTTGGCATAGTCATCAAGTCTGGCACCGGCACCGGTGAGAATATCGGCACCGGCATTGTTGACCCAGATATCAACCCGCCCGAGCCAGTTTCTCGCAGTCGTCACCAGTTTTTCAACCGCTGCCGGTGCTGCCATATCGGCAGCTACGGCCAGCGCCTGACCACCACTGGCTTCGATTTCTGTCACCAGTGCCTGAGCCTTGTCTGCCGACTGCCGGTAATTGATCACGACGGCAGCGCCTTCAGCCGCCAGGCGTCTTGCTATTGCCGCACCAATACCACTACTGGCACCGGTCACAACCGCCGTTTTATTGATAAGTCGTCGCATAGCGTGTGTATTTCAGCATGAATTGATACTTCAAACTCAGACAGCCAGAA
This sequence comes from Gammaproteobacteria bacterium, assembly GCA_040905025.1. Taxonomy (GTDB): domain Bacteria; phylum Pseudomonadota; class Gammaproteobacteria; order Methylohalomonadales; family Methylohalomonadaceae; genus JBBDSJ01. The sequence continues at coordinate 22,044 of JBBDSJ010000101.1, forward strand.
CGCTGTCAAATATGCCGCGCACCTCGGCACTGACGGCTCTGTAGCGTTCCAGCAGTTCAGCACCTGCAGCCGCATCATCTGCGGCAGTAATATGCATACTGCGTGCAAGCGTGGTGCAAGCGTCAGCTTCACGGCTTATCCGGCTGACCGGCTTCATATCGAATACCCGCATGCGGCTCTCGATAGTTTTCAAAAAGTCATAAGCCTGCAGCAGTGTCTGGCAATGCGTTTCGGATAAATAACCCAGTTGCGTAGCGGCACGCAGCGCCTGACGCGTACTTCCGGTCTGCAGACTTTGTTCTTTATAACCATGCGCGAGTTGCAGATAATGACTGATGAAATCAATATCCATCACGCCACCCTTACCGCGCTTGATATCATGGTATCCGGCCGGGCTACCGAGCTCATGCTCAACCCGGGCACGCATTTGCCGGATCTCGGTACGCAGGAAGTCGTGATCATATTGTGTATATATTGAAGCGTTAACCTTTTCCAGGACTGATGCCGCGGTATTGTTCGGATCCACCACAGGCCGGCAACGCGTCATCATTTGCCGTTCCCAGATATCGCGTTCAACCGCGTGATAATCCACGAAGGATTCACGCGATGAGACCAATGCGCCGGCCTTGCCATGCGGACGCAAACGCATATCAACTTCGTACAGACTGCCGGCCGGCGATGTCATCGCAATCCCGCGCAATAACATCCGCACCAGCCGCATGGCCTGGGTCAGTTCTTCATTATGCTCATCGGAATTGTTATCGTCCGCGTCACGCGCATACAGAAAAATCAAATCCAGATCCGAGCCGAAATTCATTTCATTTCCGGCCATGCGTCCCATGCCGAGCACAGACAGGGCATGCGCCATGTCGATCTGCATGTAATCACTGTAAATTTTCAGGGCAACCGACAGGGTTTCTTCGGCAAGCGTTGTCAGAAACTGTTCGATTGTTTCCTGATCGAACTGGCCACGCAAATCGGCAAGCAACAGCTGCAGCATGATACCGTTTTTCTCAATGCGCAAAGCATCCAGTGCTGCCTCAACATCTGCATCTGCCGGTTGCTGCAAACGTGTACGAATGGCAGCACGATCAAAATCTGCCGGCATTGTTGCAGCAAACAATGGCAAGGCTGCCGGGCCACGATAAAACAGATAGCGCGTAAACGACCAGCTGGCACCGAAGACCCTGACGATATCCTGTAACGTGGCAACAGATTCTGACCAGTGTTCATGCTGGACCAGCTCCAGCCAGCGTTCAAGACTCGCATAAGCGGAGTCCTGGTGCCAGGCTTCAGCCAGAGCAGTCTGTGCTTCGGGATTATCAGTTTGCTTGTTCATGTATTGCAGCAACCATCATTTAGAAATGGTCCCGGTTTTGTTTTCTTCATCAGTGATTTGCTCGGGCAGAATCCGTTCAAAACAACTGCGTGCCAGCGTCTGATGACGTTCAAGCTCAGTCTCAAATGCATCCAGCGCATCACTGCCGGTATTCGCGTAACCGAGTGAACGTGCCAGCACGCGCCGCTCTGCCTCGTTATCAGGCAGGTGATGCGTTTGCCGCTCATCAATCATTTGCAGACGATTTTCCAGTTGCCGCAAAAACAGATAACTTTTACGGATTGCGCCGGCTTCATCAGCAGAAAGTAAGCCGGCCTTTACCAGTGCGCGCATGGCGGCCAGTGTATTGGTTGTTTTCAGTTCCGGGTGTTTGCCACCATTGACCAGTTGCAACATCTGCACAAAAAACTCAATATCGCGAATGCCACCAACGCCAACCTTGACATCCCAGCTGCCGGCACGCTGGCGTTGTTTTGTCATGTCCGACTTGATTTTAATAAAGCGTTCCAGATCGGTGCTGCCAAATGTGCGGGAAAACACGAACGGCTGCAAACGTGCCAGCAGATCATTTCCCAGGTCATAACTGACCGAATCAGTACCGGCAATCACGCGTGCGCGCAACCAGGCAAACCGTTCCCAGCTTTCCGAACTGCCTTCGTAATATTGCTCGGTTTCATCCACTGACATCGCCAGCGGCCCACTGCGGCCCCAGGGTCGGAGTTTCAGATCGACACGATATAAAAAGCCGTCAACATCGGGCTCTTCCAGTGCCCGGCTGAACTGGCGAATACAGCGAATAACCTGCTTGCCATATTCATCATAATCACCTGCATACTCATCCGGGTTTGCCGTCACAAAAACCAGGTCCACATCCGAACTGTAATTCAACTCGGCTGCACCCAGCTTGCCCAGTCCAAACATACACAATGGCATTTCAATGACCTGATCGCGGCATAACTGCAGTGCCTGTTGTAAAACGGTTTCCGCCAGTCGTGTCAAACCATCCAGCAAGGCCGGATAGTCATCCAGCGATGTCAGCAAATCCGCACGCGTCAGCCGTAACAGTTCACGGTATTTATAATATTTTAGAGCTGTGAAATCCTCGCTGTCGGCACTACTAACGGCACCATCAATTGGCTGCCGAAAGGTGTCTATAACCTCGGGATGCCGGCACAGCAATCGAAACAGGAAATTGGAAATACTGATGACCGCAACCAGTTCAGCCAGACCGGCAGCCGGCAGGTTTTCAATCTGCCGGCGCAGATCCTGATCCTCGAACAACTGCTGAAAGCGTAATGTCGCCTGCTCCGGCGCCGCTGATTCAGCCAGCAGTTTATCGAGTCCGGCCGTCATTATTGTTTCTGATAGAGCTGGCTGCCCTGCTGCTTGAACTCGGCGGCCTTGTCCTGCAGGCCCTGGTCCAGCGCGGCGTCCATGTCGCCGATGCCCTTTTGTGCGGCATAGTCGCGCACGTCCTGGGTGATTTTCATCGAACAGAAGTTCGGCCCGCACATGGAGCAGAAGTGCGCCAGCTTGTGTGCTTCCTTCGGCATCGTCTCATCGTGAAACGCCTGCGCCCGGTCCGGGTCCAGCGACAGATTGAACTGGTCAGCCCAGCGAAACTCAAACCGCGCTTTTGACAGGGCATTGTCGCGCGCCTGCGCGGCCGGATGGCCCTTGGCCAGATCGGCGGCATGGGCGGCGATCTTGTAGGTGATGATGCCGTCCTTGACGTCATCCTTGTCCGGCAGCCCCAGATGCTCCTTCGGCGTGACGTAGCACAGCATTGCCGTGCCGAACCAGCCGATCATGGCCGCGCCGATGGCCGAAGTGATGTGGTCATAGCCGGGCGCAATGTCGGTGGTCAACGGCCCGAGCGTGTAGAACGGTGCTTCATCGCAATCGCGCAGCTGCTTGTCCATGTTTTCCTTGATGAGCTGCATCGGCACATGCCCCGGGCCTTCAATCATGACCTGCACGTCATGGCGCCAGGCGATCTGTGTCAGTTCACCGAGGGTTTCCAGCTCGCCGAACTGGGCGGCGTCGTTGGCGTCGGCAATCGAGCCCGGCCGCAGCCCGTCGCCGAGCGAGAACGACACGTCGTAGGCCTTCATGATGGCGCAGATGTCTTCAAAGTGCGTATACAGAAAGCTCTCGGTATGGTGCGACAAACACCACTTCGCCATGATCGAGCCGCCTCGGGAGACAATACCGGTGACGCGTTTGGCGGTCAGCGGAATGTAGTGCAGCCGCACGCCGGCATGGATGGTGAAGTAATCGACGCCCTGTTCAGCCTGCTCGATCAGCGTGTCGCGAAAAATCTCCCAGGTCAGGTCCTCGGCCTTGCCGTCGACTTTTTCCAGTGCCTGGTAAATCGGCACGGTGCCGATCGGCACCGGTGAATTGCGGATAATCCATTCACGCGTTTCATGGATGTTCTTGCCGGTCGACAGGTCCATGACCGTGTCGGCACCCCAGCGCGTCGACCAGGTCATCTTCTCGACTTCCTCGGCAATCGATGAACTGACCGCCGAGTTGCCGATGTTGGCATTGATCTTGACCAGAAAATTACGGCCGATGATCATCGGCTCGGCTTCCGGGTGATTGATATTGGCCGGGATGATGGCACGGCCGCGGGCGACCTCGTCACGCACAAACTCGGGGGTGATGACGGCCGGGATCACGGCGCCGAAGCCCTCGCCCGGGTGCCGCTGTGTCAGACCGGTGTCAGCCAGTGCCTCCAGCCGCTGGTTCTCGCGGATGGCAATGAACTCCATCTCCGGGGTGATGATCCCCTGGCGGGCGTAGTGCATCTGCGTGACATTGGCGCCATCGACCGCCCGCCGCGGCGGCCGCGTGCGCTGAAACCGCAGACCGTCGAGCCGGGTATCAGCCGCCCGGTCGCGGCCGTAGGCCGAACTCAGATCCGGCAACGCCTCGGTATCGCCACGTGCGCTGATCCAGCCGTCACGCAGCGGCGCCAGGCCGGTGCGGATATCAATGCGGGCGTCCGGATCGGTGTACGGCCCGGAGGTGTCGTAGACGGTAATGACCGGATTGTCGTGCTGCTGGCCATTGTTCAGTGTCGGGGTCTGGGCAATCTCGCGCATGGGAACGCGAATGTCCGGACGTGAGCCGGTGACATAAATCTTGCGTGAGGCCGGCAACGGCCGGGTCACCGCCGCGTCCACCACCGCCGCGTCACTGTGAAATTGTTCTGGTATTGCGCTCATAAACTGGCCTCGTCACATAAGATTCTGGATGTGTTCGCGCACCAGGAGGAGAGTGCTGGCTTCCCTACGCCGGTACTAACCGGATCAGGTTCAAGGGACTCTCTCAGTTCCGCACTGGCGATAACACCAGTTACAGAACACCCCCAGCTTGCACCTAAATTAAAGAAGCTCTGATTAATTCATCCATGAATACTGCATCCTTAGCTTCATAAGCGGCACATCCATGTGCCATTTCTCAGAGCACGAAAATCAAAAATTGTGATTTTCGATATTCCATCCTTAGGTTCGTAACCGCTACATCCATGTAGCACTTCTCTTCATTTTTCAGCCACTTAAGTGGCTGAAAAATGGCAGTACATCCATGTACTGCAGGAACCTCTGGGCAGTAGCGCATGGATGCGCCGGTTACGAAACCAAAGGACATAATAAATCAGAGGTTCCTTAACGCGGCGGCGGCTGACGCAGCGCACCATCTGCAGCCACGATGCGATATAATGCTAGCATCATAACAAGACCCGACTTGATAACAAGGCCCGACTTGCCAAGACCAACTAAATAGCAGCCCATGAATTTCGAACTCGCCCGGCATAACATGATTGAACAACAGATCCGCACCTGGGAGGTGCTGGATCAGAATGTACTCGATCGCATTGCCGATCTGCATCGTGAAGACTTCATGCCGGCGGAATACCGGCGACTGGCACTGGCTGACATCAATATTCCCATCGGTCATGGCCAGCTCAGCTTGAGCCCGAAACTTGAAGCGCGCCTGTTGCAGACGCTCATGTTGACTGGTACCGAAGAAGTACTCGAAGTCGGCACCGGTTGCGGTTATCTCACCGCCCTGCTGGCACGCTCGGCCGCACATGTTGTCAGTGTCGATATCCATGCCGATTTCAGCCGTGATACTGCAACCAAACTGCTGCATGCAGGTATCGAAAATGTCACACTCGCCACCGGCGACGCCATTCACGGCTGGCCAACTGCAGCACCTTATGATGCCATCGCCGTCACCGGTTCGGTGCCTGTGCTAACCGGGCACTGGCAGCAGCAGCTCAGTACCGGTGGCCGCCTGTTTGTGATTGTCGGCGAATCACCGGTGATGGAAGCCTGGCTGATTCGCCGCGTCGGTGAAACTGAATGGGCACGCGAAAGCCTGTTTGAAACGGATTTGCCGGCACTTATTGGCGCTACAACTGCCTCTGCATTTGAATTTTAAAACTGTTCTGACTTTCACAGAGTTCCCTTGAATTGAATATTTATTTACCCTGTTCTGACCCCGCAACGAGATGGATTGATGCAAAAAATCACCCCTGAACAACTGCAAGAACGCCTGCAACAGGATGGCCCGGCACCGGTATTGCTTGACGTGCGCGAAGACTGGGAATTTGAGCGCTGCCACATCGACAATTCAGTCCACATTCCGATGAGCCAGATCGCCGGCGAATATGATCAACTGGATGAAGACACTGAAACGGTCGTGATATGCCATCATGGCATGCGCAGTCTGCAGGTCGCGCAGTATCTTGAAGCGCAGGGTTTCAGCAATATCGCGAATCTGGATGGCGGTATTGATGCCTGGGCGAAGACTGTTGACCCGGACATGGAACAATACTGACTCATGCACCGGCACCCGCGTGCCCCTGCTGATGTGTTGACTGGCATGCTGCGGTCGCTGCTTTTGTCCGGGCTATTGTTGTTCCTGCCATACAACAGCAGCATTGCAGCCGATTTACTCGAAGTATTTACGCTTGCCGAAGCTGCTGATCCTGCCTATCTGGAAGCCCAGGCCGATTTCCGTGCAACCCTGGAAAACAAGCCACAGGCCCGCGCCGCCTTGCTGCCACAGCTTAGTCTCAGCGCCAATACTTTCAGAAATGAGCAGGACATCAGTGGTGATGGATTTATCGTACCCGGCCAGGCCGGTGATATCAGTTTTAACAGCCGGGGTTTTTCACTGGATCTGATACAACCGCTGTTTCGTGCCAGTGCCTGGCTGCAATATCGCCAGGTTGACAGCATAATCAACCAGGCCGAGGCTGAATTGCTGGCTGCCCGGCAGGATCTGGCGCTGCGGGTGAGTGAACGTTACTTTGATATCCTTGCCGCGCGTGACAATCTGGAGTTCGCCCGGGCCGAGGCGCGAGCATTGCAACGGCAACTCGAACAGGCCGAGAAACGCCTCGAAGTCGGCCTTGGTGATATAACCGATGTGCAGGAAGCCCGCGCCGGTCATGACCGTGCCACTGCTGCGGTCATCGCCGCCGAAAATGCACTTGATGATCGCCAGGAAGAACTGCGCGAGATCACCGGTGAATATGTGCAGGATTTTGCCAAACTCGACACCGGGTTACCGTTATTGAAGCCGATCCCGGAAGATATCGATAGCTGGACGGCCACCGCACTCGCCGAAAATCTGGAAATCATTGCCGCCGAACAGGCACTTGAAACTGCGCGCCGCGAAATTGGTATCCAGCGCAGTGAACACCTGCCAACACTTGATCTGGTCGCACGCAGTAGCCATGACAAAACCGGCGGCCGCTTTGGCAACACCAGGATCGAAAGTGATGTCATCGGTCTGGAACTGAATGTGCCGCTGCTTCAGGGTGGTCTGGTAACGTCGCAGACACGCGCGGCACAAAGCCGTTATGACGCCAGCGTAGAACGCTTGCACCGGGCCAGACGCGCATCACAAAGCCGGACCCGGCAGGCATATAACGGTGTATTGTCCGGTATCAGTCAGGTGCGCGCATTTGAACAGGCGGTTGTTTCCAGTCAAACTGCGCTTGAAGCAACAACAGCCGGTTTTGAAGTCGGCAGTCGCACTGCTGTTGATGTTGTCACTGCCGAACGGGCGTTGTCAGACGCACGCCGGAATCTGGCACAAGCACGCTACGAATATCTGGTCAATTCCCTGCGCCTGAAACAGGCTGCCGGCATTCTTGCCGATCAGGATTTGGCGCTTATCAATCGCTGGCTGCAATAAGCTAATAATTATTCAGGGCAAAATACCAGTGCGCCGGTATTTCACCAGACTCAATCATCCAACCAACCGGGGAAACGCTGTATGACCGCCCAGAAGGAACAACAGCCGGCAGAAAACTATTCTCCTGCTGCGAGTGTATGTCACGTCGAGCAAGGCGTATTGCTGATAGTGGATATACAGGATCGGCTGACCAGCATCATGCCGGATAAAGTCGTAAGCCGGGTACGTCGGCATACCGGTATGCTGTTACGTGCCGCCGGGCTGCTTGATGTCCCGGTAATAGCCACCGAACAATACCCAAAAGGACTTGGCCGGCTCGAGGAAGACCTCGCAAAGCTGATTCCCGCAGGCAGTACAGTCTATGAAAAGACCTGCTTCTCCTGCACCGATGTCGAGGACTTTCTGCAGCGTTTGTCCGCGATGGGACGCCGTCAGGTCATTATCGCCGGTATCGAAGCGCATATTTGTGTACTCCAGACGGCTCTTGATTTACGCCAGGCAGGTTATAAAGTATTTGTTGTTGGGGATGCCGTTTGCTCGCGTAATCGTGAAAATTATGAAAACGCCCTGCAACGCCTGCGTCATGGCCAGGTTGTAATCAGCGATGCCGAGTCTGTTGTATTTGAATGGTTGCGGGATTCAAAACATCCGCACTTCAAGGCCCTGTCGGCCATGATTCAGGGCAAGTAGCTGCTGCTATTCACAGCGACTACAGATAACGCCTGAGTGTATCCGTCAAAATCGATTTCTTAATTGGCTTGCTCAGGTGTGAGTTACAACCAGCCGCCAGACATTTATCAATTTCTTCCTTGATTGCATGAGCAGTTAACGCAATGATTGGACAGGGTAACCGGCCCTGTTCATGCTCCCATGCACGGATCTGGCGCGTTGCCTCGTGTCCATCCATATGCGGCATTTGTACATCCATCAGGACAACATCATAATCTTGCTGTTTGAACCGGTTTACGGCTATCTGCCCGTCCTCGGCTTCATCTATCGTTATATGTAACGGTTTCAGATACGCCTGCACCAGCAAGCGGTTATCCGGATTATCTTCGACCAATAGCAGACGCCTGCCCTGCCAGTTATCATCTACGGCCTGTTTATCTGCCGGACTCGCGGTTGTTACAGCAACCGGGCTTGTCGATTGTTGTAATTCTGCCAGCGCACGAAACAAATCGTTCCGCTTCAGCGGCTTGATCAAATAACCAGCCAGACCGAGCGTATGCGTTCGGGACATGTCATCTTTCAGATCAGCCGAGCTCAACATGATGATTTGTTGCTTGACAAGTCCTTCCCTGGCAATACGCTCGGCAATCATAAAGCCATCAATATCGGGTAAATGCCGATCCAGTAAAACCAGATCAAAATGGCCGTCAGTGCCACTGTTCAGCTGCAGCAATGTCTGTTCAGCATTTTCAGCTTCAGCAATCTCGGCACCCGTCTGTTGCAACAGCTTGCTCAGAATCATGCGGTTGGTGGCATTGTCGTCAACCACCAGGATACGTTGGCCCACCAGCGACGGCATCGGCACCGGATGTTTGCGCTCGACGGCATCGGTCTGCGGCAACTGAATCGTAAAACTGAAACAGCTGCCATGATTGTCAGCAGGCTCCGCTATGCTGGTGACCTGTAACTGACCATGCATCATTTCCACCAATCGCCGGGAAATGGTCAGCCCGAGTCCGGTACCGCCATATTTACGCGTTGTCGATGAATCGGCCTGGGTAAAACTTGCAAATATACTGTCGAGTTTATCAGTCGTGATACCGATACCTGTATCAGTCACGGCAAATTGCACGCTGTCCGGCGCATCAGCCGGCTGCATCACGCTGATAGAGATTTCGCCCTGGTCGGTAAATTTCAGGGCATTACTGATAAGGTTCAGGATAACCTGGCGCAAACGGGCCGGATCACCGAGTCGCGATTTATGCACACCGGAATCAATATGACAGGTAAGTTCGAGACCTTTCTCGGCCGCACGTAAAGCATAGATGTCCAGCGACTCATCCAGCATCTCTTCCAGATCGAAAGCGATGGTTTCCAGCACAAGCTGATGCGCTTCAATCTTGGATAAATCAAGAATATCGTTGACCAGACTCAGTAATGCCTCTCCGGCCTTGCGAAACACATCAATATATTTTTGTTGTTCCTTGTTCAGCGGCGTTTCTGCCAACAGATCCGACATGCCGATAATTGCATTCAGCGGCGTACGTATTTCATGACTCATGCTCGCCAGAAACTCGGATTTAACCCGGGAAGCCTCAAGTGCCTGATCGCGGGCCTCAGCCAGTTCATGTGTTTGTTCAATTACCTGCTGCTCAATTACTTCATTACGTTGCCGCAGCTGCTGTGCCTGCAATTCACGCGCACGCACCAATGCAAACAATAACAGAGTCACACCCAGACCTATCAGTAACGCCGTAAACAGCAGGGCATGCTGGATTTCATTCCAATGCAGGGATTTCTGTAACAACAGCCGGGCCGAGAATGCCGGAAATGGATATTGCAATTCACGTTCAAACTGCGCGATTGTCCAATCTGATGTTGAGTCATCTGGTTTTTCCAGCAATAACTGTCGGCCAGTAATGCTTGCACTCTCGACATATAATGCCAGACCATCAATACCACTGGCTTTCTGACTGTCGAGCATGGCTTCAGGTGCCAGCAAAATTCCTGCAAGTATATTTTGCCCGGCTTCAGTATTGGCCAAAGTCACTGTGCGTAACAGCCAGAAACCGGTCAAGCCGGGATAATCAATCAGGGGAGTTGCTATGCTATGGCTGCTGTCAGCGACAAGTTCCAGCAACTTCGGATACATTGGCTGATCACGCAAACCATCAATTAATATTTTCGGATCATGGTCGCGGGTAAAAATGAATTCAGCTTGAACTGACCCGGGCTGATTTTCTGCTGTGGCTGACGCCGAAATAGCCGGCAACATTAATCCGGCCTTGATAGCCGGATAACGCCGTTGCTGCGTTTGCATAAAACTCCCAAACTGTTCGCCACTCAATGACCCGGCGCCAGCAATAGCTATCAGGTGAGCCAGAGCGTCATCTGCAGCAGTCAAACGTTGTTGCAGGGTTTCAGCAAGTGCTCTTGCTTCCAGTGTGAATTCGCGCTCGCGGTTGCTGATTTCCGTACGCCAAGCCAGCAAAAACAGCACTGCGGTAAATACAAGGCCAATACCCAGAGATAATACAAAAATCCAGATGCTGCGATTATGTTTCGCTAATGACTGCCGAATATTTGATGCAGTAGTTGACATTGACTATGTTGGTCAGAGAATCACTCTGGAAACAGCATTATTATGTCCCGGATTTATCAGGTCAAATATGGCCATGGGTGTTTTCCAATCTGAAGCGTTGATAACGATTGTATATCAGGCATAAGTAACCTGTATGCGTTCAAGATAATCCTGCAAGGCAATCACCTGTCGTCTTGCAGCTTCTGTGTCTGTCTGTTTGGCTGCAACTTCGATCGCAGCACCAATTTCAGTAATGCGCATGAAGCCGTAACCACCACCGACGCCCTTCAGATTATGTCCGATTGACTGGACTTTCGGCCAATCTGAACTGTCCAGCAATTCGTTCAAAGTGACTACATCCTGGCGCCGGTTATCCAGAAAACCCGGAATCAATGGCTCCAGATCCACATCGACCGTAACTTCAATTTTATCGCCCATACTATCCTCCCCCGAGGCAAGCTGACTCAGCTATTCAGGAATATTGATGACTGCTTACTGTGTTTTACCACGAAACGTAGTTGGATCAAGTTCATGTTGACCCAGTAATTTGTAGAACTCGGTACGATTGCGTCCGGCAATTCGCGCAGCGCTGGCGACCTGGCCTTCAGTGATACGCAAGACACTTATCAGATAGTTGCGCTCGAATGCATCTTTTGCATCCTTGAGTGTCTGCAACTGGCCGGGTTCATCCTGCAGGGCACGTTGCGCCAGACTTAATGGAATGGTTTCCGTCGTTGCCAGGGTGGCACACAAATCAACGACATTGATTAACTGACGAATGTTGCCCGGCCAGGCTGTCGACATCAAATAATCAAGTGCTTCCGGTGCAAAATACTTCTTCCCGGCATTTTGTTTTTGCAAACGACGCTGCAGGAAATGCTCAATAAGAAGAAGAATATCTTCACGCCGTTGTGCCAGCGGTGGAATATAAAGCGGAACAACATTCAAACGATAGTAGAGATCCTCGCGAAATTCGCTTTCCTTTACAGCTTCAGCCAAATCCCGATGAGTTGCTGAAATTATCCGGACATCTACCGGGTAGCTCTTTGTGGAGCCAAGTGGCCGCACCTGAAAATCCTGTAGTACGCGTAACAGTTTGACCTGCAATGCCAAAGGCATGTCACCGACTTCATCAAGAAACAGCGTGCCACCATTCGCCGCCTGGAAAAGCCCTTCATGACGATTGGTGGCGCCGGTAAAAGCGCCTTTTTCATGGCCGAACAATTCGGACTCAAGTAACTGCTCGGGGAATGCGCCACAATTAATCGGTATGAAAGGTTTCTCGCTGCGTGGGCTTGCAGCGTGAATAGCTTCAGCAATAACTTCCTTGCCGGTACCGGTTTCACCACGCAGAAACACTGTGATATCGCTGTTGGCAACGAGTTTGGCCTGCTCAATCAGCTCTGCCATCTCGCGGCTACGATAAACCAGGTGTTTGCTGAAGGCCTGGTCAACATGAGGATTAGCCGAGCGGTCCAGAATCCGGCTGACCTGCTGCAAAAACTCTTCACGTTGTACCGGCTTGGTCAGGAAAGCTGCCGAACCAAGATGGGTCGCGCGCACCGCATCCGGGATCTGCGCCTTGCCGCTGAGAATAATGACCGGAAGTAATGGATTGGCCTGATGAATCTCCGTCATCAATGCAGTGCCGTCCATTTTCTCCATAAACAGATCGGTTACAACCAGCTGCGGTGGATGCGCACCCATCTTCGCCAATGCCTCATGCCCACCATTTGCCGTCATGACTTCATAACCGGCCTTATCCAGCCATAATGAAAGTAATGACAAAATATCATCATCATCATCCACCAGCAGGATTCTGGATTTCCGTGTATCAGGCATCAGATATGACTCATGTAATCATGATTGTCCGCTTTATTCCGTTGCATAACCGGTTCACTCAACCGTTACCGATTTTGCCAGATTGCGCGGCTGATCAACATCCGCACCTTTAAGAACTGCGATGTGGTAGGCAAACAACTGTAACGGCACCGTATAAACAATCGGTGCAATCGTTTCAGCCACGCTGGCAACAGACAGGATTTTTGTGTCCGGCGTCGATTGTACATCCGCCTGTATATCTGCAAACAGATACAACACGCCACCGCGCGCCCGGACTTCCTGCAGATTGGATTTCAGTTTCTCCAGCAACACATTGTTGGGAGCGACGGCTATGACCGGCATGTCTTCATCAACCAGTGCCAATGGGCCATGCTTGAGTTCACCGGCCGCATAGGCCTCGGCATGAATATAGGAAATTTCCTTGAGCTTCAATGCGCCTTCCATTGCAACCGGCAGCATGGTTCCACGGCCAAGATATAATGCATGATGCTTGTGCGTAAAATCTTCAGCGAGTTTCTGAATCTGCTCATTAAGCTGTAATGCAGCGTTTACATGACCCGGCAGACTTTCAAGTTCATCAACCAGCTTGTGCTCATCGGCCGCAGATAACTGCTGATGCTTGCCAAGTGCAATGGTCAGTAATAACAATGCAACCAGCTGGGTAGTGAACGCTTTTGTAGACGCCACACCAATCTCGGCACCGGCACGGGTTAAAAATACCAGTTCAGATTCACGTGTCAGTGAGCTTTCAGGATTATTGCAAATAGCCAATGTAGAAAGGTAGCCGAGTTTCCTGGCCAGTGCCAGCGCGGCCAGAGTATCGGCCGTCTCACCAGATTGCGAAATGGCAACGAATAATGTATCAGCACTAACAACATGTTTGCGGTAACGATATTCGCTGGCAATTTCCACCCGGCAGGGCACACCGGCCAATGCCTCAATCCAGTAAGATGCAACCAGACCGGCATGATAACTGGTTCCACAGGCAACGATATTAACCTGTTTGACAGATTTGAATACTTCAGCGGCCGACATGCCAAAAGCATTTTCCAGTACCTGACCATGTTCAATAGAGCCGGCAAGAGTGTCAGCAATAGCTCGGGGCTGGGTAAAAATCTCTTTTAACATGTAATGCCGGTAGCCGGCTTTATCGGCAGCGTCTGCGGCAAGCTCCGAGGATATCACCTTGCGTTCCACCGGTTGTCCGGAGGCATCATAGATCTGCAAGTGATCCCGCTGAATATCGGCAATATCGCCCTCTTCCAGAAAAATAAATTGCCGCGTAACAGGTAACAATGCGAATACATCCGATGCAATAAAATGTTCGCCAATCCCGATGCCGACAACCAGGGGGCTACCCCGCCGGGCTGCCAACAACCTGTCCGGTTCATTCTTGCTGATGACACCGAGTGCGTAGGCGCCATGAAGCTGGTTAATTGTCTGCTGCAATGCAGCAAGCAAATCGTGTCCTGCTGCGATATGTGTATGTAGCAGGTTGACTATAACCTCGGTGTCGGTTTCGGATTCAAAAACATAGCCGGCTGTCTGCAATTGTTGCCGCAGACTTTCATGGTTTTCAATAATCCCGTTATGTACCAGTGCAATCGCATCATGGCTGATATGCGGGTGGGCATTATTAACACTTGGCCGGCCATGGGTGGCCCAGCGAGTGTGCGCGATACCCAGCCCGCCCAGTGGCGGCTTTGCAGCCACCGCCTGTTCAAGTTCTGCAACCTTGCCCTGCACCCGGACACGCTCCAGTTCAGAATTTTTACCAAGCACAGCCAGACCGGCAGAATCATAGCCACGGTATTCCAGTCGATGCAGCCCCTCGAGCAGAATCGGCAAGACATCGCGCTGCGCATTGGCACCTACTATTCCACACATAAAAACTAGTTCTCGTTATCGATTTGCACTGATGATTCAAGCTGAAGCTCTTCGACGTCAACCGGATTAACGATGTAACGCTGTGCATCGGCACGTGCCTTGATTTGCTGGTTGGGTGTCAGCTTGCTTACCATCGAATCAATATACCGATCAGCTGATTCGTTGCCCTGATGAAACGAGGCATATAACCAGACATAGGCGCTATAGAAATCCTGTGGTATCCCCATACCATCAAGATAGATCATCGCGGCATTGCGTTGTGCGCCCGGGTGACCCTGGCTGGCAGCGGCCTCAAACCATTGCAGTGCCTTGCGGTAATCACGTCCCCGGCCAAGCCCGAGATAATATAAAGTGCCAAGCGCATTCTGTGCCTCTGTATCACCTGTTTCAGCCGCTGACTGCCAGAGTGCAAAGGCCGTCTCGTAGTCGCCAGCTTCGTAGGCAACGCGTGGATCTTCGGTGTTGCCACATGCCGACAACATAATTCCGGCGACAAGCATGTAAACCAGCAATTGAAAACGAGATATTGTAAACATGGACGTCATGATACCGTCAGAATTGACAGTTTGTGTTAATAATTGATCGGGGGATTACGTATGTTGCCAGGGACAGGTAAACGCCTACATCTGATGAGTACCCGGTATCAAATACCGGAGAAAGCTCTGCCTGTCCGCAAGCTTCCGGCAATAGTGGTCGGGACGGCAGGACTTGAACCTGCGACCCCCTGCCCCCCAGGCAGGTGCGCTACCAGACTGCGCTACGCCCCGATAAAGGCTGGAGAGTGTAAAGTTAAAACCGGAAATATGAAAGGATGTATATCCGTGACTGCCTGAATACAAGGCGCTTCCCGCCGACCAGTTTACTGCTGCTCTCTATCGACGCAGCAAATCCAGCACTTCTTCCAGCTCAGTACGCATCTGTTTGATGATTTGCTGGCTTTGCGCTGAATCATCACGCGCTTCATCACCCGTCAGACGCTGGCGTGCACCACCAATGGTAAAACCCTGTTCGTATAACAGACTGCGAATCTGGCGGATCAGGATTACATCGTGACGCTGGTAATAGCGGCGGTTGCCACGCCGTTTCAGGGGCTTGAGTGTTGGAAACTCCTGCTCCCAGTAACGCAGCACATGCGGCTTGACCGCGCACAGGTCGCTGACTTCACCGATAGTGAAATAACGCTTGCCCGGTATAACCGGAAGTTCGCTATTATTCGAGGGTTCCAGCATAGGCTTCCACACGTGCCTTGAGTTTTTGGCCAGGACGGAAAGTCACAACTCGCCGGGCACTGATCGGGATTTCTTCGCCGGTTTTGGGGTTACGACCCGGCCGCTGGTTTTTGTCGCGTAAATCAAAATTGCCAAATCCGGACAGCTTGACCTGTTCCCCGGATTCCAGCGCGGTGCGGATTTCCTCGAAAAACATTTCGACAATTTCTTTAGCTTCGCGCTTGTTGAGGCCGAGCTCTTCATGGAGCCGCTCTGCCATATCAGCCTTCGTCAGGGCCATAACCTTTCTCTTAATTAATCTCTCAATTCCGCACCGAGTTCGGTACGAACGTTAACCAGAATAGTCTGCACGAGGGCATCGACTTCAACCTCTGTAAGAGTGCTCGAAGATCGCTGAAACGTCAAGCCTATTGCAAGACTTTTTTTACCCGAATCAATACCTTCGCCATGATACACATCAAACAACTCTAGCTTATTTAACAACTCTTTGCTGTGTTTTGCGATGCTATCCAGCAATTCCTGCGCCGGAGTATCCTCCGGAAGCAGCAGGGCCAAATCGCGCCGCATACTTGGAAATCGTGATAGTTCACGGTATTTAGGCACATGATCGTTACTAATCGCCGCAATTTCCAACTCAAACATAAATACCGGCCGGGGCAGTTCCAGCGCAGCCTGATGTTCCGGATGCAGCATGCCCATATTCCCAATCACCTGATTATTATGAATAATACTAGCAGACTGGCCCGGATGCAGGGCCGCATGCAGGACGGGTTCAAATTTTATCGTAGCGTGTCTGCCACCCAGGGCCAACAAGGCTTCAACATCGGCCCGGACATCGGCAAAATCAGCGTTTTTCGCAGCTATGCCCCACTGGACCGGGTACAATGCCCCGCAAACGACTCCGGCAACAACATTTTGCTGTTTTATATCAGACACTTCCATTGTTTTTTTGAGGCTGTCCCGAGGTTTGAACCGAAGCCCGGTTTCAAACAGCCGGATACGCTCTTGCTGGCGATTACGGTTGTACTGCAGCGCCTGCAGCAAGCCCGGCCAGAGGCTCTGGCGCATATGCGTCATTTCGCTGGTAATGGGATTTGCCAGCGCCAGCCCACTGCTGCCACACAGGCGTTGCTGCAAGGCTTCGCCGACAAAACTGTAGGTGATGGCTTCATAATAGCCACGCTGAACCAGAACCTCACGTAACCTGCCCGGATTGGCTGGCTGCTCGGTTTCCGCTTTCAGTTTTTGTGGCAACGGGTAATACGCGGCCGGAATCTGGTCATAGCCATGGATCCGGATAATTTCCTCAATGACGTCTTCTTCTATTTCAATATCAAAACGCTGACTCGGCGGCGTAACCTGCCAGATAGCCGAATCAGGCATCGGCTTGTCTGTAATCACAACAAATCCGAGATGTTCCAATGGCTCGGCTACTGCCGCCGGCGCAAGGGTAATGCCGAGTAATTGTTCAAGCCTGGCATGGCGCAATCGAATGGATTTGGCTGCCGGCAAGTGCTCCGGACTTTCGGCCACAGTCAGCGGACCGGCCTCACCGCCCGCATATTGCAGAATCAGCGCGGCTGCGCGGGCAATAGCACGCTGCTGGCCGGCCGGGTCAACACCACGCTCAAACCGGTAACTGGCATCGGTTTGCAAGCCCAGTTGCCGGGCCCGGCCATTAATCGCTGCCGGCGCGAACCAGGCGCATTCCAGATAGATATCGGTACTGCCCGACTGCACCGCCGATCCGGCTCCACCCATAATCCCGGCCAGGCCAAGCGCCTGCTGCTGATCCGCTATCACCAGAAAATCCGGCGCCAGAGTTACTTCTGTGTCATCCAGCAAAGTCAGCTGCTCATCAGGCCTGGCCTGACGCACCACAATGCCGCCGTGTAGTTGCTGCAAATCATAGGCATGCAATGGCTGGCCGTATTCGAGCATGACGTACTGGGTCACATCGACAACCAGACTAATCGGCCGGATACCTACGCGGCGCAGACGCTCCTGCATCCACATTGGCGCCGGCGTATCTGCACGCAAATTACGGATAATCTGGCCACAAAACCGTGCACAGGCTTGTTTGGCCTGCAAGTCGACAGGCAGACTGTCTTGCAAGGTGCCGGTGATGGCCAGCGTCTGCGGCAAATTGAGTTCTGAGGTAAATATCGCACTGACTTCACGTGCCACACCCAGCACGCTCAGGCAGTCACCGCGATTCGGAGTCAATTCAATCTCGATAATGCTATCGTCCAGCGCCAGCCAGTCAGCCAGGGACACACCCACTGGCGCATCTTCCGGCAATGCCCACAAACCGGCCGCATCTTCGGCCAGCCCCAGCTCACGCGCCGAACACAACATGCCTTGGGATTCAACGCCGCGCAGCTTTGATTTTTTGATATGAGTACCATCCGGCAAGTGACCGCCCACCTGAACCAGCGCTGCTTTCATGCCGGTCTCGACATTCGCTGCGCCGCAGACAATCTGCAATGGCTTGCCGCTACCGGTACTGACCTGGCAGACCCGCAGCTTGTCGGCATCCGGGTGTGGCGAAACATTGATCACTTCCGCGATTACTACAGCATCAAACCCTGGATTGGCGGATTCAATCGCAGCGACTTCCAGCCCGGCAAGACTCAGCCGCTGCGCCAGCTCGTCCGCAGAAACCGACACATCGACAAACTCGTTCAACCAGTTAACGCTGACTTTCATACTTGCCTTGTCACTTTTTTATTTTTTGTTTTCACGTTCTGCCTAGCGAAACTGTTCCAGAAACCGCAAGTCATTTTCAAAATTGACACGGATATCATTGATGCCATAGCGCAACATACCGAGGCGTTCAATGCCCATGCCAAACGCCCAGCCGCTGTAGTGTTCCGGATCTATATTGCCGGCACGCAATACATTTGGATGCACCATGCCGCAGCCCAGTACTTCCAGCCAGCCGGTATGTTTGCAAACCCGGCAACCTTCACCATGACAAAACAGGCATTCAATATCGACTTCCGCACCCGGTTCGACAAACGGAAAATATGATGGCCGGAACCGGATTTTCAGATCCTGTTCAAAGAATGCCTGCATGAAGCTGGTCAGAATACCGCGCAAATGCGCCATGCTGACATTCTCATCAACCAGCAAACCTTCAAGTTGATGAAACATCGGCGTATGCGTGACATCGTAGTCGCAACGGTATACCCGCCCCTGGGCAATAATCCGCAACGGCGCGCCCTGCGCCTGCATGGTACGGATCTGTACCGGCGAAGTGTGCGTGCGCAACAACAACGGGAAATCACGCAGGTAAAATGTATCCATCTCGGCCCGGGCCGGATGGCTGGCGGCAATATTCAATGCATCAAAATTATGAAACTCGTCCTCAATCTCCGGACCCTGCGCCATTTCAAAACCGATACCCTCAAACAGCCGCCGCACGCGATCCATGATCCGGGTCACCGGATGCAGCCCACCGGGTTGCTGGCCACGGCCCGGCAATGTCACATCGATACGTTCAGCCTGGAGTCGCTGCATCAGCGCCTGTTGCTGCAGTTCAGTTTTGCGTGCTTCCAGTGCTGACTGAACATCAGCCTTGGCAACATTGATCGCCTGACCTGCTGCCGGGCGTTCATCAGCCGGCAATTTGCCAAGTTGTTTCAATTGCTCGGTCAACGAGCCTTTTTTGCCGAGATAGTCGATGCGAATCGCATCCAGTGCGGCCAAATCATCCGCAGCGGAGATTCTGCTGTTAGCAGCATCAACCAGTTGTTTTAAATCACTCATCGTCCAGGAAACTTGGATATTTTTTATATGTATGCATTATAACCACGGTTGTGCCCACAGCGCCTTATAACCGGCTAATCCCTTTCATCAGGCCGGAACAGAAACAAAAAAGGGAAAGGCACATGTCCTTTCCCTTTCAGGCGACCAGCTGCTAATACCTTAGAAGTGGTCTCAAAATGTCACGCACCCAAGGGTGTAATAAAACACAGCCGAGACCAGGCGAAAGTGGACGAAAAAGCGGAGTGTATAACTAATACATGAGCATTTTGAGTCCGCTTTCAACGCCCATTCGTATATTTCAGGGCGGCAAGTGCAGTAATTTTGAGGCCGCTTCTAGTTAACCATCCAGCGCAGCACGTGCTTGCTCTGCCAGTTTGCCGAAAGCCGGCAAATCATGCACAGCCAGATCGGCGAGCACCTTGCGATCGACTTCGATGGATGCTTTTTGCAAACCATTAATAAAGCGGCTGTAGCTCAAACCGAATTCGCGCGCAGCAGCATTGATACGGGCAATCCAGAGTGCCCGGAACTGACGTTTCCGCTGGCGGCGGTCGCGATAGGCGTACTGACCGGCCTTGATGACAGCCTGGTTGGCGACACGGAATACATTCTTGCGGCGACCACGATAACCCTTGGCCTGCTCGATAACTTTTTTATGCTTGGCGTGCGCAGTGACGCCACGTTTGACTCTTGGCATTGCATTTAACCTCTATTGTCGTTGTTTCACTCACCCCTTGCGGAGTGCCCTCGATTTTCGATCCCTGTTCCCACGTACGGGGTAAGGGTGAGGGAATTCAAGTTGAATGTGAGAAGTAAAAAGCTGAATGTAATTAAAACACTATACTTTCTACTTTCTACTTTCTACTTAAACGTACGGCATCATCTGCTCAATGGATTTCTGATCGACCTTGTCGACCATCTGCAAAGGCCGCAGATGCTGCATGCGCTTGCCCGGCTTGTGCGTGGACATGTGCGCACGAAATGACTGCCGATGCTTGAAGCCACCGGAAGCCGTGCGCTTGAATCGTTTCGCCGCACTCTTGTTGGTTTTCAGTTTTGGCATTTCATTAACCTTGAATGTTGAAAAATTTTAAATCCTGTCATGTTCTTGCCCGCAGGCGCTATATCACCTGCACCCGGTCGGTATTGATATGCCGTTATCTGGTCTTTGGCGCAATAACCATAACCATTTGCCGACCTTCCATTTTCGGAAACTGCTCAACTGTTCCGAGTTCGAGCAGATCATTCTCAACCCGCTTGAGCATTTGTGCGCCGAGTTCCTGATGCGCCATTTCACGGCCACGAAACCGTAGTGTCACTTTTACCTTATCGCCATCTTCGAGGAAACGAACAAGATTACGCAATTTGATGTTGTAATCGCCTTCATCTGTACCCGGCCGGAATTTGACTTCCTTGACCTGGATCTGTTTCTGCTTTTTCTTGGCAGCATTCTTTTTCTTGTTTTCGTCAAACAAGAATTTACCGTAATCCATGACCCGACAAACGGGTGGTTTTGAGGTCGGAACAATCTCAACGAGATCCAGTTCCTGCTCCTCGGCAGCTTGCAGCGCCTCCTGTATCGAAACTATTCCAATCTGCTCCCCGTCCGCACCAATCAAACGCACTTCTGGCGTAGAAATCTCCTCATTGAGACGGGTTTTCTTGTTGTCAATGGCGATAAGTTGTGTCCTCCGTTAATTTAAATAACTCCGGGCAGCAAATGTTGCTGGCTCATCCTTTATCAGGCGCGTTCAGCAATCCCGTCACGCAGATGCTGCTGAAACTCACTGAGTGGCATGGCTCCCAGATCTTCACCAGCCCGATTCCGTACAGCTACCGCGCCGGTTTCTGCCTCACGTGCACCGACAATCACCAGATAGGGAAGCCGCTGCATGGAGTGCTCGCGGATTTTAAGCCCGATCGTCTCGTTTCTCAAGTCGGATTCCACCCTGAAACCCTGTTTTTTCAGGGTTTTAGCCACTTCGAGCGCATAATCGGCCTGTTTTTCAGTTAATGCCAGCACCATTGCCTGTACCGGCGCCAGCCACAACGGCAGCGCGCCGGCGTAATGCTCAATCAAAATCCCGATAAAACGCTCAAATGAACCGAAAATCGCCCGATGCAGCATCACCGGGCGCTGGCGGCTGCCATCTTCGGCTACATATTCGGCATCGAGCCGCTCCGGCAACACAAAATCGACCTGCAGGGTGCCACACTGCCAGTCACGGCCAATCGCATCGGTCAGCACAAATTCAAGCTTCGGTCCGTAAAACGCGCCCTCGCCCGGATTCAGGCCGACGTCCAGGCCGGTGGCCGCTGTCGCGTCGCGCAGGGCGGCTTCGGCCCTGTCCCAGACCGCGTCATCGCCGGCGCGCACAGGCGGACGATCCGAAAACTTGACCCTGACATCAGTGAACCCAAAGTCCTTGTAGACGGCGAGCAACAATTCACAGAACGCCTGCGTTTCAGTGACGATTTGATCTTCAGTGCAGAAGATATGGGCATCATCCTGGGTAAACGCCCGCACCCGCATCAGGCCATGCAATGCACCGGACGGTTCGTAACGATGACAGGAACCGAACTCCGCCATGCGCAACGGCAATTCACGATAACTGCGCAGGCCATGATTGTATATCTGCACATGGCACGGGCAATTCATCGGCTTGATGGCGATGGCCAGATCTTCATCCAGCGCATGCGCGGTAAACATGTTCTGGCGAAACTTGTCCCAGTGCCCGGACGCTTCCCAGAGACTGCGATCGACCAATAAGGGTGTTCGCACCTCTTCGTAACCGGCGGCTTCAAGCTTGTCGCGCAGATAGTTTTCAATCGTGCGGTACAGCGTCCAGCCCTTCGCATGCCAGAATACATTGCCGACCGCTTCTTCCTGAAAATGAAACAGGTCCTGGCGCTTGCCAAGTTTGCGGTGATCGCGTTTTTCAGCTTCTTCAATGCGCCTGATATAGGCTGCCAATGCCTTTTTATCAGCCCAGGCTGTCCCGTATATCCGCTGCAGCATTTCATTATTCGAATCACCACGCCAGTAGGCGCCGGCCAGCTTGGTCAACTTGAAATAGCGCAAGTGCCGGGTATTCGGCACATGCGGACCGCGGCACATGTCGGTGTATTCTTCGTGGTAATACAACTTGATGATTTCACCATCCGGGATCTCATCAACAATCTGCAATTTGTAGGGTTCGTCGCGCTGCTCGAATGTCGCCCGCGCCTTTTCCTTGGGGACCACTTCACGAATAACGTCATAGTCCTTTTCGACCAGCTCGCGCATACGCGCTTCAATGGCTTCAACATCTTCCGGCGTAAACGGCCGCTCGTACGCAATATCGTAATAAAATCCGTCTTCGATCACCGGACCGATGGCCATTTTTGCGGTCGGATACAGCTGCTTGACGGCATGGCCCATCAGGTGGGCAAACGAATGGCGGATGATCTCGATCCCTTCAGTATCCTTGCTGGTAATGATGCGCAGTTTTGCATCCTGCTCGACAAGCTCGCAGGCATCGACCAGTTGATCATTGATGTAACCGGCAAGCGTCGCCTTGGCCAGACCGGGGCCGATGCTCTCGGCGACCTGGAGCACAGAAACAGGGTTGTCGAATGATTTCTGACTACCGTCAGGGAGGGTAATAACGGGCATGCTTAAATCCTGTATCAGTGGTGACCCCTACAATAGGCCACGTGGCAATAAACTCATTTCACACTGTGATGACAACAACTTCACCCATGCACGAGGCACGGCGTTTGCGTAGACAAACCCGAAATGTCAGCGCCCGCATAGGAGACGCGGTGCAGTGCCTCATAACAGGCAATTTCACAGCATCCACCCGTGCAGGAGGCACGGCGCAGCGATAATCGCTGCGAAGAAAGCGCGAAATCACATTTTGCGTTTTCGCCCGAGCTGAAATGCATGGATGCATTTCAGCGGGAAAAGATGGTAGGCGTGATTGGACTCGAACCAACGACCCCCACCATGTCAAGGTGGTGCTCTAACCAGCTGAGCTACACGCCTAAAGGTCATTCTTTATATAGCCATCCATGGCGTTACATCACCGGCCACGATTAACACCGGCCTGACCCTCCTTGGTCAGGCGTTCGCCGACAAGGTATTTTTCAAATACCTTGCAAACGGCTCACCCAGCTGAGCTACACGCCTAAAGGTCATCCCTTAACATACCATCCATAGCTGCACTGGCATGGAGGTTTTACCACCGCTGTGCCGTGAGACCGGGCATTATACGCACGGGGTTGTTGAGGTCAAAGCAGAAATTGGGCGGTATGCGCCTTTATTCGACCCGTAATTTTTCCAGTACTGCCACCGCTGGCGGGTAATTCTGCCGCGCCGCCTCTTGCAGCCAGCGTAATGCCGTATCTGTATCAGCCGTTACACCGCGACCTTCAAGATAGGCATCAGCAAGTGCAAACTGGGCATTGGCATCGTTCTGTTTGGCCGCTTTTTCAAACCACTGGACGGCCGCTGCGGGATCACGCTGAACACCCCGACCCTCACTTAGTAACACGCCATAATTATATTGCGCTTGCGGCTCGCCCTGTTCAGCTGCGCGCTGATACCAGTAGGCGGCCTGTTCGGGATCTTTATCAACACCCTGACCGGCTTCGTACAAATTGCCAAGTTTCGCCTGGGCAATCGCATCCCCCTGCTCGGCGGCGGCCATGAACCAGCGGCTTGCTGCTGTCATATCCTGCTGCCGGCCTGCCCCGTACTCGAGACATTCGGCAAACAGGTATTGCGCTTCGGGATGACCGATTTCAGCTGCCTTTTCAAACCAGTCACAGGCAACAACCGGATCCCCGGCAACTCCGCGACCCTCGCTGAAAAACTGGCCCAGATTGATCATGCCGACCGGGTCATCCTGCTCGGCAGCCTTGCGGTACCAATATGCCGCCAGTGCCGCGCTGGAACTGACACCGCGACCGTGGTCGTACAAATAGCCCAGTTGTACCTGGGCTTCGGAATCTCCGGCTTCGGCCGCTTTGCGGAACCATTCAGCCGCCACGACATAATCCTGTTCGACGCCAATACCGTTGGCATACAGCAAGGCCAAATTGTATTGCGCATTGACATCATCCTGCCCGGCCATCCGCAGCAACAATTCCGGGCTTAAATCGTCAAGTACTTCAGCCTGATTCTTGCCGGATACCGGACCAGGCCTCTTGATAACCGGCTCGGTGTCCAGCATGCCTGGTACATCCTGCGCCATCACAGGCGCCAGCATGCATGCCATCAACAAAACGATTGCCAATTTTTTCATCAAGTCATCAACCTGTCATCAAATCCACATTGGAGTGTCATAAATCCTGCCTAAGCTGCGCCGGTATCAGCCCGCCACCTTCGAGCACACATATATGCTAGACAAGACCGGCCGCAAGATTATCAATGGTACCCAGGATTTATTATTTCGAACGGTACACAGTCGCTGGCTGATCTACAACGCCTGTTGGGAAGATCCGCGCATCGACCGCCAACTGCTGCAACTCAACAACGACAGCCGCGTAGTCATGCTTACCAGCGCCGGTTGCAATGCCCTTGATTACCTGCTCGACAACCCTGCCGAAATTCATGCCATCGATGTAAACCCGCGCCAGAATGCCCTGCTGCAATTGAAAATTGCGATGTTTGAACGCGGCAATCATGACGATTTATTTGCCATGTTCGGGCGCGGCTCGCATGCCGATTTCCGCGGCGTTTATGCCAGTATCCGTAATCAATTGCCAGACTATGCACGTGAATTCTGGGACCAGAAAATCGATTATTTCAATGCCAACAGCCGCAAACAATCATTTTATTACTACGGCAGTTCCGGTGCCGTGGCCTGGATATTGACACGTTATCTGTTGCAGGAAAAACGCCAGATGAAAACGCACTTGCTGGACCTGATTGATGCCGAAAGCATCGAACAACAGCAAGCGATCTATCGCCATATTGAACCATTGCTCTGGGGCCGGTTCATTTCCTGGATCATGCAACAACCGTTGATTCTGTCGATGCTGGGCGTACCACGCGCGCAAAACCGGCTCATCAGTCAACGTTACCCCGATGGCATGCGCGGCTTTTTAAGTGACAAGCTCCGGCGCGTATGGACGGAAATACTGATCCGGGACAACTATTTCTGGCGGGTTTACCTGACCGGCACCTACACCCCGGATTGCTGTCCGAATTACCTTAAACAGGAAAATTTCGAACTGTTACGCGCGCAGCGCCACCGCATTCACTTGCACAACGCTACGGTCAGTGGCTTCCTCAAACAGCATCCGGGGCAATACAGCCATTTTATTCTGCTTGACCATCAGGACTGGCTTGCCTGGCACCAGCCCGAAGCACTTGCTGAAGAGTGGGATTTGATCCTGGCCAATTCAGCCCCCGGCGCAAAAATCCTGATGCGTTCGGCGGCCGAACAGATTGATTTTCTGCCGGCAAAAGCACGTCAGGCATTACGGTTCTTCCCGGATATAACCCTGCCCCTGCATCATCAGGATCGGGTCGGCACCTATGGCAGTCTGCACTTCGCGGAAGTCGTATGACAAGCAGCGAAACCATGAGCCTGACTGCGCTCGAGCGATACTATCACCTGCATGCACGGATTTATGACAGCACCCGCTGGAGTTTTCTGTTCGGCCGCCGCGCATTAGTCCGGGCGCTGGCGCGCCACTGTCAGCCGCAACGGATCCTTGAAGTCGGCTGCGGTACCGGCTACAACCTGCAACTACTGCAACAACAATTTCCCGACGCCGAATTGACCGGTATTGATTTGTCCGCCGATATGCTGGCCGTGGCGAAACGCAAACTGGGCGGCCGCGTGCGGCTGCTGACGCAACGTTATGACCAACCGCTGGCAACAACCGCGGGCTTTGACGTTATTGTATTTTCGTATGCGTTATCCATGTTCAACCCGGGCTGGGAAACTGCGCTCAAGAGTGCGGCAAAAGACCTGCAGCCCGGCGGCCATCTCGCTTGCGTGGATTTTCATACCACCACTTCACGACTCTTTGCGCGCTGGATGGCGTTTAATCATGTGCAAATGGGTGGACACATATCCAGGGCCCTGCAGGCGGATTTTCACACCGATGATCTGCGGCTGCACAACGCTTATGGCAAACTCTGGCAATACCTGCTGTTTATCGGTCAGCCACGCCACTAGCCAATTTCCCCGGCCGCCCGTTGCCCTGCTGAATCCGTGCCTCATAGCTGATTCCTGCTGCATATTTGTGCATTTCAACCTGTTTTTCACTGGTCCTGCCGAAAATCCGCAGATAGCATTAAAGAAGCCATGACAAGCTGGCTGATTTACTGCAAAATCATACCTTTGTAGCTGCTACCTAAACATCTGCTTTGAATATCGCCAGGTTAGGCCTTAAGCTGCATATTCGTAACAATCGGCAACTGCCGGGCAGTATCAGTTTGCAGCTGTCCGGACAGACTATGGAGTCAATGTGAATCCATCCATCAAGCGTTTACTTATCGTTGACGATGACGCGTCATTTCGTAAGCTGATAGAGCGCTATATCAACCTGTTGCTGCCGGATACCGAAGTCATCGAACACGACCCGGTTACCGCCGGGCTGCCGTCACTGGACGGTGCCCACTATGATCTGATTATTCTCGACTATTTCCTGAACGGGCCATTGACCGGCCTGGATCTCCTCAACGACTGGAAAAAACGCCATACGGTCCCGCCGGTCATCATGATGACCGGCGAAGGCAACGAGGAAGTTGCCGTCAGGGCGATGAAATTCGGCGTGCATGACTATTTGCGCAAGCAGAACATCACCAAGGAAAAAATACGTGAGTCCCTGCTGGACGCGGTTAACAGTCATAAACAGCAACAGGAACAGCAAACTGCCAATCAGGCCAATCCTGCCTTTAACAAGGTCCAGTTTTATAAAAAACTGGAGCAGGCTGGCAAGCCCAAAGCCGGCAAACACGGCCGGGTATTCTTTCTTATCGATCTGGATGATTACGAAACCATCGGCGATGAAAAAGGTATCGTTATCCAGGATAACGTCATGCGCCATGTCGCCCAGATTGCATACGATACCTTTGTCGATTACAGCATTGCTCCCAGTGTTACGCGCATGAGCGATTCCACTGTCGGTGTATTGATTGAACCGGATGTGGAAGTCTCGTTATTTGATGCCATCGCCCAACTGAATGATAACCTCAGTGGCCAGCCATATGACCAGGACGGTACATTGGTACCTTTCACGGCCAGTATAGGGGTTATCCGTCTGCAGGATTCCTTGCCAACCGCCGCTGCCGTTATCAAACATGCGCGGGCGGCGTGTGCCGTGGTACGCGAACGCGGTGGCAATGGTCATCACATTTATGACCCCGGTAACACGCCACTGACCGAAAAACCAAAACCGGCAACTGATGTTACTGACGCAAAAACGCCGGCGCAGCAACACAAGCCAGCCGGAAAATCACCCGTAACAACGGCTGACAAACCTGCAGCAGAAGCCGAGACAGAAGCACAGGCTGATACACCGGCGGCTACTGACTCGCCGGCTGAAAAACCGGCAACTGCAGCCCAGGCTGAACCTGACGTTGAATCCACGCCGGACAGGGTTGAAGAAGCTCCGGCGCCTGCACCACCGCCTGCACCACCACCTGCGCCTGTCAGGGAAAAAGACCTGCTGGAAATGACCCTGGAAATGCCGGCTGAGCGCTTGCAGGCTGTCAGTACCACCAATAATGAATCACCCACCGGTGACATTCTGCGGCAGGTGGATCTGGACAGTGCCGATGCAGACAACACGGGTGATTATGATATTGCCCAAGCTTTTGCTGACAATCGCATCATGCCGTACTACCAGCCGGTGATGCCGTTATCCGATCAGGCGACGCAACTTGATGCTGAATACTTCAGTGTTCGTGTACGCATGGTTGATACCGATGGCAGCGTGATTAACGCCGGCAAGATCATCAGTGGTTTGCAAAAGGTCAGGAATCAAAAACTGCTGGATCGCTGGATGTTACGCGAAACACTGGGTCGTATTGTTGAGTTCATTAATGACAAAAAACCCTGTCCTGTCTTCGTGATCAAAATCAGTGAGGAATCCTTTGCCGACACCAACCTGTTTACCTGGCTGCAAAATAAACTCATGAAACAGGTAGCGCATCTGGAGCCCGGCAAACATATTATTATTGAGGTTTCACTTGAAACCTATACCGCCAAACGTAAACAGGTGCAGGCATTAATGAAATTCCTGCGCCAGAGCTATGCTTTCGGCTTTGCGATTTCCGGGTTCAAAGCTGCTGAAGAGATTGACACTGTTATCAGTGACAACCTGTTCCGGATTGTCAAAATCAAACAGCCGCTATTGGCCACAATCCAGCCCGACAGTAATGAGGATGCTGCATTGCCTGCAAATCTGCTGGACTTCAGAAGCAAAGGCGGACTGCTGGTTGTGACATTCATCGAGAATGCCGGCATGCTGACCGAAGCCATTGGCTTTGGAGCCGATTTTG
The DNA here is from genome assembly GCA_040905025.1 of Gammaproteobacteria bacterium. Taxonomy (GTDB): domain Bacteria; phylum Pseudomonadota; class Gammaproteobacteria; order Methylohalomonadales; family Methylohalomonadaceae; genus JBBDSJ01. The sequence goes on from JBBDSJ010000101.1 coordinate 51,086, forward strand.
CGATGGGCTTTTTTATTGGCGAACCGGTTGACAGTATTGGCGGCATGACACAAATCGAGTCCTACGAAATCACCTGAAAAATTCCTGCCAGGTTCAGTCAAGGTAAATACAGTGGCAATTTCCATACCAGCGGCAACCAGAAATATACACACAGACTGAGTGCCGGGATCGCCAGCAGATTCAACCAGACACCGGCGCGAACCATTTTCGGTATCGTGATATAGGGTGTCGCGAATATGATCGCATTCGGTGGCGTCGCAACCGGCAGCATGAATGCCAGCGACGCAGACATGGCCACCACCACCATCAATATCACCGGCTGTACACCCGCTGCCTCGGCAAACGCTGCCATCACCGGAATCAACAGCGCTGTTGTCGCGGTATTGGACGTGATTTCGGTAAGAAACTTGACCAACACACCCACCAATACGATCAACCAGAATACATTGGCCTGATCGAATACCAGCAGGCGCTCACCGAGCCAGACAGACAGGCCTGTTTGCTGAAAACCTGATGCCAGTGCAAAACCACCACCGAACAGAATCAATACACCCCAGGGGATCTGCAAGGCTGTCTGCCAATCAAGAAGCCGGCGGCCACCACTGGCCGGCAGTATAAACAACAACAGTGCCCCCAGAATCGCAATCGTTGAATCTTCAACCCGATCTGCGAGTGGGCCGCTTAACAGGCCACGCAACAGCCAGCACAATGCCACGCCGCCGAACACGATCAAAACGAGCTTTTCTTCCCGTGTCATTGATCTCAGGCCCTGCAATTCCGCCTGCACCGAATTATCTTCCGTCACCATGACCAGCGGTTCATTTGCATAGACATAACGGCTCAGGTACCACCAGGCAATAAACAAAAACAACAATGCAAATGGCAATGCAAACAGCATCCATTGCGCGAAACCGATCCTGATGCCATAAAGCTGCTCAACCATACCGGCAAAAATGGCATTTGGTGGTGTGCCAATCAACGTTGCTGTGCCACCGATTGAGGCGGCATAGGCAATACCCAGCATCAGTGCCGTAGCAAAACCGGCCTTGCCAGCCGCAACAGCGCCCTCTTCCCTGGCAGTGTATTGAGCGGCCACAGCAGTCGCGATCGGAATCATCATCATGACGGTCGCCGTGTTACTGATCCACATCGACAAACCGGCACTGGCCAGCATAAAGCCGAGCAATATATGTTGGGGACTGTTGCCGATCAGACTGATGGTATGCAATGCAAGACGTCGATGCAGTTCCCAGCGCTGGATGGTTGCCGCCAGCAAAAACCCGCCAAGAAACAGGAAAATCAGATGATGGCCGTAAGCACCGGTGACTTCACTGGCGGATGTCACACCAAGTAAAGGAAACAATACAATCGGCACCAGTGCTGTTGCTGCAATCGGTATTGCTTCGCTGATCCACCAGGTGGCCATCAACACGACCACAGCGGCCACTGCCTGGGCAGACTGACTCATGTCCGCAGGTGTCGGTGCCAGCAGCACCAGCAGAAACAATACCGGACCAAGCCATAGCCCAATTTGTACGCGCATCAGTTCACCAGTATTTAAAGAGGCCCTGACTTGATCAGAGGTTGATTAAACGATAATAATCATCACCCACACGCAATACATAGCGTCCGGCACCACTCGCATCCCAGGCATTCAATTCGTGTCCCACTTCTGTATTATCCGGATAAGGTTCAGTCTGCCGGGTCACCGCCTGCCCAGGCGAATCAATAGCGGTTTGCAGATCGCCAAACTGCCCGCTATTCAACTGCCCGGTTGTCATGGTAAATACTTTCTCGTCAGGCTGCGGTGCATCGATGGCAGTCGCCAGCAACCGCCGCGGCGGAACTTCATAACCCTGACGCGCAAGTGCACGCCGTGTGGCGGCATCGGCTTCAGCATCCGTCATGCCTTGCTGATGCAGCCTGGCATAGTGCGCCGAGTACAATTGTGCAAACTCCTGTTGCTCAGCATATGCTTCACGACGGGACAGGCTTGTCAGTAAACCGGTTGCCACACCTTCCGGATACAGCCGGCCGAAATGGCGGTTATGCAGCAATACATCGTAGCGACCATCCCCGGTGGCGGCGATGACGGCTGCCGGATATGCTGCAATACCCGGCAACGCCATGACCTCAATACCCGCGTTGATTATATTGTCGCCCTGACCCACTGTCTGGACGGCGACCTCCGCAGCATCCGGAACCAGCACATTGACAACAAATTCCAGGCTTTTCCCGCCGGTATCGATCCGTGCCATTACAGTACCGAACGCCTGACCGCGTGGCTGCCGCAGCCAGCGGCCACGCGCCGGTGTATCCGCCCAGTGCCGCAAAATTTCCACTTGTCCGTCACGCATGCGGATGCGCCGTAACGTCATTTCATCACGCGGGGCATAAGCATAAACCTGCTTGCCGCCAAACAGGCGACCGGGATCCATAACCACGCCCAGAGTGTCGCGCTGCAGGTAATAGACATACTCCCCGTTCGGTCCCCAGACTGGAGCAAAAAAACCGCGATGGCGCTCAAACGCCAGCAATCGTGTGGCCTGCAAGCCCAGTAACAGGCTGCATAACAGCAATATCAGAATCATCGCCAATACCAGACGCCGGCGCCAGGCCACGAATCGATCTTCAACGACAATAGGATCCGGTTTATGCATCTGCGCGATCTGTCATGACGGCTCTATGATAATCGTGTTCATACCAGGCCGCTGCCAGGTACGCCAGCAATGCACATCCCAGCGATACAATATAAGGTGTACTCCAGTCACCCAGATACTCACCGTAAAACCAGACCATCGCACCGGCCAGTAATGCCGCATACGCCGCCAGCCTGCCGCCGATACGGGTATACAAGCCGAGTACACCGCAAATAAATACACCGGCGGTACCGAACGAAACTGCAGTCACAATCAGGTCATAGACGCCTTCAGCCGACAATGCCAATAGATAGGCAATCAGACCCAGGACCACCACGCAACTGCGGGCGATGAACACCTTGCCCTGCTCTGTCGTAGCTGTACGCAACGGCATGATGACGTTATGGGAAATCATCGCGCCGGCAGCCAGCAGCGCACTGTCGACCGTGGACAGAATCGCTGAAATCAATGCGCCCGTAAAAAGCACATAAACAAACGTCGTCAGGTAATCACGCGCCAGGGTCGGCACGATCTGTTCAGGATCGACAAGACCCGGCAGCAGTTGCGGCCCGACCAGACCGAGATATACCGGGATCAGACCGACACTGAAATACAGACAGCCACCCAGCACGGCCGCATTGCGCGCGGTATTGGCTGACTTGGCCGCGAGTATCCGCGCAATTGCCTCGGCCGCCAGCGTCGCCCCGGCGATCGGTATTGCCCAGGCTTCGACGGTTTGCCAGAACGTTTTATCGCCGCGGCTGAAAAAATCCAGCCGTTCAGCAGGCACCGCTGCAAGTCCGGCACTGACACCGCCGGTGTGATCCAGCACGGCCAGAAACAACAGCACCAACCCCAGCAATAGCGCCAGCCCCTGCACCAGATCAGTCACCGCCGTTGCCAGCAGGCCACCGGCTGTGGTGTAAATAATAACCACGGCCGCGGCAATCGTAATGGCGACACTGGTATCAACATCGGAAATGACGCTGACAACATGACCGAAGGCGCGTACCTGGGCAGCCGCCCAGAGCACGCCGGCCGGCACGATGAGAATGACGAACAGACGCTCGACGCCGCCGGAATAACGCTGCCGGAAAAAATCCGCGAATGTCATGTACTGCGCACGCCGCAGGCGGGCGGCGAAGAACAGGCCAAGGAAAATCAGGCATAGCGCGTAGGCAAACGGCTCGGCCGTATCACCCGACAAACCGCCGGCATACATATTCCCGGCAGCGCCCACGATAGTTTCAGCGCCAAACCAGGTAGCGAATACGGTAAACGTCGCCAGCCCCAGGCCTAGCCGCCGGCCCGCCAGCAGATAGTCGGTTTCATTGGCAATATTGCGCGAGACCCACAAGCCCAGCGCAAACTGTACGGCGACATACAGCATCACGCCGATTAAAACGGTATTCACCGGCAATTCTCCCCATGGATATTCTGCGTATGGTACCGCCGGGAAATTAACAGTAAACTCACCGGCAGCAAAAAGATCACTATAACTTATAACGGTTTACCGGCACTGCGCACCTGGCCCGCGTCAGGTAACCACATTTAAACGATCATGTCCGACGTCCTTACAAGCTATAAAAACGTTTTTCTAAAACTGGTTGTCTGGCCCGCTATCGCGCTGCTCGGCGCTGCCGCTGTTGGCGGCATTGCCATCAACCGTGGTGAATCCATCAACAGCATGTGGTTTATCATCGCCGCAGTCTGCGTCTACGCGATTGGCTATCGTTTCTACAGCGCCTTTATCGCGGCAAAGGTTCTGGTAGTGGACAGCACCCGGGCCACACCGGCCGAACGCTTTGATAACGGCCGCGATTTCATGCCCACCAATAAATGGATTGTATTCGGGCACCATTTTGCTGCCATCTCCGGACCCGGCCCGCTGATTGGGCCGACACTGGCCGCCCAGTTTGGTTATCTGCCCGGTACGCTCTGGATCCTGATCGGCGCCGTCCTCGGCGGCTGCGTGCAGGACTTTGTCATGTTGTTCAATTCGATGCGCCGCAATGGCCGTTCGCTCGGCCAGATGGCACGCGACGAACTTGGCCCGGTCGGTGGCAGTTTTGCCCTGGTCGGCGTCATGTTGATCATGATCATCCTGATAGCGGTACTCGGTCTGGTCGTGGTCAATGCAATGAAACACAGCCCGTGGGCGACATCAACGGTTGCCGCAACGATTCCGATTGCAATTCTGATTGGTTTATACCTGCGCAATATCCGGCCCGGCCGGATACTTGAAGCCACCTTGATCGGGGTCAGCCTGTTATTGCTGGCCGTGGCTGGCGGTGGCTGGATCGACCAGTTACCGATCCGCAGCTGGTTCGATCTGGGGCCTTCCACACTGGCATTGTTTGTCATTGCTTACGGCTTTTTTGCCGCCGTGTTGCCGGTCTGGCTGTTGCTGGCACCACGCGATTACCTGTCAACATTCATGAAAATCGGCACGATTTTCGCGCTGGCTATCGCCATCCTGATAGTCCAGCCGGACATGAAAATGCCGGCCATAACACAATTCATTGATGGCACCGGCCCGATCTTTGCCGGCAGCGTGTTTCCATTTGTGTTCATTACGATTGCCTGTGGCGCGGTATCCGGCTTTCATGCACTGATAGCTTCGGGCACAACACCAAAACTTATCAGCAATGAATGCGATGCACGCTTTATCGGCTATGGCGGTATGTTAATGGAATCCTTCGTAGCCATCATGGCCATGATCGCGGCCTGTGTACTTGAGCCGGGCATATTTTTTGCCATCAACAGTCCGGCCGGCATCGTCGGCAGTGCGCCGGCAGACGCCGTTGCCAGCATCACGGCCATGGGCTATCCGGTCACGGTTGCAGAAATGCAGGCACTGGCAGGTGCCATGGGTGAACACACCCTGTTTGCCCGTACCGGGGGCGCGCCATCACTGGCAGTCGGCATGGCCAGTATATTTGCCGGTGCATTCGGCAGCGGCTTCCCGGCACTCTGGTATCACTTTGCGATCATGTTTGAAGCACTGTTTATTCTGACAACAGTGGATTCCGGTACCCGTGTGGCACGTTTCATGTTGCAGGACATGATCGGCAATGTCTGGACAAAATTTGGCGAAACCAGCTGGTATCCCGGTGTACTTTTGTCATCGGGGATCGTCGTAGCCGCATGGGGCTATTTCCTTTATATGGGTACGATTGATCCGCTTGGAGGTATTAACAGCCTCTGGCCGCTGTTCGGTATTTCGAACCAGATGCTTGCCGCCATTGCGCTATGCCTGTGCACAACCATTTTGATCAAATCGGGCAAACTACGCTACGTCTGGGTCACCGCTGTGCCACTGTTATGGTTATTGCTCATCACAACCACTGCGGCACTGGAAAAACTCTTCAATGCTGACCCGCGCATCGGCTTTCTCGCGCACGCACGGTCATTACAGGAGCGGCTGGCCAGCGGCGATCTGCCGATTGATCTGGTTGCCCAGGCACCGCGATTAATTTTCAATGATCGACTTAATGCCGGACTGACGATCTTTTTTATGATTGTTACCTGGGTTGTGTTCATTGATATGTTACGGGTTTGTTATAATCATCTCAGTGGTCGTCAGCGCCGGCCAATAACAGAGGCACCCTACATGCAAACACAGCTGGCAAATTATTGATGCGTAGATTGATCAAGACTATCTGGCAACAATTGCGTGCGCTCAGTGGTGAAGATGCCTATGAACGCTATCTGGAACACTGGCAGCGCGAACATGCCGACAGCAATGTAGCACCCATGGACCGGCGCAGCTTTTATCTGGCCGAACAGCAACGCAAATGGAACCGGCCAAACCGCTGTTGCTGATGACCACACCCCGTGCATCTGGCTGGACGTCACGCTGGCGCCGGTATGCAACCACTGTCAAAACCGAATTCCGGGTCTACCAACGCGTTTACCGTCACCCCGACACACCGCGGATGTCGCGCTGGCTACTTGGACTGGCGCTCGTTTATCTGCTGTCCCCGCTGGATTTGATTCCGGACTGGCTACCGCTCATCGGCCAGCTGGATGACCTGATCATCGTGCCGTTGCTGGTCTATCTGGCCCTCCGGCAGATCCCGCCCGGGCTGATTGCCCAATGCCGTGCCCTGGAAACGCCGGCGAAATAATCATCCTGCTGGATACCGGAACTGCCACACACAAATGCCGGTTCCCGTAGCCGAATGGCTTCAGTATGATAAGCGCCAATGGAGCAAATAAATGACCGACGATTCAAACAGCAATTCAAATCCTGCACCCAGTCAGGGCAACGTCATCCGCAAGCTGGCCGAGTATCTGGCCTGCGCCCCCGGCACACTGAAAAGGGCACTGGAACACCAGGCGAAAATCGGTAGTGATGAAACGAATCTGCCACGCATTGGCCAGATACTGCAGGAACTTGGCATCATTTCTGCCGAAGAGCTGGAATCCGCCATTCGTCGCCAACGCGCTGATCGGCTCAGGCAGTGTTATGTCTTCAGTTCCCTCACCCAGCCGGAACTGACAGCTCTGAGTATGCGCTTTCGTGAAGTTACGGTGCCAGAAGGCTATCAGTTCATTATTCAGGACGAGGAAGACCCGACACTGTATGTACTTGCCAGCGGCAAGGCTGAAGTCTATCGAACGGATATTGATGGCAACTGGTTGCATATCGCCTATCTGGAACAGAGCGAACCCATTGGTGAAATGGGCTACTTTGACCCCAGCGGCCGCCGTTCCGCCTCGGTACGTGCCGTTGAACGCAGTGAGCTGCTATGCGCAAGCTACAGCGATCTGACACACTATTTTGAAAATGTGCCGCGGGTAGCCAATGATTTCATGAAACTCGTGAAAAAACGCAAGGACGCCATTGACGAATTGCTTCATCAGGCAACCTGAACCGGATCTTTTTCATCCACGCATCGATCAATCGTTGCAGTCAGATGGAGTCCAGCAGTACCTGCCAGGCAGCCAGTTTTTGCTGATATGTCATACCGGCATTGGCCGGGCTGGTTGATGGCAAGCGCGTGTATTGCATAGTCAGGTTATCCAGCCAAGGCGACACATGCCTGCGATAGGTTGCTTCTGCCTTGCCGCCGTTAAAATACACATGCTCAATTTTGTCATGTTGGCGAAAGAAACTGACGAAGTTGTTTGCCTGCAATGAGGCATCGTCAATATCTGCATCAAGGCTGCCGACACGCGTACACGCACGGATGACATCCCAGACAGCGATACCGGCAACTTGTAACGCTGCGGTACGTTCGGCATATGCAGCCGTCAGAGAGAAGCCCAGCAACTCAGCCATAATGGGCCAGAACTGATTGCGTGGATGGGCATAGTACTGTGTTGCCTGCAATGATGCTGTACCCGGCATACTGCCAAGAATAAGTACACGTGCATTTTTTGCGGCAACAGGCGGGAAACCGGTTAACGGCCTGTCTGCTGTCATTCCGGAATAATTTCGCTAAAGCTGTGTGCAACGGCATGATCGCCGGCTGGCTGATCGGCACGGATCAGTTGCGTGGTGCGCATGCCGACTGCACGTGCCGCATTGAGTTCTTCAATAATATCCGAGAGGAATAAAATCCCGGCCGCTGGCTCACCTATTTCATCGGCAATTTTTTTATAGGCACCGGCTTCACGCTTGCTGCCGATACGGGTATCAAAATAGCCGGAAAACAGTGGCGTCAAATCACCAAAATCGCTGAAGCTAAAGAGCAGTTTTTGTGCGGCCACCGAACCGGATGAAAAAATATAGAGCTTGATCCCCCGGGCATGCCAGGCCCTGAGTTGTTCAGCCGCATCGGGATAGACATGCCCGGTAAAGTCACCGGCAGCATAGCCAGCCTGCCAGACGTGACCTTGCAGGGCTTTCAGAATGATATCCTTGCGATCTTCATCCATCCATTGCATTAGCACATCAATAATCTGCTGCTCAGTCAGATAACGTTTCTGTTGATCACGCAATGCATCCAGCAATTCCTTAATCGCCGGCTCGCGCTGGTTACGCCGGATAAAGTCCGGCAATACCTTGCGTGCATAGGGAAACAACACATCATGCACAAACGCCAGCGATGTTGTGGTGCCCTCGATATCGATAAGGATTGTTTTGGTCAAAACAACAGGTTCCGCTAGACTGAACGTACGTAGCTGTCGAAATCCGGAAACTGTTTTGCAATCTCGCTGCCGGTAAAATTGCCGACCCAGCCATCCGCCGTGGTGAAAAAGCGAATACATTTGAAATCCGGGTTCTCACCCATATCAAACCAGTGCGTGGTATTCGCCGGCACACTGATCAAATCACCCTGGGTACACAACACAGCCATGACCTTGCCATTGATATGCAGGTAGAAAAGGCCCTGACCTTCAACAAAAAAGCGCACTTCAAAATCGGCATGCGTATGTTCATTCAGAAACTTCTGCCGCATTTCACTTTTTTTGGGATTGTCCGGGCGCAGACTGATCACATCGACAGATTGAAAACCGTATTGACTGTTCAGACGTGTGATTTCATTTTTATATGCTGCCAGCACTTCTTCCTGGTCGGCATCCGCAGATAGCGGCTTGTCAATCTGCCACTTCTCAAGTTGCACTCCGGCTTTGCCCAACTGATCGACAATTTCATCAAAGTCGGTAAAGGTGTCGCGCCGGCCGCTGTCATCGTCCGGATAAATTGAAAGTGTTGTCATGCTATAGCCACTCCTCTCAACGTCAGCTCACATTTAAAAAGAAAATCAAACGCCTCAACATGTCTTAGCGTATCGTCAACATGCTCACCCCAGGTATAGAACCCGTGACCCCGGATAATATAGCCATGGATTGGCGGATGAACTGCCATCCACTCATCAATGGCGGCTACCAGACGGGCAATATCCTGGTCATTATCAAATACCGGCACGGTGAGCGCCGCAGCGTGGGTCGTAACGCCGGTAAACGCTTTGAGCAACTCATAATCTTGCAGTTCCAGTGTCGCTACCGGACCCGATGGTAATAATTTTGACAGCAACGTAGCATGCAGTGAATGCGGATGCAGGATCGCCCCGGCCGCCGGAAAGCGCTGGTAAATTTGTGTATGCAAAAGTGTTTCCGCAGAAGGCCGGCGATCATCCAGTGATTGACCGCTGTAATCAATCAACATGATATCGTCAGCCGTCAACCGGCCCTTGTGACGGCCGGAAACTGTAATCGCAATATGTTCAGCATCAAGGCGTGCAGAAAAATTCCCGCTTGTCGCAGGCACCATGCCAAGCGCATAAAGTTCACGGCCGGCAGCCACCAGCGCACGCGCCGCCTGCTGAAAATCCTGGGTCATGTCATAATCCGGCAATAGCTGGGCATGGCGCGAATTGTAACGCGCAGGCGGGGTAAATAAAGCCACTGGGGCAAAAAAAACCCCGCTTGCGCGGGGCTTTGCAATTTGGTTTTGTTTGCTTTCAGGCGGCCTGCACGTTGGCAGCAGCCAGTCCTTTGGGTGTTTTCTGAACTTCGAATGAGACTTTCTGGCCTTCAGTCAGGGAACGGAAGCCCGCGCCCTCAATGGCGGAATAATGCACAAAAACATCTTTGCTGCCATCATCCGGTTGAATGAAGCCAAAACCCTTGCTTTCGTTAAACCACTTTACGGTACCGGTCATCACACTAATTCACCTCAGGGTCAAAATGTAGAAATTGCGCAGAGGTGTCCTGATTGAGAATTTACGAATAGCGACTGGCATTCAGACGGGCTCATTCGAAATTACGATCGCATGGTTCCACTGCGTAAAATCAGCATAGGTCATAACAAACCAGAAAACCAGTGCTTTGAATGACATAAACATGACAAAACCGGTCAAAAAACGCCTGTTGCCACTACTCATCGTGGGCGTGATGACGCTTGTACTATGCCTGTGCCTGGTCTCGGCCTTGCCGGTACTGACAATGCGCTGGTTTGCACCACCGACGAGCGCTTTCATGCTGCAAACCGCCTGGCAGGATAAACATCCTGTCTATATCTGGGTGGACAGTAAGGCGATTTCGCCACAGGCGGGGCTCGCAGTGATTGCTGCCGAAGATCAGACCTTCCCGCAACACCAAGGTTTTGATTTGCTACAGATTCAGGCATCAATTAATGCCTGGCGTCAGGGTGATGATTTGCGCGGCGCCAGCACCATCTCGCAACAAGTCGCCAAGAATCTGTTTCTCTGGCCCGGACGCAATATCGGGCGCAAGGGTCTGGAAGCCTGGTTTACCGTATTGATTGAGTTGTTCTGGCCGAAACAGCGCATTCTGGAAATGTACCTGAATATTGCCGAATTCGGCCCCGGCATACATGGTGTTGAAGCCGCCAGCCAGCAGTATTTTGGTATCCCGGCCGCTGAATTGAATGCCGACCAGGCAGCGCTGCTGGCGGCAGTTTTGCCAAACCCGAAGCTACTGAGTGTCAGTACACCCTCAGACTATATTAAGAATCGGCAACACTGGATACTGCAGCAAATGCATCAACTTGGCGGAACTGACTATCTGACCCGACTGTTACCAGACAATCCGTAAACATGACACAGCCTCCGGTTAAACCAGCCGCCATCAGACTGCATTCCGGAACCCAGGCACTATCATTGGGCAGCGCAAGACCAGTCTGCGCGAATACAGGGCAAAACTTTGTGCTGCTCCTGTTGTGGTACTCCTTGATGTATCAAGGCCGCTGGCGTGGTTTTTTTTGCGTCGATTCTGGAGCTTGTCATGCGCCTGTATAAAAAATTTCCGCGCAGCTGTTTCAAATTGTTTCTGGTTCTGACCCTGTCGCAACATGGAATTGCGGCGCCTGTCTGCCGGAAATCCGTGAATTGCTGAAAGCCGCCGAACCGGCACTGCCACATGCCGTGGGCGAGTAATCGCTGGCAGCCAATACGCGTTATTGACAACGCCTGCTGAAATGTGACCTGCATCACATGATTGCTCTCAAGAATCAGCCTGTTGTGCAATCTTCATCACAATATTGGGCTAAACTGTGATTGAGTCCTCAGTACAGCCACAAGCCTTTGATGCCGGCCCGGGCTCACCGGCATCCATGCCAGAAAATGGATTTATTAACCACTAACAGGCTGCTATGTCTGACAATACGGGCCCTGACTGTCGCCTTTGTGGAATGGCGGCCATGCAAGCTGTTGACCAACCGGCAAACCGGGACAGCATACGTGCTGGCGCCTGGATTCTGGTGGCACTCGGACTCGGCATCGGCACATTCAGTCAGGGCAGTCTTGTATTAATACTTGGTGGACTGATTCTCGCTGCTGTTGCCTTTCCACTTACCGATGATCGCCTGATTCATGTCTGGGCCTGCATGCACTGTGGCCATCGTTTTCCGCGATTTCCGAAGCATGGAACCTTGCAGGTAAAGTATAAATGGCGGCCAATCCCGGTAATCATCGCCATTGCAACGATTCTGATCATCGGCACCGGCTTCTGGCCGGTCATCATATTACTGGGCTATGAAGTTACCCTGTTTGGCCCGATGGATCCGGCGCTCGAGAAAATCCGTATTGCACTTGGCTACGGTGTGCTGGTCGCTATTGCGATTGTATTTTTTGAAGGACTGGACCGCTATAACCATGAGCCATTCATATGGCGTGCGATGGCCATACTGGCACTGTTGTTGGGACTTGGTACAACAGCAAATGCTGCTGTTATCAGCATCTGGATTATTGAAGGTGTAGATTACGAATGGTTACAACTGTTGATACTCATTATCGGTGAGGCCACGGTACTTACCATGGCAATGCACCGATCACGTCTGTTTGTCCGTCCGCTACAACCGGATGAGTCTGTTAAAGACAGTTTTCTTACCACAAGCTGAACCGGACTCACTGTACAGAAACTTTTGCCCGTGGTTGTGCTGCCGGCGCATTCACACAGTTGCCCGCCTGATGTTGCACCATACGTATATCACCCTCTTCCTCAACAAATGCATTCACAGCAACCAGCTGATTATCGCCGGCTTGTTCATAACACACAACACAGGCCAGTTTTGCATAGAGCAGTACCTGTTCATGATGCTGCCTGATGGCTGGAGCCTGTGCATTCGCCAGTATCTGTTCCCAGCTTTGCATGATGGCATCACGATCAGTCAATGCCGGCCAACCCGGATGAATACAAATGACCGGATTGTGTTGTGCCCATAATGTTGCCATAGCGGCCAGATCATGCTGATCGAATGCCAGATAGAATCGATGGTTCGCAAATAAAACCGATTCACGATCAATCATTATCAAGCTCCTTGTGACGCCGGTGTCAAACGACTGAGACGATAGCGCAATTGTTTGTTGCCGGCAGCTTTGGCCAGCGCCGGTATCCCGGAAATGTGCTGGCGTAATGCACCCGCCTGCACCGGCACACGGCAAAATGCACCGACAACATTATCCAGATAAGGTGTACGTAATCCAAACACTGCCGGAAAATTCCCGGCCATGCGCTTGTCTGTCGCCCAGCCACTTTGTTTGACATCGTTATAATCGGCAAAATTGATACTCAGAATGCCTTCCGGCTGCAAATTTTTTAACAACAGCCTGAACCAGCCAGTGTCTGCATCAATTGCCCGCACGGCTTCTGATGATTCTTCCAGAAACAGATCGTCAATGATCAAATCAAATTTCGATCCGCGATATTCACTTAACCACTGGCCGGCATCGGCAGCGTACAAACGTAACTGTTTACTTTCGCGCAAACCGAAAAATTGTCTGGCCAGTTTCAGATGCATACGGCTTAGCTCGACACCATCAATATGCTCAGGCTGGATATGCCGCCGTAACAGATGGATCACACTGCCACCACCGACACCCAGCACCAGTACCCGCCGGATTGTGCCGGCAGGCATCAGCAGCGCCGGCAGCATTAACAAATCCCAGATGCTGCGGGTCAGCGCACGTTCGGGATGCCATTCCGTGTGGCAAATCCCGTTGGCATACAGCCGCCGTGTACGTCCGGCACTGCGTACCTGATAATGAATCCCGGCATCGTATGCCTGCCATATTATTGCCATGAATATCCTGTTCTATAATTTTGTCTGCTGCATATATACATCATACACGGCCAGTCCGGCATGGCTTGCATTCAAGCGCGCTGAATTGCATGCTGGTACTGCAACCCTGTAGCGATTGATATACCCATGAACAGCATAAATATTGCCAGTGTCACCATTGAATGCCTGCAGGGCGACATTACCCGGCAAAGCGATGTTGATCGTGTAGTGAATGCCGCCAATGCCCAATTGATGCCAGGCGGCGGCGTCGCTGGCGCCATCCATAACCGCGCCGGTCCCGGCCTCGCCGCCGAGTGTGATCCACTGGCACCGATCCGGCCCGGTGAGGCTGTCATTACGGCTGCACACCTGTTACCGAACAAACATATCATTCATTGTCTCGGTCCCATTTACGGTATTGATCAACCCGAAGACGATTTGCTTGCTGCCTGCTTCCGCAATGCACTCAATTTGGCTGAAGCCAATGGTCTGCGCAGCATTGCGTTTCCGGCGATTTCCACCGGCGCGTTTGGTTACCCGCTGGAACCGGCGGCGCATGTCAGCCTCGGTGCTATCCGCGACTATATCGTCCCGGAGCGGAAGCTGGTGCAGAACCTGGAACTTGTCCGGTTTGTGCTCTGGAACCCGGCAGACCTGCAGGTTTTCAGCGAGGCGATGCAGCTGGTGTTCACTGAACCGGGCTGAGGTCAGCGCTGTTGAAGCCACGGAGCAACTTGCCTGGCGCTGCCTCTGATTATTTTATATGGCGTTCTGCAGCAGCCGGCATATAATCTGCCAGCGCTAGCCGGCGTTGCCTTCGCCTGTATATATAATGAATAACCCCTGCATGACCTGCGGTGCCTGTTGCGCTTATTTTCGTGTGTCATTTTACTGGGCCGAAGCCGAACCGTATGGTCCGGTACCGGCGAACCTGACCACGCCGGTAACACCGCATCGGCTGGCAATGTGTGGCACCAATCAATCCCGGCCACGTTGTCAGGCATTGCTGGGTGATGTCGGTAATGCTGTGCGCTGTACCATTTACGAACAGCGCCCGGAACCATGCCGGCAATTGCAGCCGTCATGGTCTGCCGGCCAGGCCGATGAACAATGCGACAAGGCACGCATCGCCTGGGGTTTGTCGCCGTTATCACCCCCGGATCCGAATCCGCAAACATCAGAACCTGTCCTGCCCTGCGTGGCCTGAAACAACCCGACTGTCTGTTTGCACAATATTTCCGCAATTTAAAGGCATAATACCGGTGTCATTCATGCTGCCGGACAAACATGCGTCTTACTGTTGGTCATAAACTTTTTCTCACGCTGTTGCTGGCCACCGGCCTGCTCACGGCAGGTATGCTGACGCTTGTCACCTGGTCGTTTGAACGTGGCTTTGAAGAGTTTATCGAAAACCGCCGTCAGGAACGGGTTGAATCATTTATCGATCGTCTGGCGCAATTTTATGCGGCCGAACAAAGCTGGGAATTATTACAACAGAACAGACAACGCTGGCTGGAGTTAATGTTTGCCGATTTTCGCAGTGATACCGGTGAATTTCCGGAATGGGTCAAGCGTAAATTCAACAACGACCAGGATGCCGCAGAAAACCCGCCAGTAAAAAGCCGCTATACCCATCAACCGGTAGAGGCACGCGTCATGTTACTTGATGCTGATCAGAACCTGCTGATTGGTGTAGCAGACCGACTCGACCGGCTAAAACTGTTACCCATCAAACTTGAGAATAACGTGGTGGGCTATCTGGCAGTCCGGCCCGGCCCCTCATGGGAACGCAAAATAGAAGTTGAGTTTCTGCAACAGCAAACCGAGAAATTTATCTGGATTGCGCTTGCTGCCGTCCTGTTATCCGCATTATTTGCGGTATTACTCGTACGCATGCTGGTCAAGCCGTTACGACAATTCACCGATGGTTCAAAAAAACTTGCCGCCGGTCAATATGCAGTACGTATACCGGTGCAGTCGCAAGATGAGTTCGGCCAGCTGGCACGTGATTTCAACGGACTTGCCGCGGCACTGGAACGCACCGAGGCGCAACGGCGGCAGTGGGTAGCCGATATTTCACATGAACTGCGAACTCCGTTATCCATTTTGCATGGTGAACTGGAGGCATTGCAGGACGGGATGCGTGTGCTTGATCAGGATGCGATCGATTCACTGCATACGGAAGTGATGCGCCTGAACCGGCTGGTAGATGATCTGTACCAGCTATCCATGTCGGACTTCGGCTCACTCAGCTATCGTGAAACATCGACTGATGTTGCTGCCATCCTGAATGAAAGTGTTGCGCAATTAAAACCGGATTTTGCTGAAAAATCCATCACAGTTAGATTGCAACTGCCGGACCGGAAAATTGCAACCATCAAGGCGGATCCTGACAGACTGGCGCAGCTGTTTCGTAATCTGCTCAACAACAGCCTGCGCTATACCGATTCAAATGGCCATTTGCTTATCCAGCTTGAACAAACCGGCAACCATATATCTATTGATCTGCAGGACAGCTCCCCGGCGGTACCAGAACAGGATTTACCGCATCTGTTTGAACGTTTCTATCGGGTCGAGACATCACGCAACCGCGCCAGCGGCGGTGCCGGACTCGGGCTTGCCATTTGCCGCAACATTGTCGAAGCTCATGCTGGCCAGATTCATGCCCGGCCGGCATCACAAGGGGGCTTGTGGATCCATATCGAACTGCCATTACAACGTGAGTCACATCAATGACTACCGCAGAAAAAATCCTTGTCGTTGAAGATGAAATCAAAATCGCCCAACTGCTCGATGATTATCTGACCCGCAGCGGTTATGACGTCAGCTGTTTGCATGATGGCACGGCAGTTGTCGGCAGTGTCAGGGAATCCACACCGGACTTGTTGCTGCTGGATCTGATGCTGCCCGGCCGTGATGGCCTGGAAATTTGCCGCGAACTGCGCACGTTCACCGAAATTCCGATCATCATGATCACTGCCCGGGTCGAAGAAATTGATCGTTTACTGGGACTGGAACTTGGCGCCGATGACTACATCTGCAAACCATTCAGCCCGCGTGAAGTCGTGGCCCGGGTTAAAGCAGTATTGCGGCGGCAAACCACGGCTGCTGACACAGAAAGCGAACCGCTGCTGCAGCTCGACGCTAACAGCTTTCGTTTGCGTATAGCGGATAAAAGTCTGGATCTGACCCAGGTCGAGTACCAGCTATGCGCGGCACTGTTCTCACAGCCCGGACGTATTTTTTCCCGTGACCAGTTGATGGATCGTATATACAGCGATGGCCGCGTTGTCTCGGATCGCACCATCGACAGTCATATAAAAAAATTGCGCAAGAAACTGCGCAAACTGCTGCCGGAACAGGAATTGATTCATTCTGTCTACGGTGCAGGCTACCGCTACGAACTGATCCCTGACGAACCGCCACAGGCATGATCGTCATATCAATATGACCATGACAAGACCCGGCATTCGATCCTGTTTTCATCCCGATTGAATATGGCTGGCGCCAGGGTTTTCAGCTGTATTTCCTTATTGTTTCCACAATCTGCACTTAATTAATCCGCAATCCGGGCCTAATCTTGTCAACGTAGACCAGACATGTGTGTACCCCATATTTTAACGAGGAGCACCGACATGAAATTGATTAAATATGCATTGCTGTTTGCCGTGCTGCTGGCACCGATAACCGTACTCGCGGCACCGGGCGGTCATCACGGCAAAATGGTAGACAAAATGGCTGAGAAGCTGGATCTGTCCGCCGAGCAGAAAGTACAGGTCGAGGCTGTTTTCAAGGAACAGCACGCGCAACATCAGGCCCTGCGGGCTGAGACTGAAAGCAAGCTCAACGCCATTTTGAATGCCGAACAACAGACCAAAATGGCTGAAATGAAAGCCGAACGTAAAGCCAAATGGCAAGCAAAGCGGGAAGAATGGAAAAGCAGGAAAGCCGAATAGTTTCTTGCCAATAGATGTTTCTCCAGCAGATTTATGAGTGAGTCATGAAGTAAGTTTTAGAACTATCTCAAATTCCTCTCCCCCATGTGGAGGGGAAATGGATATTGAGAACTATGAGTTTTTTCTGGCTGGGCTAGGCGAGCAAATTTTCCATACCCCTTGCTCCTCCCCTCAACCCCCTACTCTTCCAGCCAGGGCCCGGTATATCCGGGCCATTTTTATTCTGGAATTCCGCGATTGTATCGCTTCCAGTCCGGCTCGAAATAACACGGCAACCGCTTGAGGTTCAGACCATCTGCCCTAATCTGGTATCCTGTACGCAATTACATAACTTTGGCTTAAGGAGTCATCATGGCTGAGCAGGAATTACCCGAAATCAAGCTGGACCTCGACAATCTTTACAACGAAGAAGTATTTACTGACCGCCGTGTCGGCACCGTCATGCGGCTGACGCCGGTACAGACCGACGGCACACGCGACCATGGCCGCGATATCCTGTTTGTCGGCCAGGCCCAGTTAATGACGCCGATGGGTGCGCTGCCGCTCAGTTTTCCACTGCCGGCCGACAGCTTGCAGGCCGCATTGAAAATCTACCCGGAGGAAGCCCACAAGGCGCTCGAAAGTACCCTGAAAGAACTTGAGGAAATGCGCCGTGAGCAGGCCGGTGGCGACATAATCACACCGGGTAAACTCGGTGGTGGCATGGGCGGCGGCATGGGTGGTCCCGGGGGTGGCATGGGCGGCCCCGGCGGCAAAATCCAGATGCCGTAGCCAGACAGGCTTAACCAGAAAACGCCGGACTTGTGCCGGCGTTTTTTTTATTCCAACAAGAAGTATTCAGCCATCCCGGCCCGGGCATTGCTATAATCGCGCGCCATGTCCAGCTCCGTCCTGATTACTCTTGATGACATTTCGCTCGAATTCGGCGACCTGCCAATTCTGCGGCATGCCAATCTTGCCATCGAACCGAACGAGCGTGTCTGTCTCATCGGCCGCAATGGCGCCGGCAAGTCCACCCTGCTGAAACTCATTACCGCCGAACAACATGCTGACAGTGGTGAAATACGTTACAAGCAGGCACTGCGTATCAGCCAGTTACAACAGGCGCTGCCGGATGATCTGGAGTTCAGTGTACATGGATATGTCGCCACCGGTCTGGCACATCTCGGCGATCTGATTAAACAGTATTATCAACAATCAGAACGGAACCTTGACAAAAAAGGCATGCATGAATTGCAGGATCTGCAACACCGGATAGATGCAGAAGGTGGCTGGAATATGGATCAGCGTGTTGAAACAGTATTGTCAGAGTTGAACCTGCCGGGTGATAAAAAACTCAGTGAACTGTCCGGTGGCTGGCAACGGCGTGTCGGTCTAGCGCGTGCGCTGGTGTCGAACCCGGAGTTATTGCTACTCGATGAACCCACCAACCATCTCGACCTGGCATCAATTCAATGGCTGGAAAACCGTATCCGCGGTTTTACCGGCAGCGTCCTGTTTATTACCCATGATCGTGCTTTCCTGCAGTGGCTCGCCACCCGCATCATTGAACTCGACCGCACACGTCTGACCAGTTGGCCGGGCGACTACAAGAATTTTCTGCGCCGCAAGGAAGAAGCACTGGAAGCAGAAGAAACTGACAAGGCGTTGTTTGAAAAAAAACTGGCGGAAGAAGAGGTCTGGATCCGTCAGGGTGTAAAGGCACGCCGCACACGCAACGAAGGCCGGGTGCGTGCACTTGAGGCATTACGGCGTGAATATGCCGAACGGCAAAAACTCAAAAAACAGCAAAAGGCCCGTATTCATATTGAGGAATCCGAAAATGAATCCGGCCGTAAAGTCATTGAACTGCATAATGTCTGTCATGGCTATGGCGATGAGTTGTTAATCAACAAACTGTCGCTGAAAGTCATGCGCGGCGATCGAATCGGCCTGATTGGCAACAATGGCGTTGGTAAAAGCACATTATTAAAAATCATGCTCGGTGAACTGCAACCGCAAAGCGGCACAGTCAAGCTCGGCACACATCTGAATATTGGCTATTTTGATCAGATGCGCCGGGAACTGGATATGAACAAGACGATTGCTGAAATTGTCGGTGATGGCCGTGAGTATATCCAGCTCAATGGCAAGGATCGTCATGTCATCGGCTATCTCAGGGGATTCCTGTTCAGTGCCAAACGTGCTATGACACCCATCAGGGCCCTGTCCGGCGGTGAGCGTAATCGTGTCATTCTGGCAAAACTGTTTACCCGGCCGACCAACCTGCTGGTGCTCGATGAACCTACTAACGATCTGGATGTGGAAACACTGGAAGTACTGGAAGAACGGCTGGTCGAATATACCGGCACTTTGATTGTCGTTAGCCATGATCGTGAGTTTCTTGATAACGCGGTCACCAGTACACTGGTATTTGAGGCAGGTGGTGTCATCCAGCGTTATGCCGGAGGTTACAAGGACTGGCTGCGTCAGGGTAAAACACTCAGCGACAAGGAAGATCCAACCGGCAGTAACACAGTATCTGCAACCAATGCCAGTGGAGAATCAGCATCAGCACCGATGACAAAAAAGCTCAGTTATAAATACAAACTGGAACTCGAGCAGTTGCCGCTACAGATCGAATCGCTGGAAAAAGATATCGCAGCATTACAACAACAGGCCGCTGATCCAGCATTCTATAATCAACCATTTGAACAGGTGCAACCGGTACTCGACCAGATCAAAGCCAAACAGGCGGCACTAGAACAGGCCATCAATCGTTGGGAAGAACTGGAATGCATGCAGGCCGGATGAACCGGCCTGGCAGTTAGATACAAAAAAGGGACCGCATGCGGTCCCTTGTATACAGGGTGACAAATCCGGCATCCTGCCAACACTGCAGCAAAGCCTGGGCTACTCTCCTGCATTCCAGACATGCAGATGGGATTGCCAGTTACCATCGGCATTACGTCGGAACGTATTCGATAACACGCCGCCGAAAGATATTGCTTCACCGTCAGCGTTTTCACCCTGGGCCTGCCATTCAGCGACCTGGTAAAGCACGTCACCGGACTGATGAGCCTCAATAATCTCGATGGAATGTGAGTGAACGCCATTATCAATGAAACTCTGGAACAAGCCCTGAATCTCTGTCCGGCCCTTCAAAGCCTTGCCATTACCGGGCGATAGCACCGCATCTTCGGCATAAAAGCCGGCAACGGCTGCAGCATCACCCTGATTAAAGGCGGCATTCCATTGTGTATTCAGTTTATTCGCTTGTGCCTCTGCGCTGTCAGCCAATGCGGCGGCCGGAGCCAGCAATAGCAGTGAAAACAGCACCGTCAAACCCGTCATATTCATTCTCAAGTTCATGATTTACTCCTTATATTTTGTGAAACAATATCTGTACCCTTGCGCTCGGCTCGGCTCAGGCAAGTATTAAGGATGGTGATTATAAGGCTGGCACATGATATCGGTCTAATATAGAATTAGCCTTAAATGATGCCATATTGTTATCAGTGAATTACGATTTACGTCAATTGCGAAGCTTTCTGGTAATTGCCGAGCGGCTGAGTTTTCGTCGCGCGGCAGAAGAACTGCATATTGCCCAACCGGCGCTGTCTCGACAGATCGCGCAACTGGAATCTGCTCTAGGTTATAAACTTTTCAGCCGCGAGAAGCGCCGTACCAGCCTGACCCACGCAGGCAATCATTTACTCAAAGAGCTACCGCCAGTCCTGGAAAAACTCCAGCAAACTCTGGAACAGACGGGAAAAGTTGCCGCTGGCCATACCGTCTCCTTGAAGCTGGGCTACTCGGGTGCAGCGATGTCCAGCTTCCTGCCAATCATCGTGCGAAAAATACACGGGCAACTCAGTAATTGTGACTTTGATTTCGTTGAGGAAACATCGGACAAATTAATTGAGGGCGTTATTTCGAGCCGCCTTGATGCCGGTTTTATATTGTATCGACCGGAGAACCCGCTCCTGAACGTTCAACCAATACGCTCCGAACCGGTCGGCGTTATCCTGCCTGACAATCACTCACTGGCATCGCGCAAACAGGTACCCCTCGGGAAACTGAAAAACGAAACCCTCATTATGTTTCCGCGCCGCATGAATCCGGTCTTGTACGACGAGATAATTGCGGCATGTCATAAGGCCGGTTTCAGCCCCAAAGCAATCCGTGAGGTCGCACCGCGTTCAGTTGCTATTGGGCTTGTCGCTGCCGGAGCAGGTATTGCGACCATTGCCTCATCACTACAACATACCTGTGTCAGGGGAACATGCTACAAACCATTGGCACCACCGGCGCCCAGTATTTGTTTTAGCTGTATTACCCGAACCGGTCAGAGCGGTGAATGGGTTAACCTGCTAAGCGAGATCATCCAGCGTGAATTGAACGAGTGACAGCAATGGTGAAAACAACCATTTAATCAACGGATGCATGCATCTGCTGTTCGAATTCAGTCTTCGCCGATACCAGTTTCACCAGCCGATAGATAGACCAGGTAAAAGTCACTGTGATCGCGGCAATCAACCCCGGCATGCTGTCGAGCACTGCGGGAAAGCCCCGCACATATCCCATAACGACTGATGCCACCAGCATGATCACCGGGATTGCCAGCAGATAGGCTACATAGCGGAAAATATTGAAGTTGAGTTGGCGCAGATACAAATCCTCAGTGCGTTCCGCACCAAAACGCAATCGATAGACCAGCGCAAAGCCAATCGGTAAAATAATCAGTGGAGAAATAAACAAAATCATATAACCAGAACTGGCAATTAAAAAATCCTGCATTTCGTACTCCGGAAATAAACTGCGCTGATTATAACCGCCTGTTTCAGTATTACCCAATTTCAAGAATGCGAACGACCCTTGAACAGCCAGCAGGCGATATCAGTCCTCCAGGCTC
This sequence comes from Gammaproteobacteria bacterium, assembly GCA_040905025.1. Taxonomy (GTDB): domain Bacteria; phylum Pseudomonadota; class Gammaproteobacteria; order Methylohalomonadales; family Methylohalomonadaceae; genus JBBDSJ01. Next base: position 73,550 of record JBBDSJ010000101.1, read on the forward strand.
ATGATCTTTTCTTCTGCGGCTTCCAGATCTGCTATGGCCGCAAACCATTCAGCCTCAACACTGACCCGCTGACGACCAACTTCAGCTTGCTGTTGTAATAATGTTCGCAACTTCTGGCTGGCATCAGCCGAATAGACAGATTCGTCAGCCAGCTGACTTTCAATCTCTTTTTGTTGTGTTTGTAACAAGTCCATCTGCTTTTCCAGTTTTTTAACCTTCTGTTGCAGGGGTTGCATGGCCTTGCGTTGTGCGGCATCCCGGCGCCTTTGTTGTTTTCGATCGCCGGCTGATTGTCTGCTTGCAGCATTTTCCGGCGAAGTGTCACCTGCTGCGTTATCAGTATTCGTTGTCAGCCAACGGGCATAATCGTCGAGATCGCCATCAAACGTGTTAACCCGGCCACCACTGACAAGAATCAGCTTGTCAGTGGTGCTGCGCAGCAAGTGCCGATCATGTGCGATCACAACCAGCGCCCCGCTGAAATCCTGCAACGCAAGCGCCAGTGCATCACGCATATCCAGATCAAGATGATTGGTCGGTTCATCCAGCAACAACAGATTGGGCTTTTGATAAGCCAGCATGGCCAGTACAAGCCGCGCCCGCTCACCACCTGACAATGGTGCGACCGGTTGTGTGGCCATATCACCACGAAAACCAAACTGGCCGAGAAAATTACGTAATGTCTGCTCGCGCGCAGTGCGATCCAGCCGCTGGATATGCAACAAGGGACTGGCAGCCGAATCGAGTTGTTCCAGTTGATGCTGTTCAAAATAGCCTATACGCAAATCAGCAGCAGCAAAACGTTCGCCGGCACGCAACGCCAGATGGCCTGCCAGGGATTTCACCAATGTTGACTTGCCGGCACCATTACGGCCAAGCAGGCCGATACGATCACCAGGAACAATATTCAGGTCAACATCAGACAGTACACGTGTATCGGCATAACCACATTCAGCTTGTTCAAGTTTCAATAATGGCGTCGGTAACTTTGCCGGTGACAAAAACGAAAAACGGAAGGTATGTTCAGGATCTATCGGCGTGATCAGTTCCATGCGTTCCAGTGCCTTGATCCGGCTTTGCGCCTGCCGCGCCTTGTTTGCCTGCACCCGGAAACGATCAATAAAACTCTGGATATGCGCGACCTCGGCCTGCTGTTTTTGATAGGCCGCCTGCTGTTGCAGTAAACGCTCGGCGCGCTGGCGCTCGAAAGCTGCATAGTTGCCACTGTAGTTATAGAACCTGCCCTGCTCGATATGTGTAATCCGCGTCGTGACCTGGTCGAGGAAATCTCGATCATGCGATATCAATAGCAAAGTACCCTGATAACCCAGCAACCAGTTCTGCAACCAGATGACTGCATCCAGATCCAGATGGTTGGTGGGTTCGTCAAGCAGCAACAAGTCCGAACGACACATCAACGCCTGGGCAAGATTCAAGCGCATACGCCAACCACCGGATAATTGTGCGACCGGTGTCTGCTCCTGTTCCGGCTGAAACCCGAGTCCATGCATCAGCCGTCCGGCCCGCGCTTCGGCACTGTACCCGCCGATAGATTCAAGCTGACTGTAAAGATTCGCCATACGCTCGCCAGCATTCCGCGCTTCGGCATCAATCAGCGCCTCTTGCACCTCACGCAACTCACGATCACCGTCAATAACGTAATCAATAGCACTGCAGGTTGCTGCTGCTGTTTCCTGGGCGACATGCGCGACTACCGGGTTCCCGGCCAGATAGATATCACCAGCGTCGACATCGAGTTCACCCAGGATCAATGCGAATAAACTGGATTTGCCGCAGCCATTAACGCCGACGATACCGGCCCGGTCGCCGTGATAGAATGTAACAGTCGCCTGCTCAAACAGCAGTTGCGGTCCGCGCCGCAAGGCGACATTATTGAGATTCAGCATGGACGCGAGTGTACCTGTTCAAACCGGGATTTTCCGGCAATATTTGGACTTTAAGGCCAGTATCCAGATAATCACAACTACCCGCCATTATTCAACGCGCAAGTTGTTCGAAGATTCTGAACCCGGCGATATAAGTTGCAGCCGCCGAGCCCAGCGTACAGAAAACAAATACCAGCAGAATGCGGGCAACACGGTTACGCCACCAGCCACGCAGGTTGGTAATCTGTTCACGGACTGTATCAAAGTCGCGCATTTGTGGCGGACTTATCGCCGTTTGTACAGCGGCCGTAACCATACCGGCACCGATCGTTGGATTAAGCGAAGTCAACGGGGCGGCAATAAATGCCGTCACTATTGTTAACGGATGTGCCATTGCCAGCGCTGCACCGATTGCAGTCAGCGTACCGTTAATCAGCACCCATTCCATCACCAGTTGCCAACCGAGTTCGGGACCGCGGTAAAATCCTATCGCGAAACCGGTGAAAATAATGGCAACGATCAACCATGGTAACCAGCGCATAAACCGGCTGGCGGGTGGTATCTGTTCGAGCAACCCACGTTCGGCAGCCGGATCAGTCGCTTCAATTTCATTGAGTTGTCTGGCCAGGCCATCAAGGTGACCGGCGCCAACTACCACCAGTACATGGCGTGGCTTCGCACTGGCAATATGTTCGTGCAGATTAAGCGCCATATATCTGTCACGTTCAGCAATCAGGGTTTGATACAGCTGTGGCGACTGCATGGCAAATTCATTGAATGAACTCTCCAGCATGTCGCCCTGCTTCAGTTGTTCAATTTCCCCCTCTTCCACATGACTGCGACTGAGAAATGTCGTCAGCATCCCGCTTATCAAGGACCAACGCTGATAACCGGGCACATTACGCAACAACCGCTTCAACGTTATGCCGATATTCCGGTCAATCAGCCAGACCGGCAGTTTATTTGCCGCAGCAGCATCAATCGCCGCATGCATCTCGGCTCCCGGTTCAATATCAAACTGATCGGCGAGACGCTTCTGGTAGGCTGATAATGCCAGCTGGGCTGCAACCATACCGGTACGGCCGGAACGTATAACCTGAAACAGATCCAGATCACGCCAGTCATGATTGCCGGTCAAATGTTCAAAACGTGGTTGGCAGAGTTCTACAGCGACTGCATCATATTCAGTTGCCGCCATGGCATTGCGTACATCTTCAGCGCTTTGACGCGAGACATGTGCCGTACCCAACAAGGTGATTTCAGTATCGCCGATACGAACACTTCGCGTTGGTGCTGCAACCGCAACAGATTTATCCAAGTTTGATTCCAGTAATAAAAATATTTATGAAATTATAACATTTTACTATGTCATTTCGACCGAGGTGCATAAGCACCGAATGGAGGAATCCTGTCGCTAACAGAAAGATCCCTCCGCTCGCTACGCTCGGTCGGGATGACATTTGTATACGCTATGCTCGACCGGGATGAGATTTCCCATGTCATTTCGACCGCAGCGCCGACAGGTGCGCAGCGGAGAAATCCGACGCAGTCGTTTCGACCGCAGCGCTTCTTATACTGTGTCATTTCGATTGGAGCACTTCTCTATACTATGTCATTTCGACCGAAGCGCCGACAGACGCGCAGCGAAGAAATCCGATTCTGTCATTGCGAGGGAGGCCTTGGCCGACCGCGGCAATCTTACCTACTCTGTCATTTCGACCGAGGCGCGTTAGCGCCGAGTGGAGAAATCTTGAACCACATGCACCAGGATCTTTCGACTCCGCGCTAACGCGCTCTGCTCAAGATGGCATTGGTAATACACTTCCTAATCCGGAATAACATGAATTTAACGTGTTGTACCACGTATCCAATGCCGCAGCAGGCTGCTGACAAAGCCGCCGGTAAACATGCCAAGAACATAAACAAGGATAATTAACATCGCAATTGGCAGTGTAAAGCTCATATTCATAAACAACACAGTCACCAGACGAAAATTCTGAACAGCAAAAAGCAGAATAAATGCCAGCAGTACACCTGCAAGCAGCATATAAATATATTTCATAGTGATTTCTCCACTAAAATTCTATTAATGTTACTTGCCGCGAAAAATGGAAACCAGTATCCAGACACCACCAACACCGGCCGCAAAAAAACCCAAAGCACCAATCAGCGGTAATCCCATAAACTGCGGCCCTTCATCGACAGTCATCACAATCGCGGAGCCAATAATAAGAGCCGAGGTAATCAGCCCGACCGTCACCCGGCTCGCCACACGGTCAAGGCGATCGGTCAAACGCTCCAACTGGCTGACATCGATGTTCACCTGCATCGTGCCGCGTGCCATAGCCTGCAGGGTATCGCGGAACTCGCGCGGCAGACGCGTCAACAACTTAACGGTTTCAATGACACTGCGCTGACTGCGTTTTGCCAGTGCTGTCGGCGAATAAAAAGTAACAAACGCGCGTTTAACAATCGGCGCACTTTCGGCAACCAGATTGAATTCCGGATCAAGCCGCCGTCCGAACCCTTCCAGTGTAATAAATACCTTGAAGGTTTGCGCCAGCTCCAGCGGCAATACCAGGTTATTGCGCCTGAGCATGGACAACAGATCATTAATGACCGCCGTCAAATCCAGGTACTGCAACCCTACCCCATGATAGTTATGCAGAAATACCGAGACATCCTCGATAAGACTGTCGCCCTGCACTGCCTGGCCTTCACAAAGATCAATCAATGCATCGGCCACTGCTTCCTCGTCATCATCAACAATGGCATGCAATAAACTGACAAACTGTTCGCGGCGACGGTCGGAAAGATATCCCACCATGCCGAAATCAATAAAGGCAATGCGGTTGTCACGCAGGAAAAACAGATTGCCCGGATGCGGATCGGCATGAAAAAACCCGTCTTCCAGAATGGTCGACAACACTGCCCGGGCGCCGGTCACGGCAAGCTTGTGCCGATCCAGTCCGGCCAACTCGACGGCCTCCAGATCGCGGCCCGGGATCCCGTCAACATAGGCCTGCACATTGACGCGCCGGCCGGTGAAATCCCAATAAACCTTCGGCACGCTGATGGGTGCATCTTCTGCTGGATAATGTTTGGCCAGATTATTTTTCAGGCGCTCGGCATTGCGGCACTCAGCGGTAAAATCCAGTTCCATCAGGATGGAACGGCGAAACTGTTTGACCAGTTGTGGCAACCGGTATTGTGCCGCCTCGGAAATATTCTGCTGGGCAATATGTGCCAGCCGCTGCAATAGCCGCAGATCAGCCCCGACAACCTCGTCAATCCCGGGCCGGCGCACCTTAACAATCACCTCATCGTCATTTTTTAATGTGGCGCGATGTACCTGGGCAATTGATGCCGCCGCCAGTGGCTCTGGATAAAATTCCGCGAACAGGTGCTCCGGCGGCTTGCCCAAATCTTCCGTCAGTTGCTTATGCAATTGTGCATAATCTACCGGCGCCACATGATCCTGAAGCTGCTCGAACTCATCAATCCAGTCAGGCGGAAACATATCGACACGCGTCGACATCAACTGGCCCAGCTTGATAAACGTCGGCCCCAGATCCTGCAATGCGGCACGGATCCGTTGTGCCGTTCTCATCTGCGCCAGATCCTCGACTTCTTTCCAGTGCAGAGTTTCACCCAGCTTGTCCAGCGCTGAAGCCAGCCCCATGCGTTGTACCGCATCGGAAAAACCGTAGCGAATCAAAACCGCACTGATATCACGCAGCCGCTTGAAATCACGCGCCGCGCCCAGCAAATCAGTCAGCATCAGTATTGCCCGTCAGTATTCGATCCCTTCTTGTTGGCAGGGGTTTTGTCCTTGTGCAATGTATCGGCAACACCGCTTAAGACGCCGCTGGCAACCTCCGCCGCACGCGCCGTGGCTTCGCGCGCCACACTCATGCCGGCGAGTGCGGTTTCACGCAAGGCCTCCGGTAGTGACTTCGCCATCGTACGCATGGACTTATCCACTTCCTCACCCAGCCGGGTACCGCTACGGCGTGCATGGTCGACCAGATCATTCAATGCCGCGGCACCGGTATCCGTGCCGGCGCGGGCCGCATCGCTCAATGAATCCAGCATGGTTTTTTCCATTTGCTGCATTTCCTGCAAGCGCAGCTTCAATTCTTTCTCGTAAAAACCTTCCACGCGCGCGGCCTGCTCTTGGGTCGCCAGTTTTGCATTCTCGAAAGCATGCAACAGCGCATTCTGTAATCCTTCGAACGCTGCCTTGATGTCGCGTCTGGCATTATCGGGCTGCTCGCTGGCACCGGCGCTGGCACCGCGACCGATATTCTCAATCACTGCCTGCAGCCGATCGAACTCAACACGGCCCAGCTCCAGCGCTTCGCCGGTAATGCGTTCCACTTCACGACTGATATTCTCACCTTCGGCCACGGCCTGGCGTACCTGCTCACGAATTTCTTCCTCGGACATAAAAACATTGTCTTTATTCATGGTCATAGGGCATCTCTCTCAATTAAAACTTGAATTAATCGCACTTGTGCGCAATACACATACCATAACAAATTCACGGAATTCATTCAGTTACACGCAGAATTGGCAGACTGGCGGGCACACAGGCGAGGCAACAGACGCAAAATCACGGGCATGAAATTTGTGCCGCTTCCAATATAAAGGGCGCCAGTCCGGCGCCCTTTATGAATACTTCAGTTAAATATTCTTATTTTATATTCTGAATACAACAGTTACTCTTCCATGTTCCATGTATGCGACTTGATACGCCAGTCATCATCAGCATCATCGCGAACAAACACAATCGTCAAGATGCCCTCATAAAACGGGATGACTGCATTTTGTGGTGCTCCTGTAGCGCGCCATTCAGCCACCTGATACATGATATTGCCACTGGTCTGCGCTTCAATAACATCAATCTCGTGCCGGCTAAATCCGTTATCGACAAAACTCTGAAACAGCTCACGAATGGCTTCGCGGCCTTTAATCAGCTTGCCATTTGCCGGCGAGACAATGGCATCCTCGGCATACATCGCTGCCACCTTGTCTATCTCCGCCATATTAAACGCATCATTCCAGTCACGATTCAGGGATTTTGCAACTTCCTCGTTGGCATACGCCGACGCAGTAAGTCCCAATCCCACAACAATCGCCATGGCGAATGGAAATAAAATCTTTTTAAGTCCTGCTTGATACACTAGTCACTCCCTCAGGCCCACTCGCCTGTTTTTTTGGCTTTATTACAAATACTTATTATAGAGACAATTCATACCCTATACAGTTCAGATACATCGGTAAGCCGCCACTACGCCTGATCAACCGCTGTTTATAGCAGTCCTGAAATGGCAGGATCGCAATATGACGCCACTTTCCCGCTATATCCTCGTCCAGACCCCGGGCTGGCTTGCCATTGGCTTGCTGCTCGTCTGGTGCGTAACACTCCAATGGCTGTCAATACCGGTTGCCATAAGCCTCATGGCCATATGGGTTATCAAGGATGCCCTGCTCTATCCACTCTGTCGCATTGCATTCCAGACCGGTCCGCCAACCGGCGCCAAAGCACTGATTGGAAAAAAAGCCGAAGTCGTCACAACACTGTCACCCGACGGCCAGGTGAAAATTGATGGTGAACGCTGGCAGGCGACAAGTGCTGATGGCGAAACAATCAATGCCGGCCAACTGATCAGAATAATCGACTGCGACGAATTGAAGCTGATAGTGCGGTTGATTGATCTTCAAAAGCAAAATTCAAATATCATCGAAAAATAAATTGTCAGGCTTCTATTCTGGCCAACTTCTCCAGTTGAAAAGCAATACGCTGGGTTTGTGCAGAATCAAGCGACTGACAATTGCTCCCATTGAGCATCCAGAGAGGGTTTTTCGAATTTACCACCCTAAGATCAAACCTGCCCTGCTGCTTGACAAACCAGCCCGGCAAAGCCAGCACAGGCGTGACGGCATAAGATTCACCGGTTGATTTATTAATGTAGTTTTTAAGCCATTTCGTTTGCCACAATGCCTGTTCAATTGGTTTGGTTTCTATCCAGTCAGGAAATTTGAGTTTTTTGCCGTCATATTGCACCTGTGCATCCTGTTTTCTGTTATCTGTATCTGGCTTTAATCTGGACTTGGTTTCGATGCAATAAACTCCGCCCGGCCCCACGACAACATGGTCTAAATTAAATTTATCTGTCTGGAGATCATGAAAAACATGGCAACCATCAGCTTTCAGGACTTCCAGCTCTTGCGCAACGGCTAACTCGGCATTGATAGCGTGGACATAGCGAATTCGCGTTCTGATTGTTTAAATCAGTTTCCAGATCGACCATGCCAGCACCAGTATTGCGGCAATCAATAAAATCATTAAGCCTTTCCATAATGTGTCGTAATCCCTATACCAAGCTGTCCAAAGATGCGAAGATAAAAAGTAGGCAGGCGTTGATATGGCAAGCGTCATGTATAATGCTATATCAAATGTCAATTCATCCAGCTTGTCTCGAAGGCCATGTGCAGGCTGCCTGAGAAGATCGGTATTTAATGGAGAGCGACGTTTTTGATTGTTACTGAACCATTTCCAGGTATATAACGATGTGATTAAAATAAACAATGATGAAAATATGATTAACACAGGAACAAATGGCATTAGTAGTTTATCCATGAAAACCTCATTTTTATTAATTTCTTCTCAGAGCAACTGTTTGTCTTACTCACCATTAAGGCCCGCTTCTAACAACCGAAATTGCTCCAGTGCCGCTTCCAAATCATGCATAATCACACGGGCAATTTCATGCTGCCTTAGTGAACGACATCCCCTCAATGCTGCACTTAATATTTTGTCTCAACATACATACCAATCCGCCCCGGACAATCCCTACCTTGTTTGTTTTTATGCGGATTCAGGGTAGCGTTGTGCTTCTTACGTGTAAATTTCTTGTCGCAGACCGTACACTGAAATACATACTTGGGACCATACCCCGCCAGGTTGCTTGAGCGACGGCTAGACGGTCGCTCAATTCTGGTTTTCCCAGCTGGCTTTCGAGCACTGAAATCAGGCAATGATGTACTTTGGCTCAAAGATGGGGCAGACAACGGACCTGCCGGAGTAAGTTCGATTTGATAACGCGGCATGAAACTTGTATTCGTAGTGTCGGCGCCCAAAATACGATCAACCCGATATGAACGAGGCTCACCAGAATTGTGTCTTACTGCGTACAGCAACAGATTCCCATCATTAGTCCGCCGTAGCGAATAAGGCTCAATCAGCCTCTTACTGACGCGCCCTTGTTCATCCTGATACCGAAGATCGACACATAATCGATTAGCGGCTGCAAATCGTATGGTTTCCAATGGTGCAGCAAGATTCCATGCACGACCCATCGACGGAGGACGCCAGGCTTCGTCAACTGCGGGGCCACGCATTTGCAAGACTGGGCGGGCAGGTTTCTCGGCTAATCCATACAGCCATTCAAATACCTGCGGCAATTCCTGCCAGAATTCTTCAAACTCAGGCAATGCCTGGAGTTGATGGGCCAGCATATTCCCCCACTCGGCTTCCAATTCGGTACGATTGGGGCTAGCTGCCAGTTGCGCAAACGTGGGCACAGCTATCCTCTTAAATTCGCATTTTCTTTGCAGAGTCGTATATATCTCTACCCTGTTTGGGCGCAGTTCATCATGCCGATGCAGGTGAATGACATCATAGAGGTCCCTCGGTCGTTCACGCTCTGCCAGCGCCCGTATCTTTTCCGCGAATACTTCTTCAAATGCATAACAGTGAACCTTTATCCCCGATGCAGGTTTATCTGAATAAGGGTGATGCACTTCACGCAGAACCGGCTCCAGAACCAGAATTTCATCATTGGTCAGATCCAGCTTGATTCGCGGAAGGTCGCGGCGTGACGTCAATGCCAATGGTCCGCGATAACTTAATCTGGCCAGTCCGGAAGGATTGCCTCTGGAATTATCGTAAATATCAAACCGCAACGTCTCGCCGGGAATGTCGATGCCGGCTTGATCCTTGATCCAGTCGGAAACCTCAGCAAACACCCGCAGCAGATATTTTTCATCAAGCTGCGCCGGATCGGTCAGGGTAAAGTCCAGATCTTCGGAAAACCGATAGGTCTCGAAATAACACTTCTTCAGGCAGGTTCCGCCCTTGAATACCCAGCTTTCAGCTAGTTCAGGATGTGCGGCAATGCCCGCGAGCACCCAACCCAGGACATAAGCCTTTTCTATGACTTGAGGCGCGAGTGAAAACTCACGCGCAAAATCCATGACTTCCTGTCGATCAATCATTCCCCAACTCCCTCTTCCATGATTCCGGCACCCACAACCGCCAACGAGTAATCAGACTACCACAAGATAATGCGTTATCCAGGTACGCATACCCCGTTGTCAGCCGTGACCGGCATTGTGCAATCAGCTCCTTCTCATCTGGCTCATACAATTCCAGCAGAAACCCCAGCCGCTTGAATACTGCGCCGTTACCCAAACGGTCCCCATACTCAAGTAGCAGGACCAGGTCCCGCTTGTCCGAGGCCAGATACGCACAGAACATATCGGTCATCGGACGCAAACCGCCACCGAGCGACGGATCACTCAACATATCCAGCACCGTACGCGTGGGATCGGATACATCCACTTTCACCGATCCGCGCCAGACGCCCTTCAAACCAAACAGGGCCCGCGGATAAACAGACCGCAACAGGAAATCCGTGCCCTTGATACGCAGCTGACGCTCCCGCGGACGCTGTGTCGTGACAACCAACACGGTACGGAAAATCTGCTCCGTCAGATCCCAATACTCGGCCGCACTCCAGCCACCGATATAACAGGGTGCAAACAGGCGGGCCGCCACCGGCCAGGGATCTTCCAGTGGCGTATCCGCCGTGCGGGCCTCCAGCGGCACCGGCACATACAACCCACGCCGTACCCGCGACAGCCAGCCGCCCTTGGCCCAACGCGCCAATAGCTTGGCTGCGGCATCTCGCGGCAGATTCAGGATATCGGCCGCATCAGTGACCGTAACCGTGCCCTTGGTTGCCCGCAATACGGCTGCAAGCCGCTCCCGGTCGGATTTACCAATGCCGATTAAGCCAATCATAGTATATTATTTATGTAATAATTCAGTTAATATATGAAATATTAAACTAATAATATACTTCAAATATCATATTTACTATATTATTTAAAGATTAATTCATCTCTTCAATGAATTAATACATATAATATATAGTTTTTTTCAACGTTCTACACTATCCAGCAAACCAGTATTCTGGAGTGAGTCTCAGCTGTATCAGATAACATGGACCACCTGAATTACACTCAATAAGCCATCTAAATCGAAGGGTAGCCCTATGGATGATTGGCGAGCATTCACGCAGACCGCTTATTCGCGCTTTGATGAAATCACTGAAGATGAGCGGCAGAATTTTCCCAATCTGGTGGAGTAGCTGAACAGACCAAAGGCACGTTTGCGTGGCGTTGGGACGTGCCTGGAGAAATTAGTAGGAAAATAGATCTGTCACCTTTTTGCAGAATTTCCTGCTTCAACAGCGGCTATAACTGCATCAACCAGTGCCGGAAAAAAGCATCCCCCTGCACTTTTGGCTTATCAATACCAAATAGCTGTAGTTGATCAGTGCACCAGCGATGAAAGTTTCTGACAGTAATTTTACCTGTCAAATTCTTTTCATTAACCATACCTTCCAGATAAGCCGCCAAGGCACGGTTAAAACAAAGAATGAGAATGGGCTTGGTTAGAATCTGAGCCAAATGAATAGCGCGATAACCAAGTATCATGGTCTTGCCTGAGCCGGCTGCTCCATGGATCACACGATGTCCATCACCCAGGCTGCGTGCCAATTGTTCCTGCTGAATATCCATAACCCGGATAAGATCCGGGATCGATTCCAGTGTTGTTTCAAATTCTTCTGAACCACCTCCCAGGGGAAGCGGTTGCTGCTGCGGTCCTATACGAACTTGTGGAAACAAATGCCAGCGAACACGGTCAATTTGCGGCATTGTCATCAAAACATTGAAATTAACTGTAAACATATCCCAGAGCTGTTTTTGAAAGACTTCCGGATCTACATTTTCCGTCATCTCATCCTGGCAAATCACTCTGTTCTCGGGTAATACCTCATACAATCCACTTGGCGCCAGAGTCTTGCGGGTAATATTTGGAAAAATAACACCATAGCCCCACGGACAAACCAATTTTCCCGCGTGAGCATTATCATTTGTTCGAACCAGACTCGGATCTTTTTCCAGTGCCTTTACGATAGCACGCGCATATGTCCTGGCCTGCTCAAGTGGATTTAGCAGCTTTTTCAAGCCATTTGCATAATGAATATAGGCCGTCATCCTGTCCATCTTGTGAATATTGTCCCGGCGCCAATCCTTGACTTCCAGAATCAGCAAACCACGACGTGGATGCATCACAACAAAATCAGGATGAATACCCCGCGGACCAACAGGTACGTCGTACCAGCATAAATAGTCATCTTCCAGGTGCGACTCAAGACGCTCGGCGAACCGTCGCTCACCTGAAGTCATCTTGCGTTTGACGCTATTTAGAGAAGGAATTAACGTTGCCACTTTTTCATATTCTCCTTTGATAAAGTGGTCAAGGCATTACAGCATTCAATTACTGGTCAGCTATTATTCTGTAAAGATCATCCAAATACTCAGTGTCGGACATGAAAAACACATGATGCCCGGCCAGAGCATCTGCCGTCATATTCCAGTCTTTCATAATTTTCGGCTTGATGGTTTTTGAAGGCGAAAGAATTGCACTTTCAAGCCTAATTTCGTCATCTTTCAGCCTGCGCTCTACATCCTTGATAGTTTTGTAGAACTGAATCTTTTCATCACCAATACCAGTATGTATCAGGCCATGCGGATCAATAAACAGAATCGTCTGTTTCTTCCCGATTACCTGCCAGAGAATAAAGTCCGGATAAAAACCGCCGGCCTCAAAAAAGCCGATGCCGCCACGCACCTGGTTGCGCAATAAATATAACTGCTCGCCGCGCGCGTGCATGTCGGCCATCCTCGGCAACAGCCATGCTTTCATATCCTGAACAAATTTGTATTCGCCATCATTCAACACTACCGGCTCAATCTTGATGCGATTGCTCCGCGCCGTCAGCAGTGGGTTGTAGAGATGAATATCAAGCTGTGTGCCGGCCAGAGTCTCACGTTCCGGAATGAATTCATCCTGACCCTGTTCAAAAGCCTGTTTCAGTGCCTTGATATCCTCGATCAGAACGGATTCACTGCCATCGACAATAATCCGATACTCGTCCTGATCCGGCAGATTTCCCGCCGCTTCTTCCAACTTCACCAGTTCCAGGCGTGGCTCAAGGTAGGCACGTTTGTGATAATTAAATACCCGATCCGCCAGCGAGCATAACAACTCCAGTGCCACCTGTTGCCAGAACCGGAAATTATGTGCCTGCATTGCCCACAGATTGCCGGGCATCTGTAACAAATACCAGCTATCGGAATCGAGCAATGCCGGCAAACGCACCGGATCTATCAATAAATTGGCATAGCCCTTGTTTTTAACATACAGCGCCAGATCGAGATAAAGCCGGTTCCAATCCAGAAAAGCTCGATGCGCGGCCGACAAACAGCGGCCATCATCATGTATTTCAGGCTGATGCACCTGATTCACCGCAACGCCATCGGCCTGAATTGTGTCCAGGCGCGGGTATTTATCGAGCAGAATTTTCCGGCCCTTTTCTATTATGTCCGGCGGCAATCCCAGTTCCGTGCCCCAGCCACCAAACCGGATGAGTGGACCATGCCGGGGAAATGAATAAACCTGCTGGGTATCCTTGCGCACTTTCGGACGCAACATTTTCAGTTGCTTGCCAAGATCATGCGTCACATTCAGCTTCAGGCTAAACACCTGCGGATCGTCATTGCCCGGCAAACCTTCCTCATTCAGGAAATCACGGAACGTTGCCATAAAATCCGCGCCGACACCGAAAACATTCAATGTTTCCAACAAATGTATCAGTTTTGGGGCGACCGCCGGTTCCAGCTTACTGGTACGCATCAGGCTCATATTGCGGCCTTTCAAGCGCACGCCCCGGCCAAAAAGCTGGATAATCTGCGAGCCTTCTTTTTTGCCGGTATTCATCAGGCCCATGGATGACACGCGCCAACAATTCCAGCCTTCGATGAATTTTTTGGAACCGATCAGGATATTGACCGGCGAGGCATCGGTACTGATGTCCGCGAATAGCGGACTGGCGAGTTCCGCTTTTTGTACGATGACATGAGGAATATTGGCGTCTTGCAAATGCTCGGCCAGGCCCGGTGCATCACCGACGTTAATCAAGCCGAAAGGGGTTTCCGTTTCACCAATTTTCAATAGCAACTCACCGGAATCACCGGTAATGCGATCGACAACCAGACTGCCCCCGGCCGAATTTCTAAACACCCGGGCCAGGATATCCTGATACAAAATCCGGGCATCGAGTTGCTGTTCTTTCAAAAACGGGAATGTTCCGGAGAAAATATCACGGCCTTCCTTATCCACCAGACCAGCGGATGCGGCACTGCCGAAGACGACTGCATCGATAGCAGCAACAGCCTGCTGGCGCTCAGCGGTAAACCAGGCCAGAAACCGCAACACATTGGCCACATCCGAGGCACGTTCCTTGTAGTTGGCCGCCGTTTCCTTGCTGCCGTCATCCTTGATAACACTGGCGCCAACGAATACCCACAGCGGCGCGGTCAGATTGTAAGGGCGAAAATCGGTTTTGCGTTCTTCATAAAGCCGTTGTTGCTGATAAAAAGTCACCAGAGCGGCGGTCAGATAATGATTATGATGCGCATCATAATCCCGCGGCAGGTTGAATATGCGGTAATCCTTGCCGTACCCATCTTCGTAAAAATAGCGGTAACCGTAATCGAACAAAATACTCTTGGCATAGGCCTGCTCGACCAGATCATTCTTCGCTGCAACGACGGCTTCCTTGAAAGTTGCGGAGTATTCAAATGTAAAACCCGCGCCAGCCAGTTTCTGCCGATGCCATAACCAGCCGCTCTCTTCCTTGGCTGATCCCAGACCGCGATGGCCTTCGTCGACCAGCAATAAATTGGCATCACCAAAGCTGTTGACGGCCATGGTTTTTTTGCCCTGCTCGGCCCCCAGCTTGGTAATTTCAGTCACGGCCAGACGCGCCAGCGAACGCCGGTCACCACTTAACAAATCGCCTTCATCCTGCGTCAGGCGCTCGCTGTCCAGACCATTTTGCCGCAGTTCCAGTTGATGCTGCTCAGACAGACGTTCGTTGGGAGTAATCAGAATCATCTGGCCGAACTGATCTGCACAACCGGCACGATCGGCGTAATGCCGGAATTGCAGCATATTGATATGCATCAGCAATGTCTTGCCGCTGCCGGTAGCGTTCTGCAGACACAGCTTGTTTAGATCCGTCTCAATATAAGCCTCAATACCCGTCTCATAGCCTTTGCTCAGCCAATGGGCATTAAACCGTTCGATATATTTATTCAGGCTTTGACTGAGCGCCGTGCGATCACGAAAATATTCGTGCAAATAGATTTCGACAAACAATAACGTCAGCCACTGGAAATATTTCCACTGGATCTTCTCGTCACGCAGCGCATTCAGTGTCTGGGTATGGGCTACGATATTGGCATCAAACTGGCGCAAATCCTGTTCGCTGTAACGCCAGTCCGGCTGCCATTGCTCAAGCAGTGCAAATAGATAGGCATGCTGGCCGCTGGCATCAATCTGGCCGGACAGCGCACGCAGGCTTTTGCTTAACAAACTGAGCGGCCGTACCCGTTCGCCCTGGTCACGGTATTTCTGTAAGGGATCAAGGCCGAAGCTGGTCAGTAGCCACTGATTCAATACCAGCTTCTTGTGAAAATCTTTCTGCGCAATTAAACGCTGCACTCTGGCCTGACGTCTGGCTTTGGCCATCAGTGTAGCCCCGCATCAACATCAGCCCACATGCGGGCGTGAAAGGTCTCTTCCAGACTCAGCACACGGGTCTTGGCCTCACCGGGCAATGTCAGTGCATGCGGACCGTTGATGTAAATCGTGTCGAATTCCGTGTCGGCCTGGTTGACTTTTTTCTTCTGCAAGAAAGCCTCCAATACAGCCGCATCTTTTTCCGGGTCATCAGTCAGTTTGCGCCAGACAATCAATACATAGTCTTTATCTGTATCACTATCCGGCCGGCGACGTACATAACCCTCCACGGTGCGCAACCAATAGTCCCCATCGCCGGTTTCTTTCAGCTTCCCTTTCACCCGCCAGCGAGTATTCTGGTCTTCCGGCAATTCCGGGTCCGGTTCGCGCTCGAATTCCGCCTGACAGATGTACGGCTTATCGAGCAAAGCGACTTCGAGTCCAATCAGCCAGTTAAAGGTTTCAATCAAATCCACCTGCACCGGCGTCTGACTGTCCGACCCCGGCTTTTTCACCATCAGCGTATAAGCGGTTGGATCATGAAACTGTTGTACATTCAGTAAACTGGCTGACGCGCGGGTTTCGACATTGAGGAAATAGTTCAGATAGTAGTCACGGCGCAGATCGGCATTGGTGTCGCCAGCTATAACTTTCTCGCGATTCTTATCTACAGGCAACATCAAGTTGTTAAGTGTGTCTTCGTAAGATTCGAGGCATAAATATTTTACGAATTGTGATAATCCAGTATTAATTTCTAAAGGTTTACCATTCTCCCATTTTTTTGAATAAATGTTCCTCTGTACCCTAACTTTTAGCACACTATCAAAATAATCTGCCATTTCGATCAAAATATATTTCCTATTGCCACCATCTTGCCGGTTAATATTCATAACCGCATGCGCTAGAACACCAGAACCTGAAAAATAATCTAGCCAAATCCCATTATTATGACGTGATGATGCGAGCAATAACGTTAATAATTTTGACGGTTTAGGATAAGAAGCAGCATACTGCTCCCCCAACACCTGATGCAGCTCATCGTTTGCGTCTTCGTTTGTGCCCCATCCATATTTAGATAAATTATTTATGTCATATGCCCTGAAATCAGATTCCCCATGCTCCCCCAGCCTTGGCAATAAATCCTTCATTCTTTTATACCTTGGCTCTTCTACAATTCTGCGAAGATACAAGTCTTGCGTCAAATAAAGCTGATGTCTTTTTGCGAATTGTTCCATGCTCTCTTGTGAATATCTCCAGTTGCCTTCTATAATTAACTCCTTAACTAATACTGAATCTTTAATGACCAAATCTGATTTTAGAATTAGATTCATATTACCTGCACTTATCGTGGCACCCGAGCTTAGAACGTAATCAGGCTCTCTATATTTACTCTTAATGCCAGGAGCTATCCTCCTAATTTCTCTAGGATTTGATGCATTAACGCAAGGATATGTTTCTGTTTCAGAGGCGATTTCTCCTACAAGCCCACCAAACTTTGAAGGATTTTTAGATATGCATAGAATATAGTCTTTCATACGAGCAATCTGTCCGCTCAAAAAACTTCCTTTCTTTTTCTTTTCCCATATCAAGCTAGCAAAGAAACGATTTTTGGTATAGGAATGTCTTAATTGTGTAGCCAAATGCTCTTGTTCTTCATCACCTACACTAATAAACATGACCCCTGATTCATCTAATGTATCAAGACCCATAGATATTCTTTCATTAACCATTGAAAGCCAGCTAGATGATTGATAACTATCCTTATAAAGAAATTCATCATCGCCAGTGTTGTAAGGAGGATCAATGTATACATTTGATACTCTCGATTTAATTCTTGTATTAATTAAACTTAGTGCTCCAAAGTTTTCCGAATGAATAAGCACCCCATCACACTGCTCATCAAAGTTCTCAATCGAAGCCAGTAGTCTGTTTTTAAAATCTTCATCAAATAATTGTGTATCTAACACCAGTTTGTCATTCGCTTTCAGAAAGTCAGTTGTTAATGGTTCTGAATAAGCGGGTGTTGTTGTATCTTCCTTGATTTCATCAATGGCAAATAACTTGATCCACTCTTCACGCTGGGCAGTGTTGCTGGCAATTTCTTCATATAACGACTTGGGCACACGATCCAGCGTGATGCAGTAATTTGTCTCGGTGACAAACTTCTTTTTCAGCCAGATTTTTTTCTGGAAATTTTCCAGTTGTGCGAGAAAGGCAATAATCTGCCGGGCGATATGCCGAAGTGCCTTGATTCTGCCAAGCAGGTTTTCGAGCTGGCTGGCATCGGCATGCTCGACATCATCCAGCCTCATGATTTCATTCTTGATGTAAAAATCCAGTTCACGTCTGAGGAACCCGCCCAGATCTTTGTGGATAAAATAATCCATGGTGTTGCGATCGCTGTATTGGCTGAGGTATTTGCCAAGCAGCGTACGGTCTTTTTTCTTCTCGGTCGGCGCTGGCGCATTCAGGCCGATAAGAAAGGATTTCGCCCCGGACATTTTGTCCAGTGCAGCCAGAATGCACTGTTCCGCCTGCTCCAGCCGGGTATTGCGCCAGGTGTTTTCCTGGCCGGTTTTTTCCGGGTCATGGCGGTATTCAAAATTGACGATGAGTTCGTTGCCCTGAACTTCAACCGGATTGGCCGCATGGATAATAAAGAAGCGTGACTCACTTTCCTTGACGTTGTTATGCGCGCCCTCGCTGGCCTCGACCAGCCGGAAGGTGACTTTTAGCGGTTCATCGTCATCGCCCAAATCCAGATCACTTTGCCCGGCCTTTTTCACTGCGGCTTTCAGATCAAAATGGAAATGCTGCAGGTACTCACTGGATTTGATGTAGTACTGATCCTTGTTGGCCCAGTGCAGGTAAACTTCGCGGCCGTCATAAGGCACGGCATAGGGTGCCGCGCGGTTATCGTTTTCGGCGACGTGATAACGTTTGCTGAGAAAATCGCCCTTGTCGTAATAACGCGAGAAAAACCGGTACAGGTGATCATAAATCTCGGCGCTGCCGGTAAGCGGCATATCGCCTTGCTCGGCATTGGCTTTGGCTTCGAGGTATTCCTTGCCTTTCGGCGTTTTGCTGAATTCCGGTTTGAGATTGCCAGCGGCATCAATCGCTTCATCCCCCATTGCGTCAACGACGGCAGCCCGGGCCTTGTCGAGCAGCGATTGCGCCGACTCGCCGGCGGCGCCTGCAAAAGCACTATCAATTTCCTGTGCCAGGTCGTTTTCAATAAACGCCTTAATCTGGCTGCTTTTCGCATGCATGATGCGATACAGGCCAAAATCCAGCTCGGCCTGATTCAATTGAAACAACTCGTGCAAAAGCCCGATAAACTTTTGCTTTTTATCCCCGTTACTGTTGGCCATTTTTATATCCAGGTCTTTAAGCGAGTAAATACAATCAGTGGGTACTTCTTGCGGGCAGATCAAATGCCTCTATAACCAGGTCTTCCGCTGCTGCTATTTCCGTATCTGTCAGCCAGTCAAAATGACGCTGGCGTTTGTTTTTGGAAAGCTGACCATGATTCTGGTGCACTACACGAATGAATAATTCCAGTGAATGATCGGGCCAGTCCAGCAGGCCATTCAATGCCTGATAGGCGCGGTCAAAGCCGAGCAGGAAATCAATTTCCTGTTGTAGATCCTCCTCAACCGTCCGCTCCAGCGCGCGGTACAGGTACTCGGCCTGCTCGGTAGCATCGTAATAACGAAAATACAGCGCATCATTACCGCGCGCGGGCGTTTCCGGGGTATCCGGATCATATTCGGTGCGTTCCTGCATGGGCCGTGAAAAAACCTCCAATGTCTGCACATAGTCATCCAGGTGCGCAAGAATCACGGCTGACACCGGTAATACAATGCCGCGCGGGGTAAACCCGGCATTCGTCAGCACCTCATGAATCAGATAGCGGTGTATACGACCATTGCCATCCATAAATGGATGAATAAACACAAAGCCGAAAGCCACCATGGCGGCCGTAATCACTGGATCCACTGTCCCCATGCTGTCCGGGTTCGCTGTGGCTGGCTTTTCATTATCAGCATGCCATTGACGGGCCTGTGCCGCCAGCGCGAGCAACCCCGACATGAGTTCCGGCACATCTTCCGGGCGCGCCGGGACGAAATCCATCTGCTTGCGATAGCCGTGATCCTTGCCTATCCAGTTCTGTTGCTGGCGCCAGGTAAATTCATGGAAGCGCGGGTCGACTACAACCTGTTGTAATTCAACCAGCCGCTGCTCGGTTAGCGGCCGGCCGGTATCCGCCTGGCGCAATAGATCTGCGAAACGCTGCGCGCGGCTGGCCGACGGTTTTTCCCGTTCCACCTCAAATGAGGACTGCGTTTCTTTCAGATACAGATAGCCGGCGGCGCGACGCAGCAAATCGGCATCGTAACCGGCCAGCGTATCGTGAATACGGGCACGTAAATCGCGCGCCATGATTTCCTGCAGGTAGGGCGTTCTACGCACCAGCGGGCAGAAATCACGATTGCCCGGCAGATTGTTAATGATGCGAAAGCGGCTGTCACGCTCGCCGTCCGGGGCGCCAAACTGCAACTGCTTATCCAGTAAGTACGCATAACGGCCTTTTGCCGGGATTTTAGCAACCACCTTGTCGGCCAGCGATTCGTCGGTCAACCATTCGTACAGAAATCCGGCCCGGTGTGCATAGGCCGAAGAGGGTTTTTCGGTCAACCATTGTTCCAGCGCCTGCTTGCCGGTTTGCTGGAACAACAACGCCAGCACTTCCAGATTGATGCCTTCGTAACGCAGGGCGAACTGGAGCTGGCCGGCGAAAGTGTTTTGCGGCTGGTAATTCGGTTCGAAAAGCTGGATGTGCTGGTCGCCGAGGCGGCGAGTGTCGCGGCCACGGACACTGGAATCAAGCTGTGCGCTGACGCGCAATGGCCTTGCTGAAAGGCCATATTTATCAATCAGATAGCTGTATCCCAGCGGTTCCCGTGCCATGTTTTATCCGAAATTTGTACGGAAAATCAGAATTAATGCCGGAATACTAGACTATTTTCAGAAAAATATCCGCATAAAACGTATCTAGCGCAAATAAATATGATAAAAGTTATAAATCCGTATTTATCTCGGATTGTGCGGCTATTTCTCTGAGGGCACAGCCATTTCGGCCTGCGGATGTAGTATATACTATATTTATTGCACCAGGTATATCATGATATACTTATATATTATTGATTTTATTAAGTATTTTTCTTGAAAAAGCCTTGAGCGCGGCTCGTGACTGTCGCTGGTAATCAGATCAGTTCCCAGCGGATTCGAAACAGATGGTGGGTGATGCTGCGCTGGTGCAGGCGCTTCTCCAGGGCGGCAATGAATTCATCGCGCCGGTTTTCAATTTCATCCTCAACATCAAAGATTGACTGCCGCTGGCGACGTTGCTGGGATTCCAGCCGTTTCAGCTCTTCCTGAAGCTGTTTTTGCTCTTCCAGCGTAGCAGCCATGCGCGCCCGCCGCTTGGTATCACGGATTTTGATTTTGGTATCGTGAAGTACTTGTTCGGCGGCCAGAATCTGGTCCTCCGCCCACTGCTCCAGCTTTTCCCGCTCGCGCTGGAAATACTCATTATTCTCTTCCAGCGCGCGGCTCAATGTGGCCTCAATTTGCCGCTTTGCAGTGGCTGCCAGATCTGCCGGCGGCTGGCTCTCAGTTAGTGGTTGCGTGTTGGCGTCAAGACCAAATAACCGTTCACAGGCATCCTGATCCAGGATGGCGCCATCATCGGTCTTGGCAGTAAAAACCAGATGCTCTTCACGTTCAAAGCTATCCAGCTCCAGCAGATTTAAATCCAGCCAGCCTGACTTGACCGGCAACTGCTCAAGCACTGAAATTTTCAGCGGCTGCCCGCTCAGATCAAACAGCAGTTGTGCCGATGGCGTTGTGATCTGACGACCACTATCAAGCACATACTCGCCCAGCGGATGACTTAGCCGATATAAATGCGCATGCTCGGGTATCGGTTCGCCCTTTCGTATCAGACGGTATTCACCGGCAACAGCCTCTTCAAGTGGCGAGTCAGACAAATGAAATGACAGATCTGAATCATTGAAACGTGCCATGTCAGACAAAATATACTGCGTGAGCTGCCAGAATAAACGACTCACACGATCCAGTGACAACTCGGCACGCTCACGCTTCACTTTTAACAGCTCATGAATATCGGCATCAAAATGTTCCAGCAACTTTTCTTCGGTATCGCGCATGCGCGATTCGATACTGGCTTCAAGCTCTTTGCGCAATATGGAAAATGCCGTTTCGATCTCTTCTGGTGAACGGCAGGTATCGTAAATCTCGGCAATGCGCTTTTCGATATCCAGGCCTGACTCAATTCGGCCAAGAATCTGATCGGAAGCACCAAAGACGCCATCGAATAAATGAAACTTCTCTGACAATAATTCCAGCACACGCTGATCGGCAGCATTACGCTGATTCAGAAAATTAATCACGACAACATCAAATTTTTGACCATAGCGATGACAACGGCCGATGCGCTGTTCAACACGCTGTGGATTCCACGGTAAATCGTAATTAATCACCAACGAACAGAATTGCAAGTTGACACCCTCGGCTGCGGCTTCTGTAGCGATCATGATTTGGCCTTCATCCTGAAAACAATCAATCAATGCCGTACGTTTATCTATAGCCTGACTGCCTGTCACACGATCACTACCAGCATGTACTCTCAGCCATCGCTGATAGATACCTTTTATTGCCGGTGAACTATTTGTGCCGCTGAATGTAACGACTTTATTCGCAAAGCCGTTAGCTTCGAGGAAGCGGAGCAGGTATTCTTGCGTGCGACGTGACTCTGTAAAGACGACCACTTTTTCCGGCGCACCCATTTCACGCATAGCCTGGAAGCCAGTGGTTATCGCCTTGAGCAAGGCATTTGATTTCTCGTCTGTGCGGATGCTTTTTGCAAGCTTGATATATTGCTCAAGCTCAGCAATTTCTGCACGAAGTTTATCCGGATTCACGTCTAAACTTAATGCAGTTTCCTCGACAGGGCTGTCTTCTTCAATCAAGTCCTCATCAAGATCATCATCTCCAATAAGCCGTGAAAGCCAGTCATCATCCAGGGTCTGATGCTCCTGTAGCTTGCGCAAACGATCATGAATCACTTCAAGCGTGGCAACGACAGCTTCTGTTGATGAAGCCAGTAATTTGCGTAATACCAGGCCAATCAGATGACGCTGGCGCCGGGGGAAACCATAGCAATCTTCCCGCTGCAAATAACCGGAGACCAAATCATATAGCCGCTGTTCGTCATCACTGGGCGTAAACGGGATTGTCATGGGGCGGCGTTCGGTGTACTGAATATACTCCAGCACATGGCGGCGCAAAGTGCGCTTGGTAAAGTCGCGCAAGCGATGCTTAAGTGCGGATATATCAGCATCGGAGCCCATGTACTGGCTTCGAAAACTGACGGCATCACCAAATAGATGCTCATCAATGACAGTGGATAACCCGAATACTTCCAGCAAGCTGTTTTGCAACGGGGTAGCAGTCAGCAGCAGTTTTCGAGAACCGGCCAATGCCCGCTTAATTGCCTGACCGGTTTGATGACTATCCCGGTGAGCATTGCGTAGCTTGTGCGCCTCATCCATCACCACCAGATCCCAGGGCCGTAAAGCGAGCTGATCCTGCATACTAACGGCAAAATTATAGGAAATGATCGGGATCCAGTTTTCAATAAATGGATCATGGATGCCTTCTTTTTGCAGTCCCTTCCAGGCTCTGGCATCCAGAATTTTTGTTGGCAGGTGGAATTTTTCGGACAGCTCGGCAGCCCATTGCTTGCGTAGCGAGGCCGGACAAATCACCAGCAGGTTACGGCGACGCTCGGCCCAGTATTGAGCCAGCACCAGAGCCGCCTCAATGGTTTTGCCAAGACCCACTTCATCGGCGAGCAGATGGCCTTTGGATAATGGATTTTGTAGTGCAAACAAGGCAGCATCGATCTGATGCGGGTTCAGATCGACACTGGCATCAAACAAGGACTGGCTGATGCGATCAACATCTCCACCACGACGACGGCGAGTCAGCTCCCAAGCAAAGTATTTGGCATGGTATTCCGTAATAGCCATACTGAAGACAGGATCCTATAATCAGATCGACAACTTACAACTCAAATTTTGAACAACATATATTAAGATGTAAATCAGCTAAAAAATCCCTGCCCGCCGACCAGACCGAGAATGCCGGTGATGATCAGATATAGCGCAACGACGTAATTCAGCAGACGCGGTTGTACAAGGATCAGGATACCGGCGATGAGGGCCAGCAATGGGCCAAGGCTTAGACTAATGTCCATGGTGTATCTCCTCTTTTGGTTTTTGATGACAGCTTAGGATTTCTCCATTCGGTACTAATGTACCTCAGTCGAAATGACATTTTAAGGGATTACCGCAGTCGGCCTGCGGCCTCCTTCGCAATGACATACTTAAAGGGTCATTCCGACCGAGGCAGAAAAATGCTCCAGGCATTTTCTGCACTTCCACCATCCATGGCGGTCGCGCAGCGAGTGGAGGAGTCTGGATTGTGATAAAAAGATTCCTCCATTCGATACTAATGTACCTTAGTCGAAATGATATTTTTTCGGGATTGCCGCAGTCGATCTGCGGCCTCCTTCGCAATGACATACTTAAAGGGTCATTCCGACCGAGGCAGAAAAATGCTCCAGGCATTTTCTGCACTTCCACCATCCATGGCGGTCGCGCAGCGAGTGGAGGAGTCTGGATTGTGATAAAAAGATTTCTCCACTACGCGCTAACGCGCTTCGGTCGAAATGACAAAGTCGGATTTCTCCGCTGCGTGCTAACGCAATAAATTAACGCCAAAGATAGCGCATGTAGAGGGTAAATAAACCATACAGCGCAAAGATGACGACAAATACGGCAAGCAGCCAGGCGCCGGATTCGCGGCCGAGAATGATAATGGCCGAACCAAGTGAAATCAGAAATGCCAGCGGCAACAGAATGCCGGCAAGAATAAAGCCTT
>JBBDSJ010000102.1:0-4026 GCA_040905025.1 Gammaproteobacteria bacterium
GCCAGGCGAATGGTAGCCAAACGAATTCGCCGCCGGACGTAAAAAAAGAATTCGCTTGCTGAAGTAAGCTCCTACAGAGGGAAATGTGGTTTTTTTGGATTCCAGGAACAAAACCCAACATTTGTAGGAGCCTGGCTTGCCAGGCGAATGGTAGCCAAACGAATTCGCCGCCGGACGTAAAAAAAGAATTCGCCCGCTAAAGCGGGCTCCTACAGGAAAACCCAACACCTGTAGGAGCCGGGTTTACCCGGCGAACTGCTATTGTGCCGGTTGCGTTGCTTCCGGTGGCAAGGTCAGTTTCTTTTCTTCTTCCGGCTGCGGTCCGTATTTATCAATATATTCAGCGGCGAGTTTGTCTGCTTCAGCCAGCTGCTCCTGATTCAGTTGTGCGCGAGCACCTTCAACGGCCATTTGCGAAGCTTCATGCTCATGCGATGCGCCGACCCGGTACCAGATATACGCAAATTCATAATCACGTGGCACGCCCAGACCATCCGTATAAAGTTGTGCGAGGTTGTATTGCGCCTGCGGCACACCTTGTTCAGCGGACTTGCGTAACCATTTGGCCGCCTCGTCGTTGCTTTGATTCGCGCCCTGGCCTTTCAGGTACATCATGCCCAGATAATATTGAGACAGGGCATGATCAGTGGTTTCTGCCAAGGATTGCATGGTCGTAAAGGCCCGCGGATAATCGCCCATCATGTATGCCACCACACCGTCGTTAAAATCGGCGCGCGCATTGAAGCTGATTGCGAGCAACACAAATAATCCGAATAAAGCTTTTTTCATGAGGGATTCTGCCTGGTTATGGTCATATCACTGACTTTTAATTAGAATATATGTTCCGGGGCTGACAGGCTCTGGCATCGCCAGCGTCGGCCTGAGGATTTAGTCCCGTTAACAGCCTGATTGTTTCATTCAAACCGCAGATTATAAACCATTGCCCTTGCCGGGTTTAACTCCCCTGATGACCAGCCACAGACCTGATGTCAGAAAAAAATTCCAAATTTAATGCCTATCGTGTTCATGCCGGCGATTCCGCTGACAGGACCGGGCTCGAACAGCTGACTCTGGACGATTTGTCAGCCGGTGACGTCGTTATTCGTGCTGCCTGGTCCAGTATCAACTACAAGGATGCGCTGGCGGCCACCGGCCAGGGCAAAATGATCCGGGACTATCCGCGGGTGCCCGGTATCGATGTTTCCGGCCATGTGGTGAGTTCAACAGACAGCCGCTTGACCCCGGGCGCGCCGGTGCTGGTGACCGGTTATGACCTCGGCATCGGTCACGACGGCGGTTATGCGGAATATGTGCGTGTGCCGGCGGACTGGGTGATTCCGTTGCCCACGGGTTTATCACTGAAGCAGGCCATGATGCTGGGTACGGCGGGTCTGACCGCCGCTATCTGTATCCATCGCCTGGAAGCCAATGGCCAGCAGCCCGAACAGGGGCCATTCCTGGTCACCGGCGCAACCGGCGGGGTGGGCAGCCTGGCAATCGACATGCTCTCCGGGCTGGGCTATGAGGTGGTCGCGGTAACCGGCAAGACCGCAAGTCATGACTATTTGAAAAGTCTGGGAGCGGCCCGCATATTGGATAGAACGACTCTGGATATGGGTCAGCGGCCGCTGGAAAAAGCGCTCTGGGCCGGCGCTATTGATAATGTCGGCGGTGATCTGCTGGCCTGGCTGACGCGCACGGTTCAGCCATGGGGCAATATTGTCTCGGTCGGGCTGGCCGGTGGCAGTGACCTGAAAACCACCGTCATGCCATTTATATTGCGCGGTGTCAGCCTGCTCGGGGTGACCTCATCAGGCTGTCCGGACGCATTGCGGCGCCAACTCTGGCAACGGCTTGCGGGTGAATTGAGGCCGCGCGCGCTGGAACAGATAGCCACTCATGAAGTGACGCTGGAGCAACTGCCGGACGTGTTTGCCAACATGCTGGCAGGAAAGACCAGTGGCCGAACGCTGGTAAAAATTGCAGATGAGATTTAATACACGGAAAGACACAGCAGCGTTATAATAGGATATTGTTTTTTAAGGAAATAGCCGATTATGAAACAGCAATTGACCGCAATTATCGAGCGTGAAGGTGATGGCTATGTGGCCTTGTGTCCGCAACTGGACATCGCCAGTGAAGGTGACAGCATTGAAACAGCTGGCCAGAATTTGCGTGAAGCATTGGAGCTGTTTTTCGAAACCGCATCAAAATCTGAAATCGTATACAGAAGTGACCTCAAAAATATATACCCTCCCCCTGCCAGGGGGAGGGATAGGGTGGGGGTGATTTAAATAGCCCCCTCCCCCTAACCCCCTCCCATGAGGGGAGAGGGAATGAATTTGGAATCACTTCTGGTTTTTTGAAGTTCACCAATCACTATTAACCACTCACCATAAAATGGCAGGCAAAACACTTTACGACAAGATCTGGGACGACCACGTTGTTGAAACTTACGACGACGGCTCCGCCCTGATTTATATCGACCGGCAATTGATCCACGAGGTCACCTCACCGCAGGCCTTCGAGGGATTGAAGCTGGCCAGCCGCAAACCGTGGCGGCTCGCGGCCAATCTTGCCGTGCCCGATCACAATGTGCCGACCGCGAATCGCGAACATATTGAAGATCCGGTTTCGCGCCTGCAATTAGAGACGCTGGACAGCAACTGTGCTGAATACCAGATCGAAAAAATTGAAATGTTCGATCCGCGCCAGGGCATTGTGCATGTTATCGGGCCGGAACAGGGTGCCTGTTTGCCGGGCATGACGATTGTTTGCGGCGACTCGCACACGGCCACCAATGGTGCTTTGGGCGCGCTTGCGTTTGGCATCGGCACCTCCGAGGTTGAACATGCATTGGCGACCCAGTGCTTGATTTACCGGAAAGCGAAGAACATGCGCATTACGGTGCGCGGCCATGCAGGTGCCGGCGTGATGGCCAAGGACATTATTCTCGCTATTATTGGCAAGATCGGTACCGCTGGTGCAACCGGCTACACGATTGAATATGCCGGTGAAGCGATTGCGGCCTTGTCCATGGAAGGTCGTATGACGATCTGCAATATGAGTATTGAGGCCGGTGCCCGTGCCGGCCTGGTGGCGGTGGATGAACGCACGATTGCCTACGTCAAGGGCCGGCCATTTGCGCCGAAAGGTGAATTGTTTGAACAGGCCGCTGCCGCATGGCGCGAGCTGCGCAGCGATGATGATGCGGTTTTTGATGAAGAAGTGGTGCTGGAAGCGGCTGACATCGAACCGCAGGTCAGCTGGGGTACCTCACCGGAAATGGTGGTGCCGATTGGTGGCGAAGTACCTGATCCGGCAACAGAGGCCGATGCAGTGAAACGCGAAGGCATGCAACGGGCACTGGTTTATATGGATTTGAAAGCCGGTACACCGATAGGCGAAATAAAGCTCGACAAAATATTTATCGGCTCCTGCACGAATGCGCGTATTGAAGATTTACGTGCAGCGGCGGCTGTCATCAAGGGCCGGAAAATTGCATCGAATATCAAGGAAGCGATGGTGGTGCCCGGTTCCGGACTGGTGAAGTTGCAGGCCGAGAAGGAAGGTCTGGATGAAATATTCAAGGCGGCCGGTTTTGACTGGCGTGAACCCGGCTGTTCGATGTGTCTTGGTATGAACCCGGATCGGCTCAGTCCCGGTGAGCGTTGTGCTTCAACCTCGAACCGAAACTTTGAAGGCCGGCAGGGGCAGGGTGGTCGTACCCATCTGGTCAGTCCGCCAATGGCCGCCGCCGCCGCGATTGCCGGTCATTTCGTTGATGTCAGAGCGGTAAATAGTTAATGGGCAAATAGTGTACAGATTATAAAGTTGTCATTTCGACCGGAGTACCGTCAGGCACGCAGTGGAGAAATCCGACAGCCGTATGTCGTTTCGACCGGAGTACTGTCAGGTACGTAGTGGAGAAATCTTGTTGCTTTTAAACAAGATCCCTCCGCTCGTTACACTAGCAGAAAATTGCTCCTGCATTTTCTGCACTTACACCATCCATGGCGATCGCGC
>JBBDSJ010000103.1:0-3942 GCA_040905025.1 Gammaproteobacteria bacterium
GCCGCGGCTGCTGCACCGGCCAGCAGCCCACATGAACAACAGTTACGCGAACTTGCCGAAGCGGCCCATGCCCAGGCAGTCAGGCATAACTGGCAACTCGAACAGCATCCGGCACGATTACGGATCCAGACTATTGACTCGTTTAATGCCGAACTGACCCGGCAATTGCCGTTGCTGGCGGAATTCGGCGCCCAGCCACAAATTACCGAGACACCGGCATTACTGTATGAGGAAGCCAGCCGGCTGACGCTGACTGAACTCGAAAGCAAGGACGCGTGGTCAACTGCGATCGCGGATTTGTTGCGGCATCTGGATAACGACTGGCAAAAAGCCCAGGGTCTGATCACTGCCATGTTGCCGCGACGTGAACAATGGCTGTGGCGATTGGGTGAGAAACCGGAGCGGGCCAGGCTGGAACAGGCACTGGCCAATGAAATCCGCTATCAGCTTGGCCGGTTGCGATCCGAATTCACGTCAGCGTTGCCGCCGGCCGAATGTAATGAGGTCTGTGCATTGGCAGCGTTTGCCGCAGACAATCTTGACCCGGCAAGTGCTGCCGCACTGCTGGCTTGCCGGGACTTGCAGGCGTTACCGGGGACTGAACCGGCAGACTTGCCGGTCTGGCAGGGACTGGCCGACTTGTTGCTGACCAAAACCGGCAGCAGACGTAAAAAAGTCGACAAGCGTGACGGCTTTCCGGCAGGTTACAAAGCCGAGAAGGCACGTTTGCTGGCGCTGGCCGGGCAGTTGGAACAAACACCAGTGTTACTGGCGCGGCTGGATTTTTCCCGCGCCTTGCCGCCGGCAAACTACAGCGAGCAGCAATGGCAGTTGCTGGCAGCGTTGATCCAGGTATTGCCGCTTGCGGTGGCGCAATTACGGCTGGTTTTTGCGCAAACCGGTCAGGTTGATTTTCCTGAACTGGCGCATGCAGCGCAACGTGCACTCGGCCAGATTGATGCGCCAACCGATCTGGCCCTGCGGCTGGATTACCGGCTGCAACATATCCTGATTGATGAGTTCCAGGACACGTCGAACAGTCAATGGTCGTTATTGCAATTGTTGACTGCCGGTTGGCAACCCGGTGATGGCCGCACACTGTTTCTGGTCGGTGATCCGATGCAGTCGATCTACCGCTTCCGTGAAGCGGAAGTCGGGTTGTATCTGCATGCCTGGTCGCATGGTCTGGGTGATATCAACCTGGTGCCGTTGTCACTGACTGTAAACTTTCGTTCAACGGCCGGTATTGTCGACTGGGTGAATGATTGTTTCGCGGCGGTTATGCCGCAGCAATCTGATGCAACCAGCGCGGCTGTTGCTTATGCGCCGTCGATTGCCTGGCGCGCGGCAGGCACAGCGGCCAGTGTAAGCGTGCATCCGCAATACGCGCTGGATTTGCAGCAGGAAGCCGATATTGTCAGCAACATTCTTGCAGATTGTGGCAACAGGCATTGCGCAATCCTCGTACAAAATCGTAATCATCTACTGGCTATTGTGCCGCGTTTGCGCGCACAGGGGATTGCCTTTCGTGCCGTCGAAATTGAACGCCTGGGTCAGCAACCAGTGGTACTGGATTTACTTGCGCTGACACGGGCATTGATACACCCGGCTGATCGCATCGCCTGGCTGTCCGTGCTGCGTGCGCCGTGGTGTGGTTTGACGCGTGCCGATCTGCATGCACTCGCGCGTTATGAAGTATTGCATACGCAGGCAATGGCCACGTTGCCGACAGTATTACAGCAACTCGCGGATCAGGATTTTGTCGCAGACGGCTTGTCTGTCAATGGCAGCAAAATACTGCAACGCATTTGGCCATGTTTGCAGCAGGCATTGCTTGAGCAACGCCGTGGCTTGTTACGTGACAGCGTTGAGAGATTATGGTTGCAACTGGGCGGTGCCAGTGCAGTTGACAGTGTGACGGCATTAACGGATGCACAGGCCTATTTTGAATTGCTCGAACATACCGAAGTTGGTGCGGACCTGGAAAGCGCAGCACAGCTGGAACGTGAACTTGAACGGTTGTTTGCTGCACCGGATACGCAGACCACTGATGATGATCTGCAAATACTGACCATACACAAGGCCAAAGGACTCGAATTCGACAATGTGATTCTGCCCGGACTCGGTCGGCCGGGCCGGCATGATGATCCGAAACTGTTGCTCTGGCAGGAACGCCAGCGTGATCATGGCAGTGAACTGCTGTTGGCGCCACTGACCGCTACCGGTGCTGAACGTGATCAGGTGTATGCGTTTGTGAGCAGACTGGAACAGGAACGCAGTGCCTACGAGCGTGGCCGTTTGTTGTATGTTGCTGCGACCCGCGCCCGTGAGCAATTGCATTTGCTCGGTCATGTCAATGTCAAGGCAAATGCTGATGGCGAGATTGAAACGGCCAAACCCAAAGCCGGCAGTGCATTGGCATTGTTATGGCCACAACTTGAAGCGGTTTATCAGCAATCATTGCCGTCGACACTGCCTGACACGGCAGCGGCAGCGCCGGTGAATACATGGCAGCCGCAGCGGTTACCTGCGGACTGGACACTACCGGCATTACCTGACACCGGCATGACAGCGGCGATCAGTGCCATGGCCAGCGCACCGGTCACGGCGACGGCGGATTATTCACCGGAGTACTGGTGGGCAGGTGAAACCGCGCGTGCGGTCGGCATTGTTGTGCATCGTTTATTGATGCGTATTGCGGCAGAAGGTGTGGATGCCTGGCCGGATGAACGCCTGACTGCAGGCACTGCGCTGATTGAGCATTTGTTGCAACAACAGGGCCTGGGCGGGGTTGCCTGTGAAACAGCAGCCGGGCAAGTGTCGACAGCATTGCAATCAACCCTTGCTGATGATCGTGGCCGCTGGTTGTTGGCTGCAGAGCACAGGGAAGCCGCAAATGAGTACGCGTTGAATCGTTTGCATGATGGCCGACTTGAAACAGTGATTCTGGATCGGACCTTCGTTGACAAGAATGATATCCGCTGGATAGTGGATTATAAAACCGGCAGTCATGCCGGCACCGATATCGATATATTTCTTGATCGCGAACAGGAACGTTACCGGCCGCAACTTGAACGCTATGCTGAATTCATGCGCGTGCTGGATCAGCGGCCGATCAGACTCGGCCTGTATTTTCCGTTACTGAAATGCTGGCGCGAATGGGCTGTCAGCTGATTATAGCCCGCTGATGCCGGAGTCCTGCGATGTACTGGTTGTCGGCGCCGGTGCTGCCGGTCTGATGTGCGCGCTGACCGCAGGCCGGCGTGGCCGGCGTGTTGTTGTGATTGATCATGCCAACAAGGCCGGCAAAAAAATCCTGATGTCCGGCGGCGGGCGTTGTAATTTCACCAACCTGAACAGTACTCCGGCAAATTTTTTATCCAGTAATCCGCGTTTTTGCATTTCGGCACTGAAGCGTTACAGCCCGTATGATTTTCTTGAACTGGTCGAGCGCCATGGTATCGAGTATGTTGAAAAGGCGGCGGGCCAGTTGTTCTGTGCTGACAGCAGCAAGGCTATTCTGAACATGTTGTTATCTGAATGTACGGCAGTCAATGTCGATCTGCGATTACAGACACGCATAGACAAGCTTGCACCATTGGCGGGTGGTTACCGTATACACAGCAGTGGCGGTGTATTTGATGCTGGCAGTGTTGTGATCGCAAGCGGTGGCCTGTCTATTCCAAAAATGGGTGCCAGTGGCTTTGGCTATGATATTGCCAGGCAATTTGGTCTGGAGATTATACCGACGCGCGCCGGACTCGTGCCGTTTACATTGCCACCGCAACTGAAAGATCATTTTGCCGCACTCGCCGGTGTCAGTTGTGATGTTACGGTGGCATGCAACAACAAGGCATTCAATGCGCCGATGCTATTTACCCATCGTGGCTTGAGTGGGCCGGCCATGCTGCAGATTTCGAGTTACTGGCAACCGGGTGATGT
>JBBDSJ010000104.1:0-3914 GCA_040905025.1 Gammaproteobacteria bacterium
GAATCGGTGTTCACGTTGAATCGGAATGGCTGTTCACCTTGGGCCGGAATATGCATACCCGACATTATCGTTGCGCTGACGCAATTTCATCCCCGAGACTTGACTCCGTAGTAGGGTATAGGGCCTATATTATGGATACTGCGAAGTAAAAGCTGAGGGAAAAATAATGAGTACTTATCCGGATCATAAAATGGCTCAGGCACGGCTAACGGTGCCGGGCATGGGCTCGGATCATTGTGCGGGGATTGTGAAGACTTCGCTGAAGCGCCTGTCAGGCATGGGTGAGATCACGACCAATATCGCCGCTCACCGCGTCGAGGCCAGCTATGATCCCGGCGCGTTGAGTCTGGACGAAATCCGTTCTGCCGTGGAAAAGGCCGGCTACGATGTGGCTTCTGCCACAAATCCGGGTGCCGGCAAAAAATTGCAATTGGTGGTACCGGGCATGGGCTCGGATCATTGCGCCGGTATCGTGCGTGAATCCTTGCAGCGCCTGCAAGGCATTGAGCATATCGAAACGAGTATTGCCAGTCATAAAGTACACGTGACTGTGAGTGAAAACGGGCCGGATGCCGAAGAGCTCAGACAGACGGTGGAAAAAGCCGGCTACGATGTGGCCCGGGTAGTGGACGAGGGCGGTGAAGAGGCGGGTGACGATGCCCGGATTGAAGAAACCTATTTAACCCGGGCCTGGCAGCGGCTCTGGATTGCGGCGATACCCACCACGCTGATTATGCTGCTGATGATCCCGCATATGTTCTGGCAGCCCATTCCCGGCTATCTCGCCATCATCGCGGTGCTCGCGTTGCCGGTGGTGTTTCTATACGGCGGGGCCGCAACCCACAAATCCGCCTGGCGTTCGCTGACGAACCGCACCTTTAATATGGATGTGCTGATTTCCATGGGCAGCTTGCCGCCTTATATCATCGGCCTGGCAGGTTTTTTCTACGCCATGACATCGTTTATTGAGATGGCGGCCACCATTATGACTTTTCATCTTCTGGGGCGTTATCTGGAAGCCAAGGCCAAGGGCAGAGCTTCCCAGGCGATCCGCAAGTTGTTGACGCTGGGCGCCAGGAGTGCCCGGGTCGAACGCGACGGCGAGGAACAGGAAGTCCCGCTCAAGGAACTGCAGCCCGGCGATATTATGGTAATTCGCCCGGGCGAAAAGGTGCCTACTGATGGCGAGGTTATGGAAGGAGAAAGTCATGTGGATGAATCCATTGCCACGGGTGAGTCAGTGCCGGTATATAAAAGTCAGGGCGACAGTGTTATTGGTGCCACCATAAACAAGGAAGGGCGTCTGCGTGTTAAAGCGACAAAGGTGGGCAGCGATACCTTTTTGTCGCAGGTTATCAAACTGGTCGAGCAGGCCCAGGGCTCGCGGGTACCGATACAGGAATTTGCCGATCGTGTGACCGGGCGATTCGTTCCGATTGTGTTAATAATTGCATTGGGTAGTCTGCTGACCTGGCTGCTGGCCGCCGACAGCTTGCGTCCAATCCTGGAATGGGGCGCCGGTTTCCTGCCCTGGGTCGATCCGGGTGCAACCACACCGGTGCTGGCAATACTGGCAGCGATCGCTGTGCTGGTCATTGCCTGTCCCTGTGCGCTGGGGTTGGCCACACCCACGGCTTTGATGGTGGGTTCAGGCATTGGCGCGGAGCGGGGCATTTTGATTCGCTCCGGTGAAGCCATCCAGTCATTTAAAGACATAAAAGTCATCGTGCTGGACAAAACCGGCACCATCACGCGCGGCGAACCGAAACTCACCGAGGTGGAAACCGCTGAAGGCGTAACCGAACAACAACTATTGCAGTGGGCGGCGACAGTTGAAAATGCATCCGAACATCCTATTGCCCGGGCCATTGTCGATGGGGCGCGGGAGCGCGGTGTTTCCCCGGCAGAAGTAAGCGAGTTTCGATCTACCGGTGCGCGCGGCGTGTCCGGCAAGGTTGGAAACGAATCAATTCTGATTGGCAACCGCAAACTGCTGGAAGAAGAGGGCGTGACGGGACTGGATGCTCTGGATAAAGACCTCGAGGATCTGGAACGCCGTGGCCGCACCGCCGTACTGCTGGCAGTGGATGGTAAAGCCTGCGGTATTGTCGCAGTCGCGGACACCATCAAAGACGAGTCCGTTGTGGCCATTCGCGGCATGCACGATCTGGGCCTGCATGTCGTCATGATTACAGGCGATAACGAACGCGCCGCCCGCGCAGTGGCAACCGAAGTCGGCATCGATGAAGTACAGGCCGGCGTCCTGCCCGAAGGTAAAGTGGATGCGATCCGCGCACTGCAAAAAAGATATGGCAACTATGTTGCTATGGTGGGCGATGGCATTAATGATGCGCCGGCTCTGAAACAGGCGAATGTCGGCATTGCCATTGGTGCCGGTGCCGATGTCGCCATCGAAGCGGCAGACGTTACCCTGGTGCGCGGAGAATTGACCGGCGTCGTGGAAGCCATGCGCCTGTCCCGCGCCACGTTCCGCAAGATTGTGCAGAACCTGATCTGGGCCAGTGGCTATAACATTGCTGCCATTCCCATTGCCGCCGCCGGTTTGCTGCACCCCATGATCGGTGTTGTGGCAATGACGGCAAGCTCACTGTCAGTGATTGGCAATTCGCTCCTGCTCAAGAGGGAATTTAATAGTATCAAAGGGTGATAAAAAAATCGGACTGGCATTCGGTTGGACTCTTAGGAATTTTAAAATATTCAAGCATGAATGGGTCAATCCAAATACTACCCGACACTGGACGTGACCTTAGAGGAGGAAGCAGAAACCGAGGAGATGGAGTAAACTATCAGCTATTGGTTATCCCCATGGAGTCACCCAAATGCAAACGATTAATATAAAGCAAGCAGCCCACAAACTGGTTGACCAATTGCCAGACGGAGCCACCTGGGAAGATGTGATGTATGAAGCCTATGTTCGTCAGGCGGTACAGGAAGGCATTGAGGCAGCAGATCGAGGTGAGTTTGCGAGTGATGAGGAAGTCCGGCGACGATTCGCCCGATGGGACGTGAATATTGAGAGTTAAATGGCTGAAACTCGCATTGGATGATTTAGATGCTGCCATTGAATATATTCCAATGAGAATCCACAAGCCGCACAATCTGTTGCGCAACGCCTTTGGGAAGCTGGTCAATCGCTGGGGGACAATCCCAGGATAGGTCGACCCGGACGGATCGAAAACAGCCGCGAATGGGTTGTCAATAAAACTTCGCACATCCTTGCCTACCGAATCAAAAACAATCAGATAGAAATTATGCGCGTTTTACACGACCGGCGCTCCTGGCCAGATACGCTTTAAAAGGTCTTCGGCAATCCCGGGGCCAAACCAAGATGATCGACAAAGCGAATAAAATCCCGATCAGTAAATAGCAATGGAATTCTGCGCTCAATGCAGAACGTTGCAATGATGATATCTGTAGTTTTGCGGATAGTGATTCCTTTTTTCCGGAGTGCACGATAATTCTCGGCACATTTTTCCGGCATGCCTTTGCCAAACATCGCATACCGATCCAGCGTCAGCAATGTTCGCTTGGTCGTACGGTATTCCCGGTCGTCGCGAATGCCCTGGAGGATTTCCAGGAAAATCAGATCACCTATAGCTACAGTGCTTTCAACGATCCCGGCATCAAGAGCATCGGTGTGTTGGCTCTGGACACCGTTGAGGTAGTCGATCCAAACGCTGGTGTCGACCAGTATCATTTACCGCCACTACCGCCACGCATTTCGTCGAGGTCGCCCTCCCATTTAACTTTGCCGCGAAGTTTACGGATATTCTGTTGCTGGCTTCGACGAACAAGTAGCTTAAGGCCTTGTTCTACTACTTCTTTTTTTGTGCCAAGCCCTGATGCTTTGAGGGCATCGGCCATGAGTTTATCGTCTATGACAATGTTGGTTC
>JBBDSJ010000105.1:0-3881 GCA_040905025.1 Gammaproteobacteria bacterium
TTTCTTATTCTATACAAAATACTATTATTGTCAATAATGAGAAACATTTATAGATTTCTCCGCTCGGTGCTGGCGCACCTCGGTCGAAATGACAAAATGGGATGTCATCCCGACCGAGCGTAGCGAGTGGAGGGATCTGACTTTTAGCCGTAAGATTCCTCCGCTGTGTGCTGCGCACGCCGGTCGAAATGACCGCAGAGTTGTTGCAAGCATAGGACGACAGGGCCGGGTCTTAATCGTAAAGAGAGGCTTCCCACGCATAATATGACTATGGTAATATGACCCTAGTCAAAATTTATTGTTAAGGCACCATGCAGATATCCAAATCCCGTTTCAAGGCCCGTGCGCTGGAGCATTTTCGCCGTGTGGAGGAGACCGGTGAAGATTTGATTATCACCGACCATGGCCGCAGTACGATCCGCGTGACCCGCTACGCGCCGGGCAAGCACGATCCTTTCCGCCTGCTGCGCGGCACAGTAAAACGTTACCTGGATCCCGAACAACCGGTGGCGGATGACGACTGGGATGCCAGTCGATGATAGTGCTGGATACCCATGCCTGGATTTGGTGGCTCAGCGATCCAGAGCAGCTTTCCGATCCGGCCAGGCAGCATCTGGAACAAGCGTTATCTGCAGCAGCACCAGTGTATGTTTCCACGATCAGCAGTTGGGAAGTCGCCATGCTGGTCAGGAAAAAGCGCCTGGAGCTGACGATTGATGTGGAAGACTGGATTGCCCACGCTGAAGCCATCGAAGTAATCGAATTCGTTCCCGTCAGCAATCACCTGGCACTGCGCTCGATCCAACTCCCGGGGCAGTTTCACGCCGATCCGGCAGACAGACTCATCGTTGCTACAGCACGTTACCTCGGCCTGCCGTTGGTTACACGGGATAGTAAAATGCATGACTATCCCAATGTGGAAACGATTTGGTAACCACGTAACGGCAGAAACAAAAGTACAGAAAAGGTACCGCCCGGAGCGCGGCAGCGCGGAGTCGAAAGATCTTGCAGTCAGATTTCTCCGCTCGGTGCTGGCGCACCTCGGTCGAAATGACAAAATGGGATGTCATCCTGACCTAGCGTAGCAATTTATTACTGTCATCCCGATGCGCGATCGCCATGGATGGCGTGAGTGCAGAAAATGCAGGAGCAATTTTCTGCTAGCGTAGCGAGTGGAGGGATCTGGCTTTTAGCCGTAAGATTTCTCCACTCGGCGCTGACGCGCCTCGGTCGAAACGACAGCGTCGGATTTCTCCACTACGTGCTTCGCACTCCGGTCGAAATGACCCGGCAGAAAGAACGGTGCTACGCACGACATGGCGTTCGTCGCCCCGGCGCAGGCCGGGGCCTGCCATACACGGATGTATTAATGCCGCGTACCCAGAGGGCATAATAAAGCGCAGGATGCGCAAGAGCGGCCAGTGGAACGATTACGCAGGACTTTTTATTACTGGATACCCCCTACGAACAGCATACACACGCTATCCCTGCCTCTGGATACCGGACATTCCCTGTCCGGTATGACGGATGGATTAAGGCTGACCTGCGACGGCGTTCCGACTTACAGAAAATCAACCAAAATCAGCCATACCTACTAAAACCCCTGAGGATTCAGCCCAGTGATACGAATAACGGCTGGCTTATTGATATACTTCACGCCATGAACAAAGCAAATTCCCCGGCGTTATTGGATGAACTGACCGATTTTCTGGCCAAAGATAACGAAATCGTTGTCGCGATTGCGTTTGGCTCGTTGATCAGCGGCAGAATGCGGCCGGACAGTGATATCGATATTGCGATTTTGACCCGCTCGCCAATGACCCCGGAACAAAAAGAACACCTGCTACAGGGGCTCGCCTGTCTGACGGGCCGCGCGGTAGATTTAGTCGATTTGCGTACAGCGGGTGTCGTGCTGATGCAATCGATTCTGCGTCAGGGCAAGCGCCTGATTTGCCGGGATCGGCGCGCCTATGATCATCTGGTCGCCAAAATGCTGACGGATGCTGCCGATTTTTTGCCCGGCCATCAGCGGTTGTTAGAGGCACGTGCCGAGGCCTGGTTGCGTGCAGGTCATGGCTAATAAACGTCCAGGGGTTCCATGGATACATTAATAATGGCAGAAAAGCTTGAAGCTCTGCGGCGTTGTATCCGGCGCATTGAGGCGAAACGGGCCGACTCGGCGGACGCGTTGCAACAGGATGTCGATCGGCAGGATATTATCAGTCTCAATTTGACCCGGGCCGTGCAGCTTTGTGTCGATATGGCGTCTCATGTTCTGACGGATACCGACGCGACAGCACCACAAACCATGGGTGAAACTTTTGTGCAGCTTGCGCAGGTCAACATCATTTCTCCAGAGCTATCAAAAAGCATGCAGGCCGCTGTCGGCTTTCGTAATATCGCCGTGCATAGTTATCAGGCTATTGATTGGGCCATTGTGCATCGGATCACTACCGACCAACTGCAGGACTTTATGGCATTCGCCGAAGCCATGCAGACACTAAAAAAGTGATTGCGGTGTTATAATCGCGCCGGTTTCAAAACGCCAAAGTCGGCTGTTTGCTGGCTGCTAATTACGTAAATCCTAATTTGAATACGCTAGTGTCGGGCATCTCTGACAGACTGATAAATTATGAAATCTATTGATACAGACAAATTGGTGGCCTTGGTACAGGCTCAACTTGGCAGCATTCATGCATTGTATCTGTTTGGCAGCCATGCCCATGGTGACAACCAGCCAGACAGTGATATCGATATTGCCGTGTTGGCAGAAAAACCGTTAACGGACAAACAGCGTTGGTTGTTGGCAGAATCACTGGCCAATGCGTTGAGCTGTGATGTCGATGTGGTGGACTTGCGGACGGCGAATACCGTGATGCGATTACAGATACTGAGCACCGCAAAACAGCTTTACCGGCAACCTGACAGTCCTGCGTTGGAAGCCTTTGAAGATTTTGTCTACGCAGATTATGTAGCCTTTAATGAAGCCCGGGCGGGCCTGTTAGCTGATATCGCTGAACGTGGAGCGATTCGTTAAGTGGATGATGTCATTCTCAATAAAGTGGCAAGTATTGAGCGTTGCCTTGAGCGGATTGCTGAAGAATATTCAGGTAACCTGCACGAATTGCAATCCAATCAGACACGGCAGGATGCCG
The DNA here is from genome assembly GCA_040905025.1 of Gammaproteobacteria bacterium. Lineage (GTDB taxonomy): Bacteria > Pseudomonadota > Gammaproteobacteria > Methylohalomonadales > Methylohalomonadaceae > JBBDSJ01. The sequence continues at coordinate 3,156 of JBBDSJ010000105.1, forward strand.
TGGTATTGAATCTGCTACGCGCCTGTGAAACGACGATAGATCTGGCGTTGCACGTTGTGCGCAAACAAAAACTGGGCGTGCCGGGCAGTAGTCGGGAAGCATTCGATTTGTTGGTTCAGCAGGGCTATCTTGACCAGGATCTGGCTGTGCGACTAAAGCGCATGGTGGGATTCCGAAATATTGCAATTCATCGCTATCAGGAAATGAGCCTGGAGATATTACAATCGATACTGGATGAGCGCCTGGATGACTTCAGAGCATTCAATAAAGTGCTGCTGCAATCCTGAGTGAGCGCTTGGAATGGTTCAGGATTTCTCCACTCGGGGCAAGCGCCTCGGTCGAAATGACAAAATGGGTGTCATCCCGACCGAGCAAAGCGAGCGGAGGGATCTTGCTTTTAGCAGTCAGATTCCTCCGCTACGTGCTATGCGCACTCCGGTCGAAATGACCGTAAGTTACTGTAAGCATAGGACGGACAAGCGATGCGTCGCCCCGGCGCAGGCCGGGCCCAGTCAATGCGAAGAGCCGCCCGAAGGGCGGCACAATTGTCATCCTCTGATCGAGCGGATGGATCCCAGGTCGAAATGACCGGATTGGCGGACGTCGGATGCAAGACAGCCGGGCTGCCGGTGTTATAATCGCGCCGGTTTCAAAACGCCAAAGTCGGCCGTTTGCTGGCTGCAAATTACGGAAATCCTTTCAAAATCATGCGCATTCTTGTTACCG
>JBBDSJ010000106.1:0-22462 GCA_040905025.1 Gammaproteobacteria bacterium
CAGCGTTCTTCGCTACGGCTTCGTCAAGGTCTATCCCGTGATTCTTCGCGACCATACGCAGACACGCAACGGCGATCTCACCGAAGTCGCTGTAGCGGTCGGCTACGGTCGTAACCAATGAGTACTGCAACATCGTCGTGAACCAGAGCGGGACCAACTCCGGGCGGCCACCCAAGGCTTCGCCCACGGTCTGCTTTACAGGCTCCAGGTCGAGGAGTGTCTCGTTAACGTCGAAGAAAATCACCTTTGGCCTCGCCATGGCTCGTATACCCTCTACCCTCAGACCGTGTTTATCGTAGTAACTATCGTCCGAACCACCTCACACGTAGTCACATCCAGCGGGTCGGGATTTCGAGAGGGGCGGTGATACGCGAGCCACGCTTGTTGCCGAATGCCGCAAACACGCGCCCCAGCAAAGGCATGGCCTGTCTTTTTAAGGCCATGCCTTTGCTGGGGCGCTGTGATTTGCATTGTTATGCCTTTTGGTTTAGCCTTGTACAAAATATTTGTACAATCTATACGGTGAACCCCATGAAGACAGTGAATATCAGTGATTTTAGAGCTAACCTGTTGAAATACCTGGAAAACGTTAGCGAAGGTCAGCAGATTACTGTAACAACTAATGGCAGAGTTCTAGCTACTATATCACCCCCGACTGAGATGCGGGAAACCGCTAAAAGCCAGTTGGCCGGACTCGCAGCTACTGCCAGGGTTCATGATGTGACGAGCCCGGTACAGGTAGATTGGGATGCAGCTTCATGATCCTCCTCGATACCTGCGCGATCATCTGGGATGCCCTCGATCAAGGCCGACTTACCTCTAAAGCATTGAAAGCGATTGATCGAGCGGATCAACATAACGCATTGATAATTTCTGATATATCAATATGGGAAATTGCGATGTTAGTTAAAAAGAGGCGAATCGAGATCGACACCACCTCTGCGAATTTCATAAATTTGTTTCTTCAATCTCGCAATATTTCAGTTGTTCAAATTTCTCCTGAAATTGCTGAACTATCTACCAATATCGGTGCCGATATAAGTAGCGATCCAGCAGATCGATTAATAGCGGCCACATCAATAATTCACAATGCGCAACTTGTAACAGCAGACAAGAATTTATTAAAAAGTGAAATGGTCGATACCCTTTGGCAGGCATAACGTCCCAAATCAGCCACGCAGTTTACTGCGTTCCGAAAGCGCGTACTGGTGCGACGGTTATGTTTAGCTGTACGTTGCAGATACATAGACAATATACAGACAGCTAAACATGCTTATCGCGAAAGCCAAGCTTCGCAGCGTGGAGTAGTTTCTGATATATAGAAAAGCGTGTAATACTCTGAAGGTAATAAATATAATAGCGGGAATGGCCAGTTCATTCAGGTTTACGCCTGATGCATGTGCGATTAACACGACAGCAACGTACACAGCAAGCGCCTCCCAGGCATTCTGCTGTGCTGCCACTACCCTTGCTCCGGAGCCCACTAAACGTGCCTGCTGCGCCCTCGGATGATCATTATCAAATTTCCCAAGCTGCTTGATGCGAACATATATTCCGATTGCCGACAGAACTATTGGAAAGACTGAAGCCAGGAATAACGTATATAGGACTATTGGCACTCCACTCTCCTTTTAAACATAACGGCTTGCTTGAAGCGCGCGGTCACGCGTCGCTTCGAAGCAGTTGTTATGCCTTACTTGCTTAACTTTACTTTAAGAAAGACCCTAAGTGCACGCATTTGACGATTCTTATATCTTAATATCTTTAAGTCGATCCTTTTCTTCCCTGACAGTGCATGTTTTAGCTCTGAATTAAATTGGAACGGGACCAGCTTAATTAACCTGAAAAACACAGAATCAAGGTCTTCTAGGAAATGGTTTGGAATCAGCACACCTTTCCCATTTGCCGGATATCTAGTAACCGATTGAAATCGCTTATCACGATAGAAATATTCAGGGCAACAGAATGAATTCCCATTTTTAGCTTTATTCTTGATAGCCTTTATCATTCCAGCAATTCTGTGACTAACGGACTCGGGATTGAAGCTCTTATCCCAATAAATAAGTGTGGCCTTCATTAGGGCCTCAATAGCCTGAATAGCACAAAAGGCAGCAGGCGAGAATTGTTCTTTCTGGTATAAAAGTCGTGCAGCAAGATAGAAACGAAAAGCTCGATTTTGCCAAATAATATATTTCCTCTCAGTTTCACTAATCATTCATGTATTGAGCCATAACTTTTAATATAAAATGCTAACAGATCGTAGTGCAGAAGCATTAATCCTTCACCTCGAGTTCGATTTTTTGCTTTGGTAGCTCTCCTTGATCAATTTTTACCAATCTTCCATCCTCGAAATAGTGAAAAACATTCACGTTATCGCAGTAATAAACTTCAATGTTGTCTTCAGCTCTGACAAGATGCCCTTCTGACAAATTCTTTATTCGGCATTCACTTTTCCACTCTTCAATGGTCATACCAATTCTTGGCTGAAAACTTACACAAGCAGTTAGATTAATTACTAAAGCGATTGCAATTGAACGATAAATAAGCATATTAGTAAAACCTCTGATCTGCATAACTAAGTGTTATGCGGCGTGTTGGCAAATAATATTATATAGGGGGCTTTTCAAGATTGCCACGGTCGGCTATCGCCTCCCTCGCAATGACCGATGAGTTAGTTCAAGCATAGGATGACGCTTTTATACAGACAGTTTACAGGTTGGCGTGTCGCGTAGCCTGCCTTTAGCGAAATCATAGGCTTCCTGTAATGACAGAATTTTTATTGAAGTGGCCATGATTCAGGAATCTGCGCAATGGCAAACATAGCCTGATGTTGGCCTGGTAATTCAGCCGGCGTCGCGCATGGGTGGCCGGGGGACGGCTTCAAGCAGTTTGCGGGTGTAGTCGTGTTGCGGATTGAGCAGGATTTCATCGACCGGGCCCTGTTCGACAATGTGGCCTTCGTACATGACGGCGACATAGTGCGCGAGGTATTCGACCACAGCGATATTGTGGGTGATAAAAAGATAGGCAAGGCCGAGACGCTTTTGCAGGTCTTTTAACAGATCCAGAATCTGCGCCTGTACCGAGACATCCAGCGCGCTGGTCGGTTCGTCACAGACAATCAGTTTCGGATTCACGGCCAAGGCCCGGGCAATACAGATGCGCTGGCGCTGGCCACCGGAGAATTCATGCGGATAGCGGCTTTTGTGCTCCGGCTGCAGGCCGACCTGCATCAGTAGTTCTTCAATACGCTGCTGGCGCTCAAAGGCATTGGCGCCGATGTTCTGCGCAATCATGCCTTCCTCAATGATATCGGCGATCAGCATACGCGGATTCATGGATGAATACGGATCCTGGAACACCACCTGAATATCCGCGCGGCGCTGGCGCAGGGCCTTGCCGGAAAGTTGTGTCAGTTCGCTGCCATCGAACAACACCGTGCCATCGGTCGGTCGTATTAATTGCAGAATACCCTTGCCGAGTGTGGTCTTGCCGGAGCCGGATTCACCGACCATGGCGACAGTTTCACCGGCATGAATGCGGATTGATACACCATCAACGGCACGCACATGACCAACCGTGCGCTTGAACACGCCCTTCTTGATCGGAAAATGCACTTTCAGATCGTTGACCTGGAGAATCGGTGTGGTATCGAGTTGTGGCCGGATTTCCTTGTCCTGTTCGCGTTGACGGCGTTCACGGCTTGGCAATGCATCAAACAATTCATGCGTATAGGCATGCTGTGGTCTGGCGAAAAATGTCTTGCTGTCATTGGTTTCGACAATCTTGCCGTAACGCATGACGGCGACCTTGTCTGCCATTTGTGCGGCCACACCAATATCATGCGTGATAAACAATATCGCCATGCCGGTTTCTTTTTGCAGATCGCGCAATAAATCCAGCATGCGCGCCTGAATGGTCACGTCCAGTGCCGTCGTCGGTTCGTCGGCAATCAATATATCCGGCCGGCCGGCGAGCGCCATTGCGATCATGATGCGCTGTTTCATACCGCCGGAAAACTGATGCGGATAATCATCACAACGCCGTGCCGGTTCCGGAATCTCGACGGCGTCGAGTAATTCAATAATACGATCGCGCTTTTTCCGGCCGCTCAGGCCCTGATGGCGTTGCAGCGTTTCCCCGATCTGGCTGCCGGCAGTCAGCACCGGATTCAGTGAGCTTTGCGGTTCCTGGAAGATCATGGAAATGCGCGCGCCGCGAATATTACGCATCTGCGCTTCCGGCAGCTTGAAGAGGTTATTGCCATCAAACAGTACTTCGCCCTGCGCGATGCTGGCGGCGGCCGGCAATAACCGCATGATGCTGAGCGCGGTTATTGATTTGCCGCTGCCGGACTCACCGAGCAAGACCAGTGTTTTGTCGCGCTCAAGTGTGAAGCTGACATCATCAACTACATCGACCAGATTCGACCCGGCACCAAAGCGGGTGCTGAGATTACGGACTTCCAGTATGAGCTGGCTCATGATTTCTCCTCTGCCGGTTTCAACCGCGGCCGGCGTTTTGCATCCAGTGCCACATAGGTCAGCTCGGCATCTGCGACCTGCAAACATTCCGGCGCGCTGGCATTGCGCTGGACATAGACATCCACATGCACGGTGACCGAAGTTTTGCCGGTTGTCTTTACGTTGGCAAAACAGCTCAGCAAATCACCGACCAGCACCGGTTTACGAAAATGAAAATTATTGACGGCCACCGTAGCCACCCGGCCACGGGCACGCGCCAGCACAACAATACTGCCGGCTATATCGACCTGCGACATCAGCCGGCCGCCAAAAATCGAACCTTCACCATTGGTATCACGCGGCATGGCCACTACGCGCAATGCCGGCTGGCCGGCAGGTAATGTTACTTGTTGTGTATCTTTATTGAGCAATGTTATCAGTCCAGTTTACGCAAGCGTGGGTCAAAGGCATCACGTACAGCATCGGAAAACAGGTTGGCTGACAACACCAGCCCCAGCATGAAAGTAAACGCCGCCATCAGTGACCACCACACCACCGGTTCACGCGCCATTTCCAGTCGTGCACTGTTAATCATATTGCCCCAGCTGTTCATACTCGGATCAACGCCGATATTGATATAGGACAATACCGCTTCGGCCAGCACCAGCGAACTGAAATCCAGCACCACGGATATCAACACGATATGCATGACATTCGGCAGGATATGCCGACTGATGATGGTCAGATGCGAAACCCCGAATGCCTGTGCTGCCTGGACATATTCAATCTCGCGCAGTTTCAGTGTTTCACCGCGCAACAGGCGGCAAAGACCTGTCCAGCTGGTGATGCCAAGGATTAGACACAGGAACAGCAGCCGCAGATCCGCACGTGCTTCAACATTGGTGAAACTTTCGGCATTGTTGGCCATGTACACCTGCAACAACAAAATGGCTGAGGCAATCAATAACACACCCGGTATCGAGACCAGCGTGGTGTAGGTGTACTGCACGATATCATCGACCCAGCCGCGGAAATAACCGGCGGCAATACCGAGGAAGATAGCAAACGGCAGCATCACCAGCGTGGTCAGCGTACCGATCACCAGGCCGGTGCGAATACTTTTCATGGCCTGGTAGAACACATCCTGACCGACCTTGTCGGTGCCCATGATGTGATAAAACGGTGCCAGCTTGTAGGCAATACAGGTTAACAACAGCAAGGCAGCGTAGGTATACAGGATCGTGTCCCATGGGACCGGTGTTTGCCGACGATAGATGCGTACCAGATACGATTTGAAATTGTCACTGGAACGGAAAGCCTGCCAGCACAGCAATAACATGACACTGACAATCCAGATAATAGCAGCCATACCAACGCCGCCGAGCGACCGTTGCATGATGTCCGGCCAGCGTTCGGTTTCAGGATCCTCCAGATGTGCACCGCCGTATTGCAGGCGCGGGTACTCGAGATATTGGCTACCGTCTTCAGCAGAAAATGCTTCTTTGGAAAACCCATAGGCGGCAAACGGTGCCGAATAGGTTTTTTCCACCTGCGTCCGTACGGGTCCCATCACGACATCAAAGACACTGATGACATCACTCGAGTAGGCCGTTTTCGCGGCCAGCTCGCTGTTTTCTTCGGTAACCGGCTGAACCGCTTCGATACGTGGATGAAAATGGATAGAGTCCAGTACGCCGATCAATACATAGGCAGCCAGCACTACCGCAGCAGCCATGCCCAACCGGCTTTTTGCCACCTGCCGCCACGGTGTACGTAAATGTTCATGCCGGCGCGCATACCAGACAAAACCCGCAATCATGACGATCAACAGGTATATCAGTGCATCTGTCCATAAAATAACCGGCATGGCCATCGTCCTAATTCAGCCGCACGCGTGGATCAACCAGCGTGTAGGAAATATCGGTCAGCAACAGACCGATGATATAAAGCACGGAACCCAGAAACACCATCGAGCGCACGATGGCAAAGTCCTGCTGATTGATGGCATCGATGGTGTAGCTGCCGAGTCCGGGAATACCAAAGAACGACTCTGTAATGAGGCTGCCCATGAACAACAGCGGCAAAACCACCACTATGCCAGTCAAAATCGGTATCAATGCATTGCGCAAGACATGCCGTCCCATGACTACACGTTCATTCAGGCCCTTGGCACGTACCGTGCGCACGTAGTCCTTGCCCATCTCTTCGAGGAATATCGTTCGATACCAGCGCGTACCCGAACCAATACCATGCACAATACCGATCAAGACCGGCAGGATCAGGAACTTGATCGCTTCCATGCCGGTGTCATAGCCGGAGATAGGCACCAGGCTCAGCAGCTTCCCAACAACATACTGGCCGCCGATAATATAGAACAGGCTCGAAATCGACATCAGGATCACGCACAACACCACCCCGGTGGTATCAATATACGTGGCACGGAAAAATGCCACGAGCAGGGCAAACGTGATATTGACCAGCAAACCGAAGATCAGTGTTGGAATGGCAATCGCCAGACTTGGCCACATGCGCTGACTGATATCATGGCCGATATTGCGGCCATTGTCGGAATTGCCAAAATCAAATACAAACAAACGCACCGACTTGTCGAAGAAAATGGTGTCAGTCAGCTTGCCGTCGCCTTCGGCCTGGCTGTTCCAGAACAGCGGCTTGTCATAACCCAGTGACTGTTTCCATTTCTCCACCGCTTCATCCGTGACACGCCGTTCACCCAGATGCATGCGCGCCATGTCATCCGGGCTGTTAACCACAAAAAACAACATGAATGTCAGCACGTTCACGCCGATCAGGATCGGAATGGCATACAGTATTCGGCGAATAATATAGGCAATCATAGGGCGGCAGACTTCTCGCGGCGGCGATAGACTGCGATGGCAGGCAGTAGAGCGGCTATAATGACAATTGCCAGCAGTACCAGTGGCCAGATCACGGGCTCATTCCACTCGGCGCGCCTTTCGGCCCGCAATTCCGGATCAATGCGCTTGTACTTGAGCGAGTTATTCGCCATCAGGTTGGGCTTGGCATTCTTGTACCACTCATGATGCAGGCTGTACGCCACCGGATGGAAACCGAATAACCAGGGTGAGTCGCGCCGGGCAATATCCACCATCTCATCAATAATCGCCTGCCGCGCCGGACTGTTGTCCATATTCTTCATACGATCAAACAATGCATTGAATTCAGGATTGTTATAGTTGGCGGAATTCGCGCCTTCATCACCGGTGTCGGCAACAGCGGCATTGGGGCCGTGCAGCAAAAACAGAAAGTTTTCCGGATCTGGATAATCCGCATTCCAGCCCCACATGAATATCTGCGCCGTACCCTGGCGAATTTTTTCACGGAAGCGATTGTAGTCACTGCCACGCACCACCAGCCGGATCCCGAGTTTGTCGAACTGTTTTACGAACCAGTTATGCATCGCGCGTGAATCCGGGCCCCGATCCAGCGTGTCGTAATAGAGGATCAACGGCCGGCCGGTATCACGTTCGCGGCCACCGGGATAACCGGCCTGTTCCAGCAGACGCCTGGCTTCTTCTATGGGCTTGCGTACGGCCTCACCATTTTCCCAGTCATAAACATACGGATTGATACCGGCCTCGCCTTCGACATGACCAAAGATACCCGGCGGGATTGGCCCCTGCGCCGGCATCCCGCGACCGTTCTGGAAAATACTTATGAGTTCCTCGAAATCCACTGCAATGGCAATCGCCCGGCGCAACAGCCGCGCGCGTTCGCTGTCACCACCAACGACCGGATCGGTCATGTTGAAACCCATATAAAATGATGAAGTTGTCACGGCCGTCAACAGATTGATGCCCTTGACCAGCATTTCCTCGGTCAGCTCGGCATTGCCCTGGACATTGAATTGCACGGCCTGATCAAAACTGTCAGAGGCGATCGCCGAAACATCATAATAACCCTGCAGGAATTTGCTCCAGCTCGGTATGGATTCCTTTTCCAGACTATAAACCGCCTTCTCAATAAACGGCATCGGCTTGCCGGCATCATCAAGAAATCCGGCCCCGGCATCGCCCGGCTCACCCTCGGTCGGGTACAGCTCGCCACGAAAATTCGGATTGCGCTCCATGACCATGCGCAGATTCGGATTGTTCTCCGTCAACATGAAGGCACCGGTACCGATCGGATACCAGTCCAGTGTGATGTTGCGCTCGGCCATGCCCGGCTGGCTGTGAAATTTATCTGCTTCCCACGGCATCGGCGAGAAGAACGGCATCGCCAGCCAGTAAACAAACTGTGGATACTTGCCATTGATTTTGATCTCATAGGTATAGCGATCAATCTCGCGCACACCTTCGAGTTCATAGTCACGCAAATCCAGAAACGGATCAGCGCCGGAACCAGTCGGCGTGTTACGCAATTCCTCGGCGAGTGCCGGCATACCGACGATATATTTACTCATCAGTCCGGCGATTGGTGAATGCACATGCGGATGGGCAAAGCGTTTGAGTTGATAGATATAGTCAGCCGAAGTCAGTTCGCGGCTACCAACCTGTTCGAAATCTTCCAGTGCGTATATATCTTCCAGATCCGCCGGCTGCATGTCATGGTAGCGATAATCACCGCTTGTGTTTCTGGCAAACGCCGGGTGTGGCTGAAATTCAATACCGGGCCGGATCTCGATGCGATAAATACTGTAACCGACATCATCCGGCGCGGTGTCTGCCGGTAACGGATTACCATCAATATCAAACAGCTCCGGCGTCGGCATCTCGGCGGCAGTCAGTGTGGTCAGTTCATACGGGCGCTTGAGAAAATGGTACTGCAGTGGTGGTTCGTAAATCTGGGTGATGAATATGTATTCATCGGCGCTGTAGGCCGTGATCGGATCCAGATGTTTTGGCCGCCCGGAGAATGAATCATAATAAATCGCCTGGTCGCTTTCGGCGGCCGGATAGGGATTGTTCCAGGAATCCTCACTGCAGGCCGCCAGCAAACACAGTGCCAAGCCGACGGCGATTCTACGCAGCCCCCGGGCAAGTAACCCGGCTCGGCGAACAGCGATATTCGGGCAGGTCATCCGGTTTGCGTTATTATTGTGATTGGCCATTCAACTGGACGAATTACTGGCAATTTCTGGATAATTTACGGGTAATGAATCCGGATACACACTATCCAGAGTTCTCTAGTGGCTCAAGCTTCTGGCATTATAACCCCAATCGGAGATTATCAGCCCGGACCGGTTACGTGCCAGTCCCTAAATGAGTATATTTACCGGCGCTCCATATTATTGACTGCACAGGTTATTGACCATACAGACCGGGGATGATTCCCGTCGCAAAATTCAAGTCAAAATTCATATTAAATTACTCAAGGATATCAGTTATGGGAATTATGCAGGGGAAACGCGCGTTGATTGTCGGCGTCGCCAGTAATCGATCCATTGCCTACGGCATCGCCCAGGCCATGCAGCGCGAAGGTGCAAGCCTCGCTTTTACGTATCAGAACGAGCGCCTGCAAGAACGTGTAGCAAAGTTTGCCACCGAGCTGGGTTCGGACATAGCCATCGAATGTGACGTCAGCAGCGATGAACAAATCCAGAACACATTCGCTGAGCTGGGCAAGCACTGGGATGGCTTTGATGTCCTCGTCCATTCAGTCGCTTTCGCGCCGCGCGAACAATTGCAGGGCGAATATCTGGCCAATATCACCCGCGAAAGCTTCAATATGGCGCACGAAATCAGCTCCTACAGTTTTGCCGCGCTCGGCCAGGCCGCCCGGCCGATGATGCAGGGCCGCGCCGGTGCCATGCTGACTTTGAGCTATCTCGGTGCGGTACGCGCCCTGCCGAACTACAACGTCATGGGGCTGGCCAAGGCCAGTCTCGAGGCGAATGTCCGCTATATGGCCGCGAGCCTCGGCGCGGACAATATTCGTGTCAACGGTATTTCAGCCGGCCCCATCAAGACACTGGCGGCGGCCGGGATCAGCGGTTTTCGCGATATTCTCGAGCATGTCGAGAAAACCGCACCATTGCACCGCAATGTCACGATTGAAGAAGTCGGCAATGTCGGTGCGTTTTTGTGCTCGGATCTGGCCTCGGCGGTGACCGCTGAAATCACCTATGTCGATTGTGGCTACAGCAATGTGTGCATGAGCCTGTAGCCACAGGCATGCCGCAGAAATCCGACATCTGGCTGTTGTGGGCCATTTTATTCGGCGCCATCGCCGGCCTGGCGTGTGGCTGGTGGTTTGGCCCGACCATGCAGCCAATCGGCTGGGTTGGCGATCTGTTTCTCGACATTCTGAAGATGCTGATCCTGCCGCTGATTGTGGCGGCCGTCATCAGCGGCATTGGTGGCCTTGGTGATATCCGTCAACTCGGCCGGCTCGGCGGCATCACAGTCGGTTACTACTTCTGCACTACTGCACTTGCAGTGCTGGTCGGCCTGATTCTGGTCAATATTATTCAGCCCGGCGTCGGCGTCGACACATTCTCGGCCGATAGTCCGACAGACGTTATCGACGCCGGCAGCGCAACCGGTATTAGCGATCTCGTTCGTTCACTGGTTACACCCAACCTGGTCGACGCCGCCGCCAACCTGCAATTGTTGCCCATTATTGTATTCTGCCTGTTGTTCGGCGCAGCGCTGACGACACTGGGCGAACGTGGCCGCACTGTTGTTGATTTTTTCAATGGCCTGAATGAAGCCATGATGAAGCTGGTGATGTGGGTGATGTACCTGGCGCCAGTCGGTGTGTTTGCATTGATTGCGAACACGCTCGGGCAGGCTGGCGGCGGTGCGGCATTCTGGCAGGAACTACAAGCTGTTGGCTGGTACACAGCCACCGTGATCATCGGCCTGTTTGTTCATTTTCTGCTGTTGCTGGCTGTCGCTGGCTGGCTTGGCGGGCGTGGTCTGGATTATTTGCGCGCCATGGGCCGGGCACTGATCATGGCTTTCGGCACCGGCAGTTCATCGGCCACCCTGCCCATCACGATGAGTGCCGCAGAGGCCGGCGGCGCGGATCCGAAAACACTCAGATTTGTATTGCCACTGGGTGCGACCGTCAACATGGATGGCACCGCATTATATGAAGCGGTCGCCGTGATGTTTATTGCGCAGGCGTACGGCATCGATCTGGGTTTCACCGCCCAGACCCTGATCTTCATTACGGCAACACTGGCAGCCATCGGTGCGGCCGGTATTCCACAAGCCGGACTGGTGACCATGGTCATCGTGCTAAGCGCGGTTAATCTGCCGCTGGAAGGGATTGGCCTGCTACTGGCGGTTGACTGGTTTCTGGATCGTTGCCGTACGACAGTGAATGTCTGGGGTGACAGTGTCGGCGCTGTTGTCGTCGGCCGTCTGAGTGGGCAAACAACCCGTTAAACTGACGCTTCCGGAGATGTCTGGGCAAGTCCGGAAGCACCTGCTGGTTTATAGATTCAGATTACTGTCAAAGATGCGAATGTCAGCACGCGCACGCATATCTTCCAGTGTTGATATCCATGTATTCTGGGCACGTGCCTGTATCAACTGCTGTCTCAGTTGCTGGCGTTCGTCATCAGACAAACTGTCAACTTCAGGCGTCTGCACATTGCTGACACCGACGATGATATAGTCGCCTGAACCGATCGAGACACCAGCGTAAATCGTGCCTGCAGTTTCCGGCTGGCCGGCCCGGAATGCCGCTCGCAGGACAGACCGGCTTACGTTGGTATCATTACGTGCAACTGATTCTTCAAACTGCCATTCAATGTCGTATTCAGCTGCGACCTGCTCCGGATCCGTACCCTGACGCAGGGCCTCAAGAATGGCTTCGCCGCGCTCGCGTGCCTGTTCCTGCGCACGGGTAAACTTAATATCATTAATGATTTCCTCGCGCACTTCGTCAAGTGCAAGCGTGCGGGCCGGTTTATGTTCCGCCACACGTAGCACGACTACACGGGTATCACTCAGATCAACCGGTTGACTGTTCAGACCTTCCTTGAGCACCTCATCAGAAAAAGCTTCCAGCACCACGTCGGGATTGGCGGCGACACCACTACCACCGCCTTCGTTAAACCAGTCGCTAATCTGAACTTCAAGACCGGTTTCGGCGGCGGCGACTTCAAGCGAATCCGGATGCTCGAATGCGGCATTCGACAACCGTTCAATCTCTTCAAAAAACAGTTTCTCGGCTTCGGCCTCGCGGTAATCTTCTTCAAGTTTTTCCCGGACCTCATCAAACTCGGCATCACGCGGCAGTTGCACTTCTTCCAGACGAATGACATGCAGGCCCACATCGCTCTGAATGGGTTGACTCAACTCACCCTCTTCAAGTGCAAACACTTCTGCATCTACTTCCGGTGACAGTTCACCTTGCTTGACAGCATTAAGATTCAGTAATTCCGGTACCTGTTCAAACTCGTCACGATAATTCTCTACAACGTCGGCAAATGATTCACCCGCTTCAATCTTGTCACGCAGAAATGAGGCTTGTGTACGCACCTGATCCAGCGCTTCAGCATCGGCATCCGGCATTAACCGGACAATAATTTGTTCAATCTTTCGGGTTTCCGGCTGATTGTAATTCGCGCGGTTAGTCTCAAAATAAGCCTGCAGCCGATCTTCTGTAACCTCAACCCGCGGTGACAGGGTGTCGAGCGACAAATCCAGATAGGCAATTCTGATTTGTTGTGGCTCCTGGAAAGATCTCTGGTTTTCGTTGTAGTATTTTTCGATATCAGCATCATTGACTTCGATACTGTCGTAAACAGCGCGCGCATCAATCGTGGCATGCAGAACATCGCGGGTTTGTGCATCCAGGCGGGCCATTGCCTGAACTTCAGTATCTGTGATAAATGTACTGGTTAGTAAAGCTGTCTGCATCTGTTCGGTCAGCATTTCCTGGCGGATCTGGCGTTCAAACATATCAACAGTAAAGCCCGACTGTGCCAGAGCCTGCTGATACAGCGCCTGGCTGAAACGGCCATCACGTTGAAACGGCTCCAGCCCGGCAATGGTTTTGATCACTGCTTCGTCACCTATACGCATGCCAAGGTCATGCGCCTTTTGTACCAGCAGCTGATTCTCGATTATGCGTTGCAACGCTTGCTGCTTGATTAATTCTTCCGTTTCACTGTCGATGGAAGTATTACCCATGCGGTTCTGCAATTCGCGCCGGAAATTAAAAAATTCGCGTTGATATTCAGTGACTGTGATTTCGCGATCACCAACTTTGGCAGCAATCAGATTGGCACTGCCGTCAAAATAATAATTAATGCCAAACAGTGCGAATGGCACAATCATTACTGTGACAATGACAACGGCAAACCAGCCGGTAACCACATTACGTATATTTTGCAGCATTTAGTTAAGCCTCTTCAGTACCTGTTCTGCAGACATTCATATCAACGTTTAAGCGCAAATAAAAAAGGGCGTCCGTTTGCGGGACGCCCATTAGCATAGTTGGCGGAGCGGACGGGGCTCGAACCCGCGACCTCCGGCGTGACAGGCCGGCATTCTGACCAACTGAACTACCGCTCCGGATTCTTTGGTGGGTGCTGAGGGGTTCGAACCCCCGACCCTCGCCTTGTAAGGGCGATGCTCTCCCAGCTGAGCTAAGCACCCCGGAATTAAGGCGCGCTAGTTTATGGCATCCTTGAGCGCTTTTCCAGGCTTAAATCCAGGCACGTTGGACGCACTGATCTGGATGGTGGCACCGGTCTGCGGATTACGACCGGCACGGGCAGCACGCTTGCGCACAGAAAACGTGCCAAAGCCTACCAGGGTGACGGTATCGTTCTTCTTCAGCGCATCTGTAATGGCATCCAGCGCCCCATCAAGAGCACGCGCAGCAGATGCTTTGGAAATATCGGCCGCCTCGGCGACGGCATCAATCAATTCAGCTTTATTCATTTTTACATTCCCCTTGTTCTTGAAACAGATAAAATTCCATAAATACAGCCAATGGACTCATAAACCAACAATTAAAATTAACTTCAAAAAGATTTCTGACCGGGAATTCTCTGAGGAAAAATTTGGATAATCCAGAGAGGCAGCAGTGTTAACGCTAAGTTTTATACCAAGCACCCAGAACGCCGTCAACAAGACTGTTGAACAGTTGCAGGCTGTTTGGCAAGTCAAAAGCCGGTTTGCTCAGTGCGGCCGTAGTTTATCAGTTTCCTTGTCTGCATCCTTGTTATCCGGACTTACCCGTTCAGCGAGTGTCGCGTCAGGTAACGGCTCCGGGTTACGCTGCAGGGCAATAGTCAGCACTTCATCAATCCAGCGCACTGGCCGGATATCAAGATTCTGTTTAATATTCTTTGGTATTTCAGTCAGTTCGCGCTCGTTTTCCTGCGGAATCAAGACCGTCTGGATGCCACCGCGCAAGGCTGCCAGCAGCTTTTCCTTCAACCCGCCAATCGGCAATACCTCACCACGGAGTGTGATCTCACCGGTCATTGCGACACTGGCCTTGACCGGAATACCGGTCAGTGCGGAGACCAGTGCAGTGCACATGGCAACACCGGCACTCGGGCCGTCCTTGGGGATGGCGCCTTCCGGCACGTGAATATGAAAATCGTGATCCTGATAGAACTTGGCCTTGATGCCGATCACCTGACTGCGGCTGCGTACTACCGTCATCGCCGCGTGAATGGATTCTTTCATAACATCGCCCAACTGGCCGGTATGGGTCGCCTTGCCCTTGCCCGGCACAATCGCCGCTTCAATTGTCAGTAAATCTCCGCCGACTTCAGTCCAGGCCAGTCCGGTGACCTGACCGACGCGATCCAGCTCTTCGGCACGGCCAAAGCGATGCCGCTTAACACCAATGAGTTTTTCCAGTTTACCCGGTGTGACATTGGCTTTTTTCTGCCCGGTTTTAAGCAGCAGTTGCTTGACAACTTTCCGGCAAATATTGGCCAGTTCACGCTCGAGATTACGCACACCGGCCTCGCGCGTGTAGTAACGAATAATGTCGCGCACTGTAGTTTCGGGGACCGTGATTTCGTCCTGCTCCAGACCATTACGCTGGATCTGTTTCGGCAACAGGTATTTTTTCGCGATGTTGATCTTTTCATCTTCGGTATAACCGGACAGCCGAATGACTTCCATGCGATCGAGCAAGGGCGCCGGAATGTTCATACTGTTGGCTGTCGTCATGAACATCACTTCGGACAAGTCATAATCAACTTCGAGGTAATGATCATTAAATGACGTGTTCTGTTCCGGATCCAGAACTTCCAGCAGTGCTGATGCCGGATCGCCGCGAAAATCCATCGCCATCTTGTCGATTTCATCGAGCAGGAACAGTGGATTCTTTTTGCCGGCCTTGGACATCGACTGAATAATCTTGCCCGGCATCGAACCGATATAGGTGCGCCGATGACCACGTATTTCAGCTTCATCGCGGACACCGCCAAGCGACATGCGAATAAACTCGCGATTGGTTGCACGCGCGATGGATTTGCCCAGTGATGTCTTGCCGACACCAGGCGGCCCCACCAGACACAGAATCGGGCCTTTCATTTTCTTGACGCGTTGTTGTACGGCAAGGTATTCAAGAATGCGATCCTTGACCTTGTCCAGACCATAATGATCTTCATCAAGTACCTGCTCGGCCTTGACGATGTCGCGGGAAATCTTGTTGCGCTTTTTCCATGGCACCGAAACCAGCCAGTCGATGTAGTTACGCACGACGGTCGCTTCCGCTGACATCGGCGACATCATTTTCAGCTTGTTCAGTTCGGCCTTGGACTTGGTCTTGGCCTCTTTTGGCATACCGGCCTTTTCAATTTTACCGGCCAGCTCTTCAAGCTCATTCGGTACATCTTCCATATCACCGAGTTCTTTCTGAATCGCTTTCATCTGCTCATTCAGATAATACTCACGCTGGCTTTTTTCCATTTGCGTTTTCACGCGACCGCGAATACGTTTTTCTACCTGCAGCAGATCAATCTCACCCTCCATCAGACTGATGAGATGCTCGAAGCGGGCACGCAAATCAACAATTTCCAGTACTTTCTGCTTGTCTTCCAGCTTCACCGCCATATGTGCAGCGATGGTATCGGCCAGACGGCTGGCATCATCGATACTTGCCAGCGACGTTAATACTTCCGGCGGGACTTTCTTGTTCAGCTTGACGTACTGGTCGAACTGGCTGGTGGCAGAGCGCCCCAGCACTTCGAGTTCACGATCATCATAATTTTCCGACTCAAGCGGTTCGGCTTCAGCGGTAAAAAATTCATTATCCTGCGACAGGTTATGGATGCGCGCACGACTGTTGCCTTCAACCAGCACCTTGATCGTACCGTCCGGCAATTTCAGTAATTGCAAAATGTTCGACAGTGTGCCGATTTCATAAACCGAATTCAGATCGGGATCATCATCAGCGGCACTTTTCTGGGCAATCAGCAGTATCTGCTTGTTGCCGGCCATGGCCATGTCGAGCGCACGAATGGATTTGTCCCGGCCGACAAACAGCGGGATAACCATATGCGGGTATACCACCACGTCACGCAGCGGCAGTACCGGAAAAGTGTTGTCTTTGTCTTCGCTCACAGTTTTATCAGTCACAATTACTCACTATCTCTCAATACGTTCAGTCAGCCGCAGCTTTCGGGATTTCAGTGTTGGCATAAATCATTAATGGCTTGGACTCACCCTTGATCACTGCCTCATCGACAACGACTTTCGTCACGTTGTCCATCGACGGCAATTCATACATGGTGTCCAATAACACATTTTCAAGGATCGAACGCAAACCGCGGGCGCCGGTTTTGCGCTCCATGGCCTTGCGGGATACGGCACGCAGCGCTTCCTCACGGAACTCGATTTCGCAGCCTTCCATCTCAAACAGGCCCTGGTACTGTTTGACTATGGCGTTTTTCGGTTCGAGCAAAATACGCACGAGTTGATCTTCATCAAGCTCATCAAGTGTTGCTGCAACCGGCAGGCGGCCGACAAATTCCGGAATAAGACCAAACTTGATCAGGTCTTCCGGTTCCACCGCATGCATGATCTCGGTCATATTCTTCTTGTCGTCCTTGCTCTTGACCTCGGCCGAGAAGCCGATGCCGCCTTTTTCGGAGCGTTCCCGGATAATCCGGTCCAGCCCGGCAAATGCGCCACCACAGATAAAGAGGATATTGGCCGTGTTGACCTGCAGGAATTCCTGCTGCGGATGTTTGCGTCCACCCTGTGGTGGTACTGATGCAATCGTGCCCTCGATCAGCTTCAACAGGGCCTGTTGAACGCCTTCACCGGACACATCACGGGTAATGGACGGGTTATCCGACTTGCGTGAAATCTTGTCGATCTCATCGATATAGACGATACCGGTCTGCGCCTTGTCGACGTCATAGTCACATTTCTGCAGCAGTTTCTGGATGATGTTCTCGACATCTTCACCGACATAACCGGCTTCGGTCAGTGTAGTGGCATCGGCAATCGTGAACGGCACATTCAGCAGGCGCGCCAGCGTCTCGGCAAGCAGTGTTTTACCACTGCCGGTCGGACCAATCAGCAACACATTGCTTTTCGTGATTTCGATATCACTCTTGCGCCGGCTCTTGTCCATGCGCTTGTAGTGATTGTAAACAGCAACAGAGAGGATCTTCTTGGCCTGATCCTGACCAATCACATATTCATCGAGCACATCGCGGATTTCCTGCGGTGTCGGCAAACTGCTGCGGCCGGCGCCGACAGATTTTTCCTCAATTTCCTCGCGAATGATGTCGTTGCAGAGCTCTACACATTCATCACAAATAAATACTGACGGGCCTGCAATCAGCTTGCGTACTTCATGCTGGCTCTTGCCGCAAAATGAACAGTACAGCAACCGATCGCCATCACTGCTTTTGCCCTGTTTGTTATCACTCATTACTTACACCCTGGCTCTTGTATCAACATCGCTTGGAAATTGCTGGAGCTAAGGAACCTCATGATTTATTCAGAGGTTCCTGCAGTACATGGATATACTGCCATTTTTCAACCACCTATGTGGTTGAAAAATGAAGATAATCGAAAATCACAATTTTCGATTATCGTGCTCTGATAATTCATGGATGAATTAATCAGAGATTCCATAAATACTCCAGTACTGACTCCAGTCAAACTGTAGCGGCTAAACCTTGGCACTGCCTTCCGGTAACACCTGGCGCTTGTCCAGCACCGCGTCCACCACACCATAGGTCTTGGCTTCTTCCGCACCCATAAAAAAGTCACGCTCGGTATCATGCTGGATTTTTTCCAGTGACTGACCCGTGTGCGCAGCCAAAATGGTGTTCAACTGTTCACGCGCCTTGAGAATCTCGCGCGCATGAATATCAATATCCGTTGCCTGACCCTGGAATCCGCCCAGTGGCTGATGAATCATCACCCGCGAGTGCGGCAGACAGTAGCGCTTGCCACTTGCCCCGCCCGCCAGCAAAAACGCACCCATACTGGCCGCCATACCCATGCACATGGTGCTGATATCCGGCTTGATGAACTGCATGGTGTCGTAAATTGCCAGCCCGGCACTAACCGAACCACCGGGTGAGTTGATATAGAGATGGATATCCTTGTCGGGATTCTCCGATTCCAGGAATAACAGCTGGGCAACAATAACGTTAGCCACCTGATCCTCAACCGGGCCGACCATAAAAATGACGCGCTCTTTCAGGAGTCGCGAATAGATGTCGTAGGCGCGCTCGCCGCGGGCAGTCTGTTCGACCACCATCGGGACGAGATTCAAGGCCTGTATGTCTGTTTTGCTCATAGGCCTCTCATCTTGTTTGATAATGATTTACCACTTCTCATGCAGTCTGCCCTTTATTCATTAAAGCGTCAAACGTGTATGGCTTGTCGGTTACCTTGGCCTGCCCGAGGATCCAGTCGACCAGTTTGTCCTCCAGCGCCAGCGCCTCGACTTCACGCAAACGCGTCTTGTCGCTGTAGTACCAGTTAATCACTGCCTGCGGGTCTTCATAGCTTGCGGCACTCTTTTCCAGCAGCGCACGCACCTCGTTAGGCTCCGCCTTGATGTCATTCTCTTTGATGAATTCACCGACCAACAGTTGCAATGCGACACGCTTTTGCGCCTGCTCCAGATAGGGGCTGGCATCCAGACCCTTGAGCTGTTCATCGGTGGCGCCATATTGGCGCAAATTCTGCTTTGCCTGCTCCAGCAGGTTTTGCTGCTCGGCGTCTACCAGTGCAGCAGGCAATTCGACCGAATTGGCTTCATATATAGCATCCAGCACGTTTTCTTTCAGACGGTTGCGCAGCGATTGTTCGGCCTCACGGCCCATGTTTTTGCGGACTTCTTCGCGAAATGCACTTTCATCGCCGTCCTGGACGCCAAAAGCCGCGAAAAACTCGGCATTTAACTCCGGCAATTTCTGTGCCTGCACGGTTTTTACCGTCACCTCGAATTCCACCGCTTTACCGGCCAGTTCCTGCTTGCCGTAGTTGTCTGGAAAAGCCAGCTTGAGCGTCCGGGTCTCACCCGCGGCAGCCCCCACCAACCCTTCCTCAAAACCGGGTATCAGGCGGTTACTGCCCAGTTCAATACTGAAATCCTGAGCTTCACCGCCCTCGAACACGTCACCATCAATACGGCCAACAAAATCTACAATCACGACATCGCCGTCGGCTGCCGCACGTTCGACCGTCTCCGGCTGGCGCTGCTGTTTGCGCAATACTTCAATCATCTGGTCGAGATCGGCATCATTGATATCGCACTGCGGCCGTTCAATCTTGAGATCCTTGACCGGTTTCACCTGTATTTCAGGGTAAATCTCGAACGTCGCAGTATAGCTCAGGCCGTTACCCGCGCTGTCATCGAGCGGGTCGATTTTTGGCATGCCGGCCGGCCGTAACTTCTCCTGGTTCACCGCCTCGTAGAAAGTAGTGCGTACGGTTTCACCGACTACCTCGGCACGGACACGCTCGCCATAACGTTTTTGAACCAGCTTGAGCGGGACTTTACCGGGCCGGAAACCGTCAATCCGTGTCGTACGGGACATTGATTTCAAACGGTTTTCTACTTCACCGGCGATTTTGTCTTCCGGCACTTCCACCCGGAGTTTGCGTTCCAGCGAACTGGTTTTTTCCACAGATACTTGCATGAACCGACCTCTAGAGAAATCTAAATTATTGTTTATAAAAGGTTATTTTAATTAAGCTCTGAATAATTCCCTCCTGGAATTCTCAGAGCACGAAATACGAAAATGTGATTTTCGTATTTCTTCATTTTTCAAACACTTGTGTGATTGAAAAATGGCGGCACGTCCCTGTGCCGCAGGAACCTCTGAATTAACTAGAGGTTCCTTAATAGAAACTGGACGAAATTGCATATTGTTGCGCCCGGCCGCGGGCCAGGCTTGCATCGACGCCCTCCCGGGCAGAAAAAATACCAGTCTGTTAGCTATAATATGCAATAAATCAGCAGGTTATAGAATAGATATTGGTGCGAAAGGAGAGACTCGAACTCTCACGGGTTACCCCACTGGCACCTAAAGCCAGCGCGTCTACCAATTCCGCCACTTTCGCATTCAGTTGATTGCACAATCACCAGCCGGCAAGCAAACAGGCGCCAACCCGGGCGGAAACGGTGTTGTTGATAATCAGCGGCGATTATAAAGCTGTACCCGCTGTTTGTAACCCTTCACAATCCAGACAGGGATTTATTGACACTATTGCCTGTCTGTAATTAACTTAAGTAGTACAGGTTGACGCTGGGAAATTCATTACATGAAAAATCAATTAAAAATGCCAGCCATTCTCATCCTCGGTCTGGGCTTCGGGCCGGCCAGCGCCGTGACTGTTTACGAATGTATCGACGCGGCCGGTGATCGTGTGTTCCAGCAAAGCTGTCCACCCGGGACAACACAGGCAGGAGAAAAAAGTATATATACGGGTAGTCGTGAAAACGGCGGGAATATCGACATTGAACAACTGAGCGAGGAACACCCGATCACCTTCTACACAAGTAATAACTGTGAGGCCTGTGAAATCATGCGGGTTTACCTGGTCGCACGGGATGTACCTTTCAGCCAGAAAAATGTGGCTGAGGATGTGGCCTTGCAGGAAGAATTGATACAGACCTCGGGGGAGCTGGCAGTACCGTTTGTCACCATCGGTGAACAAAGCATCAGCGGTTACGACATGGCCCAGTTACGCAGCACACTTGACAGCGTGGGTTACCCGGACAAGAGCGCGGGAAACAAGACTGAAGAATAAACGTTTCAGTCCGGCCGGATCAGAAACACTGCTCGCCGAACTCCTTGCAACTGCGGCGGCATTTGCGGGTTCCGACCACCGGGTCAATGATGCAATCCTCGCCCCAGCGTACGCACACTTTCATGCACTGTTTATCAACCTGCTGCCCGGATTGTTCACCCTGCAGCTGCTGCGGTATTACCAATGTACCGGGAGCAATATCACTATCCCGGGATTCATCTCCTGCGTCTTCTGCAAGTGCCTGCGACAGCGGCAACAACAGTGCAAAGCCGATGAAAAGAATGCGTCGGTGCAGTTTCATGGCTGAATATTACCCCAACTGGCAGACACAACAAAAAGATTGTTCAGAGCAAATAGTGATTTCATGGCATTTGGACAACAGGAATCGGGCAGGTTCAATTCCGGCGCGGGAAAAACAGAACCAGAAATGGTGGGCCGTATAGGAATCGAACCTATAACCTTGGGATTAAGAGTCCCCTGCTCTACCAATTGAGCTAACGGCCCCGGGAAGTGAAAAGCTGGAGGTATAAAGTTAAAAGCGGGTGTTATGGTTCGGTAATGTCACAAGAACAGCCTGTTAAAAAATTACTTTAAGCTATTAATAATGGGGTGAGCGATGGGACTTGAACCCACGACCACCGGAGCCACAATCCGGAGCTCTACCAACTGAGCTACGCCCACCATTGTAACAACTCAAATAATCAAACCTGTGTAAATTCCAGTTCGCAGGTTCGAATTCTCATACATGCCATTACTTATTCGGACCTTCGGCCCGGATAAGTAATGGCGCGCCTGGCAGGA
>JBBDSJ010000107.1:0-2218 GCA_040905025.1 Gammaproteobacteria bacterium
TTGAATATAAACCCCCATCCTGACCTTCCCCCTGGAAGGGGGAAGGAATAAAATTCGGTATCCTGAATGGCATAACACAGGCCACTTTTTTTATCCCCTCCCCCTTCCAGGGGGAGGGTTAGGGTGGGGGTCTTTAAGACATGGAACACAAACTTGCAAGGATGCTGCGTGGAAATCCTACTGACGCTAATCTTAGCCCTGATATATACAAAATACGCCGAGAATCATTACACTGCCGGCGAGTAGATGTTGTCCCAGTCGGCGCTCGCCAAATAGCCAGGCACCATAAATGAGCCCGAATAACAGGCTGGTGCGTTTTACCGTGATCATGTAAGCCGCTTCAACTTCAGCCAGTGCAAGAAAATGGCTGATGATCATGACGGCCATGAAGATAGCGACCATCACAGTAGCCACAGGTTTTCGCAGCAGCCGGCGGAGCTTGATTCTGGCCAGCAGGGGCACCAGCAACAAGGTCGCAAAGCCGACGATAACAAAATAAAAAGTCGCAAAGAACAACGGGGGAACATCACTAATTACTGCCTTGCCGAGCGTTGCTGTGATGCTGTAAAGAAAAGCCACCAGCAGCATTAACTGCGCCCCACGTTGACTGAAGGCTGCATACAGAGGTTCCAGCCAGCGGTTTTTGCCAGCTTGTCCGGCAGTTTCAAAGTTCAATACATAACTGCCTGCCACGACCAGCAGGATACCGGTGATACCGACAAGACTCAGCCGTTCGCCAAGCAGCAGAAACGCCATGACACTGATGATAACCGGGGTAAAGGCCAGATACGGCAATGTCAGATAGAGTGGATAATCCCGGATCGCTTTCATGTACAGAAACATGCCGAGGATTTCGCAAGGCACCATGATCATGATTAGCAGCCAGAAATTCGGGGGCAGTTCCGGGAACGGCAGGAAGGCCAGCACGGGTAGAAACAGCAGGCCGGTGAGACTGAAGCGTACCAGCACCAGTTCATAGGCCTGGTAGTCCTGCAGGTTACGCTTGACGATCGTGTCAGCGGTGGCAATGGCAAATGCCGATAACAGCGCAAGCAGTAACCAGCTCATCAGTTCAAGGTCGGGTTATATTTGTTAACTAATGGAACCATCAGACTTCCGGCCTGAAATGCTATAATAAAATCTGGAAATCCATGACGGGTTGTGTGAAATGATCGTGCGAACTCTCTTTATCACCCTGTTGCTATTGTGCCAGATCGCACCGGTCGCTGCCGCGCGCATGTATCAATGGCAGGATCCGGATACCGGCACGACGCAGCTGTCTGGTACGCCACCAGCCTGGTACCGCAGCAATGCGGGCGGACCGCGCGTATTCGTTTTTGAAAAGGGCCAGCTTCTGGACGATACCGCGCGCAAGTTACCCGAAGATGAACGCAAGGCCCTGCGTCAGCAGGCCCTGATACAGGTTGAGGAGGATCTTGAAGCCGCCCGCACCAAGGCCGAGGAAGCCGAACGCTTGCGTTCGGAATTTACACCGCCGGTCGGGCGTGATGAGGCATTAAACGAAACTGAGCCTGAACCCGTTGCAGAGGCTCGTAGCGCTGCACCTGAAACTGCGGATGACAACGAATCAGAGGTTCAGGATGTTTCGGATGAACAAATTGAACAGATGCGTGAGTTGATTCGGCAATGGGAGGCATCCCAGCAATAGCTGCATATATGCCTGACTGGCATCAGCGAGATAGTAGTTTGTGTGGGAGCGGAGTGAAAACTTTTAGAAATAATTTAAGGACGGTGTTTTACAGAAATTATTTACCCCCACCAATTATTTACCCCCACCCTAGCCCTCCCCCTGGAAGGGGGAGGGTCATTATTGTTATGACCGCCCCCAGATTTTTTAGATCGATCCGTATTTTTGAGACCGCCCCCAGATTTTTTAGATCGATCCGTATTTTTGAGACCGCCCCCAGATTTTTTAGATCGATCCGAATTTTGAAGATTGCTCCGGATTTTGAGATCGCCTCTAGTTAATCAGGCTTCTGATGCCATCGAGTAAACCGGGACTGGTATCTCCCGCCAGCAAATCCCTGATCTTCAAAAGCGTTGTATTGCCCGGGTCTACTTTTAGTCCTATGACGACATAGGCCTCTGTCTTGACCCTGTCATTCTGCGCCAGTGCACGTTCCGCGAGTACAGCATAGCGTTCGGCAATATCGCGGATGCCTGATCTTGCCACCGTACTATCGGGTTCCAGATCAGC
>JBBDSJ010000107.1:2318-15790 GCA_040905025.1 Gammaproteobacteria bacterium
TTGCAGGCGCGCATCGATATACAACACCGTGGCAAAGAAACCGGCTGACAAAATCAATACCGGAATCAAGATCAGCAACAGGATCTTACGTTTCGGGCTTTTTTCCGGTGTGTAGGTTTTGGCCGTTGCCGGTTGGCGGCGTGATGCCCGTGTTTCCCGCAATTTCTCAATGGCTGTGAGCAATGAGGCGGTATTTTCAAAACGATCATCTGGCCGCTTGGCCATCATGGTATTGAGTAATGGCTGAAACTCCTCGACTTCTTCCGGCAGATGCGGTATCGGTGCCTGCTTGTGCTGGATGACAACATCAATTACCGAGGTAAATTCAAACGGTTTATTGCCGGTCAGCGATTCATACAGGATACAACCGAGACTGTAGATATCCGCACGGCCATCGACATGATGACCATCGGCTTGTTCCGGGCTGACATAATTCGGACTGCCGAGGAATATACCGGTAGAGGTGAGATCACGATCCAGATCAATTTGTTTGGCAATGCCAAAGTCGGTGATTAATGGTGTTTCATCGTTGCGAAACAGAATGTTGGCCGGTTTGATGTCACGATGAACAACGCCATGCTGGTGTGCAACCCCCAGCCCGCGGGAGATTTGCGCCAGATAATCCAGAGCTTTATCCGGGTCAACGCCGGCCTTGATGCGTTGCTTCAGGTCGCCGCCCTTGACGTATTCCATGGAAATATAGAATTCGTCTTCGGCAATACCGATATCGAAAATCGTAATAATGTTGGGGTGATTCAGTGATGCGACTATCCGGCCTTCGGCCAGAAACCGCTCAACCATGTCTTCCTGATTGGCGAGCTGGCTGGTATCCAGCACTTTCAGCACTACTTCGCGACCCAGTGATTCCTGTACGGCGAGATAGGCGGTTGCCATGCCGCCTTTGCCAATGATTTGCTTTATGGAATATCCGGGGATGATCATTTGCTATGTTTCAAATAGCTCTGCTGTCAGGAAAGTGACTGTAATAACGTAACGGGACGACCGATCCCGGTTACCGCTGCGGTACGAAGCGAGTCCGGGGTTGCTTTTTTGTCAATCATACACGAACTGGACGGCCTGTCATGCTCCCGGTGTGGCCGTCAATAGCCCGGGTCGGGTTATCCCGGCTTATCCTTGTCCGATTCAGCTTTGTGACTGTTTCGCATCCGCCTCGGCGTCAAGTTTGACGCGGATATAGTCGCTGTGTGAGACGTAAAGCAAATCGGCAATCTTGCGGATGTAATGTTCTTCATACTTGTCCAGATGTCGGTCGGCCCAGGCGACCTGCCAGAGCAGGCTGATAATGGCGATGCGTTCTTCCCGATCCAGCCCGTTATTCAATTCCCGGGTAAATTCATGTAATGAGACGGACTCATCAAGCTGGTTACCGGCCAGCGCCATCAGTTTTTCAACTTCGGCAGCCGTAAGGTCATAATGCCCGGTCAGCAGTGTTGCCATGTTACTGCGTTCTTCATCACTGACGTCGTTATCGGCACGGGCGATATCGATGGCCAGTGCCGCAGTTGCCAGCTGCAGGGCATGATCGGGGTTTGCTGCAGTGTCACTCTCGGCGAGAGAGAATTGTTGTTGCAGGAAATCTTTCAGTTTTGCGAGCATGATAGACCTTGGGGTTCTGATAAAATCAAATGCATCATGATAAACACTATGCTAATTCACTGCATCAGCACAGCATCATGAACGATCTGGTAGCACGCGATCTGGCCTGTGTCTGGCATCCCTGTACACAGATGAAAGATCTGGAACAGTGGCCGCCGGTCGCCATCCAACGCGGCGAGGGCGTGTGGCTGGAAGACATTCACGGCAAACGTTACCTGGATGCTGTCAGTTCCTGGTGGGTAAATCTGTTTGGCCATGCCAATCCACATATCAATGCCCGGGTCGCAGCGCAACTTGAAACATTGGAGCATGTCATGCTTGCCGGGTTCACTCATCCGTCGGTGGTTGAGTTGTCCGAGCAGCTGGTCGCGCTGACGCCTGCCGGTCTGACACGCTGCTTTTATGCTGATAACGGCTCCAGTGCGGTCGAAGTGGCGCTGAAAATGAGCTTTCATTACTGGCAAAATCGTGGCAACAAAAAGAAATGCCGGTTTGCGATCCTCGGCAACAGTTATCATGGTGAAACGCTGGGAGCGTTGGCCGTCAGTGATGTCCCGCTGTACCGTGATACTTATGGCCCATTGTTGATGCCGACACTGCAGGCACAATCCCCCGACTGTTTTGATCGTGAACCCGGCGAATCATGGGAAGACTGCTCGCGACGGAAATTTGCCTCCATGCGTGCCCTGCTGGAGCAGCATGCCGATGAACTCTGCGCCGTTATCGTCGAGCCATTGGTGCAGTGTGCCGGACACATGCGCATGTATCATCCGGTCTATCTGGAACTGCTGCGCAAAGCCTGCGATGAATTTGGTGTGCACCTGATCGCTGACGAGATTGCGGTGGGGTTTGGCCGCACCGGGACGTTGTTTGCCTGCGAGCAGGCCGGTATTACGCCTGATTTCATGTGTTTGTCGAAAGGTTTGACCGGCGGCTATCTGCCATTGTCGGTGACGCTAACCACAGATGAAATCTATGCCGCATTCTATGATGACTATGAAAACCTGACGGCGTTTTTGCATTCGCACAGCTATTGCGGCAATCCGCTTGCATGCAGTGCCGCGCTCGCCACGCTGGAGTTGTTTGCGACGCAGCCGGTGCTGGAAAACAATCGCGAACTCGCAGGCGTTATGACGGAGCATGCGGCAGCATTTGCCGATCATCCGCATGTCGCCGACGTCCGCCAGCATGGCATGATCCTCGCGATAGAAATGATCCGGGACAAGGCCAAACGTGAACCGTATCCATGGCAGCAACGCCGGGGCCTCAGTGTTTACCGGCATGCCATGCAGCAGGGCATTGTGCTACGGCCACTGGGCAACGTGATTTACCTGATGCCACCGTATGTCATTACTCCGGAACAAATCGCCTGGGTGTTGCAGGTTGCACGTGAAGGTATTGATCTGGCGACGCGGGACTAGCCTGTGCGTGAAATCCACATTTATGTTGATCAACCACTGACGGCCAACAGCAGGTTTATGCTGCCACCGGCGGCGGCACATCACGTTGCGAAAGTCCTGCGTCTGAAACCCGGTCAGCCGTTGTTGCTGTTTAATGGTGAGGGTGGATTTTACATGGCGACGATTGACGTGATCGCCGGCAAACAGGTGCAGGTACAAACCGAAAAACAGTTGCAGCGCCAGACCGAGAGCCCGTTGCATATCACGCTGGTACAGGCGATTTCGCGTGGCAAGCATATGGACTATACGTTGCAGAAAGCGGTGGAACTGGGTGTACAGCAAATTGTGCCGGTCATTTCCGCACGCAGTCAGGTGCGCCTGAACGAGGAACGTGTCGCCGCCAAACTGGAACACTGGCGCGGGGTATTGATCGCTGCCTGTGAGCAAAGTGGCCGCGATCGCTTACCGCGATTGCTGCCGCCGCAGTTGCTGCATGACTGGCTGCAGCTGCCTGCCAGCGGCTTGCGGCTGCTACTGGATCCCCTCGCCGAGCGGGGTTTGCGCGCCTTGCCTGCGCCAGCATCGGCGCTGATACTGGTGTCCGGCCCCGAAGGCGGTTTCAGTGCGGATGAGTGTCACGCCGCCGCTGCGGCCGGTTGCACCCCGGTGCACCTCGGTCCGCGCATATTGCGCACCGAAACGGCGGCACCGGCGGCGATTACCGCGTGTCAGGCGTTGTGGGGTGACTTGTCCTGAATATCCGGCCCAGTCTCGCGGCACCTGATTTTCTGAACCAATCCAAACTAACTCCGCGCTACCCTATCCAACTGCTAAACTAGCGCCAGGCAAAACGAGTAATCACTATGGCAACTGTACCCACCCTTCCTGTCCCGCATCTGACCACTGCGCTGTCCGGCCCGTTGTTGAAAATAGAAAGCACGTTTCTGGAGCGACAGGCTGATATTGAATCGTGGTTTCGCAAACACTGGTTAAAGCTGCATGCGCCGTTCTACACCTCGGTGGATTTGCGCAATGCCGGCTACAAGCTCGCGCCGGTAGATACCAACCTTTTCCCGGCCGGGTTCAATAATCTGAATGCCGCGTTTGAACCACTTTGCATACAAGCTGTGCAGGCCGCGATTGAACATTATCGTGAACCGATTGATCGGGTCGTGATCGTCCCCGAAAACCATACCCGCAATCTGTTTTATCTCGAACATCTGGCCGTGCTGCAGGGTATTTTGCACAAGGCCGGTTTTGAAGTCCGGATTGGCTCGTTGTTGCCGGATTTGAAAGAACCGCAAACCATAGACCTGGATTCCGGCCGCAGTATTACTCTGGAACCGTTACAGCGCAGTGATGATCGGGTACATCTGGACGGTTTTGATCCGGAACTGGTGCTGGTGAACAACGATCTTTCCGGTGGCCGTCCGGCGATCCTTGAAAATCTGGCCCAGCATGTGACGCCGCCACTGGCGCTAGGCTGGAGCTGTCGTTCCAAGTCCGGACATTTCGGCCACTATCAGCGTGTGGTCAAAGAGTTTGCCGAACACATTGACCTGGATCCGTGGTTGATTGAGCCGATGTTTCGCAATTGTGGTGAAATCGACTTCATGAAACGCGAAGGTGAAACCTGTCTCGAAAAGAATGTCGGTGCACTGCTTGAAGCGATCCAGACCAAGTATGATGAATACGGTGTAACCAATCCGCCGTTTGTGATGGTCAAGGCGGATGCCGGTACGTACGGCATGGGCGTGATGACAGTGACCAGTGTTGAAGAAGTCAGCGAACTTAACCGGAAACAGCGCGCCCGCATGTCAACGACCAAGGAAGGCAGGAAAGTCAGTAAAGTGATCATCCAGGAAGGTGTTTACACGCATGAAACCTGGGGTGACGCTCAGACCATGGCCGAACCGGTGGTGTACATGATCGACCATCATGTCGTTGGCGGTTTTTATCGCGTTCACAACGCCCGGGCCAGTAATGAAAGTCTCAATTCTCCCGGCATGCGGTTTGAACCGCTGGCGTTTGAGGATTGCTGTATTTCACCGGATTTGGCGCAATCGCCGGATGCCTGCCCCAATCGTTTCTACGCCTACGGTGTGATCGCCCGTCTGGCCCTGCTTGCCGCCGCCCGCGAAATTCGCGATGCCCGGCCGGCATTGCGTTAGCCAATCAACATAATTCCTTTAGCCGTTTGCGCACCTCGCTCAGGTGCCGGCGGCTGACTTTCAGTGGCACTGGAAGATCGCGGAGTTTGATTATGGGCTGGCCGTCGGCATCGCGGCTCAGCGCTTCAATATGTTCGACCGCAACGAGTGTGCCACGATGAATGCGCAGAAAGCCTTCTGCAAATTCGCTTTCGAGTTGTTTCAATGATTCATCCAGCACCAGCTCGCCATCCGGCCAGGTCGCCGTGACATATTTCTGATCGGCGCAGAAACAGCGGATATCAGTGACTGATGCCAGCTGGATTCGGCCCTGGACGACAGCGCTCAAATAGCGCCGCGCCGGATTGTTTGACTGTTGCCCGGCCACTTCCGCCAGCCGGCCACGGCTGACTGTCTGTGCGCGACTCAATGCTTCTGCCAGGCGTTCGCGGCGGATGGGTTTCAACAGATAATCAACCGCACAGGATTCAAATGCCGCCAGGGCGTGCTGGTGGTAAGCGGTGGTAAATACTACCGCCGGTGCCGGGGTGAGTCCGGCCAGATGCCGGGCGGTTTCCAGACCGTCCATGCCCGGCATGCGGATGTCCAGTAACACCACATCCGCTGTGGTTTGCGCAAGTTGTTCGATCACGTCAAGACCGCTGGCGGCTTCGGCCACAATTTCATGGCCACCGATATCGGTCAGCAGTGCGGCCAGGCGCGCCCGTGCGGGTTGTTCATCGTCGGCAATCAGGATCCGCATTAATGTCTCCGGTACGGTAACAGCAGTTCAACCCGATAGCGCCCGGTGGTGACATCCACGCTCAGTTTGGCCGCGTTTTCAAACGCCCCGATTAACCGTTGCCGGACGTTGTCCTGGGCCAATTGATTGCCATGCTCACGGGCAGCAGCAGGTGCCGGCAGCGGGTTTTCAATGTAGATGAGCAGATGTTTACCCCGCACTTCGCCATGGATATTGACCAGGCCGCCATCGGTACGCGGTTCGATACCGTGGTATACCGCGTTTTCCAGCAGCGGTTGCAATGTTAATGGTGGAATCCGGGCGTCGTCAGGTAATGCCTCAATATCCCAATGAACCTGCAGGCGGTTGCCAAGCCGTAACTGCTCAATCCGCAGATAGCGCTGGCAGAGTTCGAATTCTTCTGCCAGCGTGACCAAATCATCCGTTTCAGCCAGTGTCAGCCGGAACAAATCGGCCAGATCCTCGACGACCTGCTCGGCCAGCGCCGGTTCCCGCCGGGTCAGGCTGGCGATGGTATTCATGCTGTTGAACAGAAAATGCGGCCGGATGCGCGCCTGCAAGGCCTGCAAGCGGGCGTTGGCTTCCAGCCGTACATGGGCGCGCCATTGGTGTTGCACATAGAAGTAACGCAATGCCAGCGCGCTGACGATGCCGCTGATGCCAAGACAGCGCAGCACGAAGCTGCTCCAGTCGCTGCCGGTATCGAGCATCGGCCGGCTTTGTAACAGCCACCACGCCGTGGCTGCGACCAGCAGGGTAATCACCAGCATGGTGCAGTAGCTGAGTAATGCGCTCCAGATATCCGGCAGGCGGTTCAGCGGCTGGCGTAGCAGACACAGTACGGCTGTACACATCAGCGCGACCCATTGCACGAACAGGGAATTCAGGGCGAGTTGCTCGAAGCGCTCGGTGCTGTTGCCCGGGTGGGTGAGTGTCAGCACAATCGCGAGCAGCTCGGCAATCAAGATGACGGCCACGGCCATGCGTACACTGCAAAAATCCGGCAGAAAGGCGCTGCGTTGGCGGGTCAAAACGGTCATGATGGCATCATAACAGGCATGTTATTGTGAAACAGGCAGCCGCCGCGTGGGCGGAGTCTGCGTTATACTGTAATCCCTTTTTTAGTGAATCAATAATACTGCCAGCATGAGTGGATTCAAGGAAACAGACAAGCTATGGGGCGGGCGCTTCAATGCCGGCACCGATGCACTGGTCGAGGCGTTTACGGCGTCGGTGGCGTTCGACAAACGCCTTGCTGCCTGTGATGTCCAGGGCTCGGTCGCGCATGTCCGCATGCTCGCCAAAGTCGGTGTGCTGACCGACAGCGAGAGCAAGCAGATCATCAAGGGGCTGGAGGAAATTGCCACCGATATCGCCCGGGGCGAATTTGCCTGGAGCGATGCGCTCGAAGATGTGCACATGAATATCGAGGCGCGGCTGGCCGAACGGATTGGCGATGTCGGCAAGAAACTGCATACCGGCCGTTCCCGCAATGACCAGATCGCGACCGATGTGCGGCTGTATCTGCGTGGTGAGATGGATGCGCTGGCGGCCGATATGGAAATACTGATGTTGCGGCTGATTGAACTGGCCGAGCAGGAATATGCCACCATACTGCCCGGCTTTACCCACCTGCAGACTGCACAGCCGGTGACGTTTGGCCATCACATGCTGGCCTGGTTCGAGATGCTGTACCGGGACCGCAGCCGGCTTGCTGATGCACGCAAGCGCATGAATGTTTCACCGCTGGGTGCGGCAGCCCTTGCCGGCACCCGGTTTCCAATTGATCGCAACGCTACAGCCAGTCAGCTTGGCTTTGATGGTGTCTGCGAGAATTCACTTGATGCTGTCAGTGACAGGGACTTTGCGATTGAATTCAGCAGTGCGGCAGCAATCATCATGATGCACTTGTCGCGTATGTCGGAAGAGCTGATTTTATGGATGTCGCAGCAATTCGGCTTTATCGATATTGATGATGCATTTTGTACCGGTTCATCAATCATGCCGCAGAAAAAAAACCCGGATATTCCGGAACTCGTGCGCGGCAAGACCGGTCGGGTATATGGAGACCTGTTTGCATTGCTGACCCTGATGAAAGGCCAGCCGCTGGCATACAACCGTGACAACCAGGAAGACAAGGAGCCGTTGTTTGATGCACTGGATACCGTACGCGCGGCGGTAAAAGTCTTTGCTGCATTAATACCGGCCATTACAGTCAAACCCGAACGCATGCGTGATGCGGCCCGGCTGGGTCTGGCCACCGCGACTGATTTGGCGGATTATCTGGTTGAAAGAGGCATTCCGTTTCGCGATGCCCATGCTGTTGTCGGTCGCATTGTCAGCGAGGCTATCAGCCAGAACAAGGATCTGGTGGAATTCACACTTGATGATCTGCGCAGCTTCAGCAACGTAATCGAGGCCGATATTTTTGAGCAATTGTCGCTCGAGGCATCGGTTGCAGCGCGTGATCATATTGGTGGTACGGCACCGGCACAGGTGCAACAGGCAGCAGCACGCGCCCGCACTCGTTTGCAGGAATTTAATGGCAACGTCTGAACGCGTAGCCAACCCGTTTATTTTTGTTGGTGGAGATTTGATATGAAAGGATTGCTGAAAGTTCTGATCGGTTTATTCGGTTTGCTGGTGGTGCTGATTATTGCCGCAGCGGTAATCGTGCCCATGTATTTTGATCCAAACGATTATCGTGATGAGATCTCCGCCATGGTGAAGAAACAGACGGGGCGCGATCTGCAGATCGAAGGTGAGTTACAGATCTCGGTGTTTCCCTGGCTGGGTATCCAGACCGGTCGTATTGTCCTCGGTAATGCCGAGGGGTTTGGTAATGAACCGTTTGCTGAAGCCGAAGAAATTCAGGCGCGCGTGAAATTATTGCCGCTGCTGCGCAAGGAAATCGAGATGGACACGGTGGTGATTGATCGCCTGCGCGCCAACCTGATCCGCAATAAAGACGGTGTAACCAACTGGGATGATCTGGTCAAGGCACAGGAAGAGGAAGTCGCACAAACTGATGCCGATATCGAGGCGCAGAAAACCACTCCGGCTGATGCCGATCAGCCGCCGCCGATTGCGGCCCTTGCGCTCGGTGGTCTCGATATTCGCGACAGTCGAGTGAGCTGGACTGATAATCAGGCCGGCAAGAAATATCTGATCGACAAACTGAATCTTAAAACCGGCGCACTGGTACCGGGCGAACCGCTGGATCTGGAAATGTCACTGGCCGCGGATCTGAATGATCCGGAACTCAAGGGCACACTCGCATTAAACGGTACGGTGGCCTATGACCTGGCAAACGAGCGTTACAAGTTGACGCCGATCGAAATGGAGGCTGATTTTGCCGGGCCCGGTTTACCGGGTGGCCAGACAAAGCTCGCCTTGACGGGTGATGTTGAGGCGGACATGAAAGCGCAAACGGCGAGTCTCAGTGATTTTTCACTGAAGACACTCGGTACAAGAATTGATGGTGATCTGAATGCATCGAATCTGGATCGCGCGGTGCCCAGCGTTAACGGTGAGCTGGATATCGAAGGCGAGGATTTGCCGGCATTAATGCGGCTGGCCGGGCTTGATGATATGGCGGCGCAAATCCGCAGTGCCAGTTCGGCCCGATTCTCATTATCGGCAAAGCTGGATGCTGACGCCGAGGCAGGTACCGCACAAGTATCAAACCTGCAGGCCCAGGTGCTGGGGGTGAAGTTGCAGGGTGACGTGAATGCGACGGCTACCCAGACAGACAATCCGGCATTGAGCGGCCAGATATCGCTGGCGGGTGAATCCCTGGGTGATCTGCTCGCCGTTGTTGGTCAGGCGGCCCTGGCAGAAAATCTGAAAAGCCTGAATGCCGAGGTGAAATTCAGCGGTACGCAACAACAATTCAAGCTGGAGCCGATCAATGCGACGGCGACTTTTGCCGGCAAACAATTGCCGCAGGGGCCGGTCGATATTGCGTTGATCGCCACCGCCACGGCGAATATGGCGAACGAGACCCTGAGCATACCCAGCCTGGCTGTCAAGGGTATGGGGCTGGATGTGCAGGCCACGGTTGATGCCAAGGCGATACTGAGCACACCGCAATACAGCGGCAACCTGAAAGTCGCTGCATTTAATCTGCGTCAGCTGATGCAACAACTGGCACTGGATATCCCTGATACCAGCGACGACAAAACCCTGACCAAAGTCGCGGTAGATACGCAATATGCCGGTACCACTAACAGCATCAACCTGAGCAATCTGGTGTTGCAACTTGACGAGACCACAGCCAAAGGCAATTTCGGCATCATTGATCTGGCCCGCCAGGCAGTACGGATGAATCTGACTGTCGACAAGATCAATGCTGACCGTTATTTGCCACCCGCTACCGAGGCGCCGGCGACGCCGGAAACCGCCGCTGCCGGTGCCGCGGGTTTGCCATTGGAAACATTACGGGCACTGGACATTCAAGGTACGCTGGCCATTGGTGAGTTGATCATAAGCAAGGCCAAACTCAGTGATATCAAACTTAACCTGAATGCGAAAGACG
Source organism: Gammaproteobacteria bacterium (assembly GCA_040905025.1). GTDB lineage: Bacteria > Pseudomonadota > Gammaproteobacteria > Methylohalomonadales > Methylohalomonadaceae > JBBDSJ01. The sequence continues at coordinate 12,786 of JBBDSJ010000107.1, forward strand.
GTGATATTACCTTGGCCCCGGCGAGTGCCAATGTCTACAGCGGCAAGTATCAGGGTGCCGTAAATCTGAATGCCAAAAAAGATACGCCACTGGTCAATATTGACAGTGCATTGACAGGTATCAACATCAATGCGTTGCTGTCAGATTTGCGTGGAGAACCCTCGAAACTGTCCGGCACAGCCGATTTACAGGCAAAACTGGATGCGCGCGGTGCCGATGCCGATGCATTCAAACGTACGCTCGGTGGCAATGTGGCATTTGTGGTTAATGACGGTTCATTCAAGGGCGTGAATATCGGCCATATGCTGCGCCAGGCCGGTGCCGTGCTGGAAGGTGGCAGTCTGCAGGCGGTGCCCAAGGAGGAGTCCACTGACTTTTCCGAATTGACCGGTACGCTGAATATCAAGGATGGCCTTATCAACAATGATGATCTGGCGATGAAATCGCCGGCCATTCGTCTGGACGGCAAGGGTACGGCGAATCTGGTCAGCGAACAGGTCGATTACGTTCTTAATGCCAGTGTTGCGAAAACCGCCGAGGGTCAGGGGGGGCGCGAACTGAAAGCTGTGGGTGGTTACACCGTGCCGGTGCGCTGCAAGGGCACATTTACCGATCCCGGTTGCAAGCCGGATCTGGCCGGACTGGCCAAAGCCCGATTGCAAAAAGAGCTGGATAAAAAGTCTGATGGAGCCACCAAGAAAGTCGAAGAAAAGCTGAAAGAGAAGCTCGGTGATGAAGTCGGCGAGGGTCTCAAGAACCTGTTGAATTTTTAAAAGGCAGGTAGCATGCGCTGCTGCTCGAATACTCGGTGCGGATGGGTATGGGGCTGGCTGATGTTGATGCCGGCCCTGACGAGTGCCGGTGATGTTGAGCATGTGCATGCCAGCCATGCCGATGGCCGTTACCGGCTGGAAATCATGATGGTTATTGACAGCCCGGTCGCCGCCGTGCGTGAACTCATGCAGGATTTGGAACGCCTGCATGAATTGAGTGATGCTATTAGCGAAAGCCCGCTGCTTGGTCCGGCAGGGGTGACGCCGGCGCGACGGCGCGTGGTCACTGAAACCTGCATCTGGTTTTTTTGTTTTGGCTCGATCTATGAAGAGCGGATCACGCAGTACTCACCAGATCACTTCGAAGCTAGAATCGATCCGGCACACAGTGACTATCATTATGGGCTTTCTGTCTGGCGGACGGAAAGCCTTGATAGACGGCGAACCCGGATAGAATTTATTTGCGATATCGAGCCGGCATTCTGGGTGCCGCCGATCATCGGCCCCTGGATGATTAAACAAAAAATGCGGCAGGAAACAGAAGCAACCATTAACAATATCGAACGCCTTACCCGTGCCGACTGACAGCCAGGCACGGGCCATCAAACCCATTGCACCGCAGTTGTTGGCCTGGGCAAAACACCATGGCCGCCATGATTTACCCTGGCAGAGTCGTGACCGGCCAGCGGATCCATACCGCATCTGGGTATCCGAGATCATGCTCCAGCAGACCCAGGTGGCGACTGTTATTCCCTATTTCGAGCATTTTATCGCACAGTTTCCGGATGTCCAGACGCTGGCAGCTGCCAGTCAGGACGCTGTACTCGCTTACTGGAGTGGACTCGGGTATTACGCTCGTGGCCGCAATCTGCATCGTGCCGCCCGCCAGGTGTGTGCTGTTTATGGAGGTCAATTACCTGCGACGCTGGCTGAATTGCAATCTCTGCCGGGGATTGGCCGTTCGACCGCCGGTGCCATACTGGCGCTTGCGCACGGCCAGCGCGTGGCGATTCTGGACGGCAATGTAAAACGGGTGCTGACGCGGTATCATGCATTGTCAGGCTGGCCTGGACAGCCGCAGATAGAACGTCAACTCTGGGAACTGGCCGACTCGCATACGCCAGCCAGGGCTACCGCGGCCTATACCCAGGCAATAATGGATCTGGGTGCGACCGTGTGCCGGCGGCGGCCGGATTGCCCGGCCTGTCCGCTTGGCGGGCATTGTGTCGCGAATGCCACTGCGACGCAGATGCTCTATCCAACGCCAAAGCCACGTAAGTCATTACCGACGCGGACACGCGTGTTTGCGTTGATCGAAAATGCCAAACGGCAGATTTTATTAATCAGACGACCGCCGGCTGGCATCTGGGGTGGTTTATGGTGTTTGCCGGACTGGTCCGACAAGGCCACATGTTTGCAAGAACTGAATCGGCAGTTTGCCGATCACACTGATGGTTTTTGTATGCCGGAAGAGTTGCCTGCATTGGCGCACAGTTTCAGTCACTATCATTTACAATTGCAGCCACTGCAGTTTCAGGTCGGTGACATCGCATTGCAGGTGGCCGATTCACCGGATCAACAATGGATAAGCCCCACCGAAATATTGAACGTCGGCTTGCCCGCACCGATACGGGCGTTACTGACGACAACCTACGAGCTGACATAAAGCAGGAGTTTGCATGAGCCGAACAGTACATTGCGTAAGACTGGGCCGCGAAGAGGCCGCCCTTGACCGTCAACCCTATCCCGGTGAACTGGGTAAACGTATTTATGAAAATGTTTCGAAACCGGCCTGGAATGAATGGCTTCAGCATCAGACCATGCTTATTAACGAAAATCGTTTGACACCGATCGAACCCAAAGCCCGGGCATTTCTGGAAGCAGAAATGGAAAAATTCTTTTTTGGTGAGGGTTCTGCTGCACCGGAAGGCTACGTTCCGCCCAAGCAGGACTAGGCAACTCCCGATAATTTCAGGATAAATTGGCTTGTGGCTTGACGCGGGCGCTGCAGATGGCTTTAATACGCGACTTGCCTGCGCGGGCCACTGCAAATTCCCCATTTTTTAACAACCAGGCCGGGTAGCGGGGCTGCGTAGCAGCAAGGTAGGCAGGGGACGAAAATCCGTTTTCAGTCCTGAGCCTTAAAAATGTAGTCAAGCCATAAATCTCCAATATATGGCCGGGTAGCGGGGCTGCGTAGCAGCAAGGTAGGCAGGGGACGAAAATCCGTTT